>CAIYXP010000307.1 GCA_903930145.1 uncultured Methylococcaceae bacterium
TAATAGTGCTTGATGTTCCACATGAAAGTTGAATAGCTTTCTCTGCGATTCTCTGGTTAAGCCTTTTAACCAGGTATTCGACAAGACTATGCAAAGACCTTCATCGTATATTTCAAAGCCATAGCGATAAGGCAATACTTGAACGGGTTTATTGTCACGCCTATGTACGCCGATCCATTTACCTAAAACTCCTTTTCCTACCAAGGCGACACCGGCACTTTCATAGAGAAATTTCAATTCATTATCCCTTTTTGTCCTAAATTGGGGATGATAGCCAACTTTGGAATCCTCTAAAACATCAATATCATAAATTCGTTGAATGGTCGCTATACTTTCGTTCATCACGACATGTAGCCGGGGTAGAACAGAATGACGCAGAGCATCTGCCCTCAGCCTAGGATCATCGACTTGGAATAGGTTTTTATCATCTTCATTGAACTTTATATCTACTGGATTAACCATAACAACAATAAAAAGTTATTCAATTATTTGCATAAGTTATCTGGATTGTTTTGGCATTTAGCCGTTATTTCAAGGCATCATAAAACTCTCTCACAGTTACCCCGGCTTGGCGAGCCATGTAGCGTATTAGATCATGTCCGAATGGTTGTTTTGGACAATCGACTGTGACTTTAAAGAATTGCCCGCCTGTCCTTTTCACCCAATGTTCATGCGAAGTGCCTTTTTGCGGTCTTGGCTCAAATCCTAGTGCTTTTAAAATGGCTTTGACTTGGGCGCATGTTAGTGGCGGATGATGGCCGCTCATGCGTGACGATAGGGAGGGGGAGGCAGGGCTAAATCAATGAGCGTAGCCCATGTCACTCGCTTCAACCATGTAAAACGTAAAACAGTAGCAATGGCATAATATTCCACCCAATCTCGCCATGGTGCGCGGCGCATCAGTAATTGAGGAGCGAACGCCCGATCTTCTCCTTCCGTGGCATCGTAAAGGTATTCTGCAATTTGGGCATCAAGCTTTTCCTTAGCCTCTTCAAACGTGTCTCCCACTGCGTACAAGGTAAAGTCTAGGCAGCGGGCTGACCAGTAACCGTTGTGTTGCTTGGCGATGCAATGCAGGAAATTCGTTGCTTGTGTTGGACCCATGATTGATTTCTCCCGTAAAACGATAATATTACCCTTAAGCTCAGGGTAGCGCCTTACCAAACCGCCGGTTTAAAATCCTCTTCATTGCGGATGGTCATATCTTCGCCGCTTTGGCCGATCACAAACAAGCCTTTGCTGGCGGCATAACGCGCCACGTTGTCGGGGATGACCATCGCCGCGACTGCGCCCATGACTTTAAAGCCGGCATAACGTGGCAGCAGCCGTTTTAGCTTGTCTAGCCGTTCCAGATGTTCGTTCACATCGTCAATTTTCAGTGATTTTGCACATTCAATGGCAACCGCCTCGGTGTCGTTGACGACCATCAAGTCGATTTCCAAGCCTTCTTCGCCGCGTTGCACGGAGACGTTTTGTTGAACCTCATGGACGATGATTCCCCGACTTTGGAACAGGCGCACGGCAGCGGGTCTTACCGCGTCTTCAATGAAATCGCCTAGGCGGTTGCCGAGTTTGCCGATGCTGGCTGACACTTCTTTGATTTTGCGGTCAGTCGCCATCGACATTTCCCTGATTAAGCGTTTGGTTTCCTCTAACTCTTTATCTCTTCTTTCGTTATTCTCTTTAAATTGTTCGCTGGTTTCCTTGAATTTTTCGTCAGTTTCCTTGAAAAGCCGCAAAATGTCGTCAAAGGTAGGTTGGCTGGAAGACATGGTTAAACTCCTCGCTGTTATATCGGTTTGTTCTTATTGTATCAGCCAGTCATGCCCCAATATAAATCTAAAAACACGCTCAACTAAGATGAAATGTGGCTATTAGGCTAAGTCTGCAATTTGCCTCACAAGCCCAACAGCGCCTTTACCCCATCCAAACTCATCGTTTCTGCTTCGCCCTCAGTCTTTTTGGCTTCGCGTAGGTCGATCAAATCTTGGGCGTCGGCTAAAATTTCCTGCAATGCAATAAACTCATCATAGGGCAACACGGCGAATTGACGTTTGCCGTTGTTTTCAAGTATCTGGGGATGGAGTTCGATCATGGTTGCACTTCACTGATAAGCTTCTCGACGGTGTAGGACACGATAAATGAAAACGGTGTTATCGGCGATGTCAAATAGTACACGATAGTTGCCTATTCTTAAGCGATATTCAGGGCTGTGATTAGTTAGCTTTTTCACATCACCATGAAGGTTGTCTTGCAAGGCTGATATTTTATCTAGAATACGGCTTGCTATATCGTTGGGGAGACTTTGCAATTCCTTGATAGCCTTAGGCTTGAATTCTACCCGAAATTGCATGGCTACCAGTAGAAATCGTTAAACCTTATCCACTAACGCCACCGCCATACTGGAAATCCCCTCACCACGCCCCTCGAATCCCATTTTCTCGGTCGTCGTGGCTTTGACATTGACGCAATCCAAAGCTATCCTCAAATCGGCGGCAATGTATTCCCTCATTTTTGGAATGTGCGGAGCCATTTTGGGTTCTTGGGCAATGATGGTGACATCGACATTGATGAATCTAAACCCTAGGCTTCTCAGTTTGGCGACAACATCGCGCAGCAATATGCGGCTGTCGATGCCTTTGAAAGTCTTGTCGGTGTCGGGAAAGTGTTTGCCGATGTCGCCTAGCGCCGCCGCGCCCAGTAGCGCATCGCACAGTGCATGTAGCGCCACGTCTCCGTCTGAATGGGCAGCCATGCCTTTGCTAAAAGGGATGGTCACGCCACCAATGACGATGTGATCGCCTTCCATGAATTTATGGGCGTCATAGCCTTGGCCTATTCGCAGCATTGTTGCTCCAAGTAAAATGCGGCCAAGGCTAAATCCTCGGGCCGGGTGATTTTGATATTGTCTGGGCGTCCCTCGACGATGCGCGGGGTTTGGCCCTTCAGTTCCAAAGCGCTGGCTTCGTCGGTGACGGTCAGCCCCAATTCAGCAGCAGTCGTCAGCGCTTCTTTGAGTGCGCCATAACGAAACATTTGCGGGGTCAAAGCCCGCCAGACATGGTTGCGGTTCACAGTGTCAACGATGATTCCGTCAGAAACCCCTTTGAGCGTGTCAGAGGAAGGCAGCGCGAGGATTCCACCGACTGGATCGTGTTCCAAAATGTTAATTAATTTCAGTACATCGGCACGGGTGATGCAGAGTCTCGCCGCATCATGCACCAACACCCAATCGTCAGCCTTGGCAATGCCTTCCAATCGATTCAGTGCAGACAGCACGGAGTCGGCCCGTTCTTTGCCGCCATCGGCGACGAGGATTCTGGGATGGTTGGCAAACGGCAAATCCGGCCAAAAGCCGTCTTCCTTCCCCAATGCCACGACGACGGCAGACAAGGCTTCGACACTGAGCAATCGTTCCAAAGTATGCTGTAGCACGGGTTTTCCGAGTACGGGCAGATATTGCTTCGGGATATCCGCGCCCATGCGCTTGCCCACTCCTGCGGCGGGTACAACTCCCCAGAAAGCGTGATTTCGGTTCATGTGTTCCCTTAGCTTAAAATAACGGTTCCAAGGCTTTGGCGGGTGGTTGGTCAGGTTTTTTCGGTGGTGGTTTTGGAACCTCTACCGGTTTCGGCGCTACTACCTTAGGTTTAGGCGGTGTCTTTTTGGTTGCTGCTTCTGTTGTCGTTGATTTGGTGTTCGCGTCAGTTGTTGGTTTTTTCGCAGAGGTTTGTTTAGTGGAGGTTTCACCCTCTGACTTTTTATTAGACGTGTTTTTGGATTCTTTTGACTTAGCTGTCTCGGCTTCTTTGGGCTTCTTCTTCTGTTGAGGTTTTTCTTTCTTGGTGTTTTTCGCTACTTCCGGCAATTCATCAGTAATTGTGGATTTTACGGGTGCGGGTGAAACGGAAAGCTCGGGTTCGTGCTGTGGGTCAATGACCTGCACGAACTCTTCGCCATCCATAATCATGCCTAATTCATGCCGCGCCCGTTCCTCCACAGCGTCCAGTCCTTGTTTGAGGTCCATGACTTCGGCTTCGAGGGCGGCATTGCGCTCACGGCGCTTCGCCCCCTCTTGCCGCAGTTCGGCAATGCGGTCATTCAAGCGCTGGAATTCCAGCACATTGCCATCGCCGAACCAGAGCTTATATTGAAGCAGGCCGATCAGCAGGATTAATAATGCGGTGACCTTGTTCACAACGTAAATGTTGCAACAGTTTAGATCGCCAATTTAAACGCATTACGTCCCGCAAAAACTGCCTTGTCGCCAAGTTCTTCCTCAATTTTCAACAGACGGTTGTATTTGGCAACGCGGTCGGAGCGGCTAAGCGATCCAGTCTTGATTTGACCAGCGCCAGTGGCAACCACCAAGTCGGCTATCGTAGTGTCTTCAGTTTCACCGGAGCGGTGTGACACAACGGCGGTGTAACCAGCGGCTTGGGCCATTTGGATGGCGGCCAAGGTTTCGGTCAGGGTGCCAATTTGGTTGACTTTAATCAGGATGGAATTGGCAATGTGCTTGTCGATGCCTTCCTTCAAAATCGCCGGGTTGGTCACGAACAAATCGTCGCCGACCAATTGGATTTTACTGCCCAATTTTTCGGTCATGATTTTCCAGCCGTCCCAATCGCCTTCGGCCATGCCGTCTTCAATGCTGATGATGGGGTACTTGGCAACCCATCCGGCAAAGAAATCGGCAAACTGTTCAGAACTGAAAGATTTGCCCTTTTCCGATTCCAAAACATAGGCACCATCCTTATAAAATTCGGAACTGGCTACGTCCAAGCCTAAGTAAATGTCTTTGCCTGCTTTGTAACCGGCTTTTTCGATGGCTTCCAAGATGACGCTCAGCGCTTCTTCGTTGGAAGACAGATTAGGTGCGAATCCGCCTTCGTCGCCAACCGTGGTGGCAAGCCCTTTGCCGCTTAACACTTTTTTCAGGCTGTGGAACACTTCCGTGCCATAGCGCAGTGCTTCGCGGAAGCTGGGAGCGCCAACTGGCAGAATCATGAATTCTTGCAAATCCACGCTATTGTCGGCATGTGCGCCACCGTTGATGATGTTCATCATCGGCACGGGTAGGATGAACTGACCGCTTTTGTTCAGATATTGGTACAAGGGCTTGGCATTGTCTTTGGCTGCCGCATGAGCATTGGCAAGCGAAACCGCCAGCAAAGCATTGGCACCGAGGCGGGCTTTGTTGTGAGTTCCGTCCAATTCGATCAAGCAAGTGTCCAAGCCTTCTTGGTCATTCGCATCACGTCCCAATACGGCGCTGCGGATTTCGGTTTTGACGTTTTCAACGGCTTTTAGCACACCTTTACCCAAGTAGCGGCCTTTGTCGCCGTCGCGCAATTCGATGGCTTCACGCACACCCGTGGACGCACCGGACGGAACCATGGCTGAGCCGACTACCCCTGATTCAAGAATGACATCCGCTTCGACGGTGGGGTTGCCTCGGGAATCCAGAACTTCACGCGCTTTGATATCTACGATTTTGCTCATATTTTCACCTTGTATGGATTGTGGAATATAGTGTAAATGGGGGTTGCCTTAGCTTGTGGCTCGGAGCAATATGCAGCACCGTGTCTTTACGTGATTACTGCCGCAAGGAGCCTTAATGTTATGCCGACAATTGTATCAACAATAGCCTATGCAAGCGAAATTGACGCAACTAAATGTTGTTAATGCGCCATTTCATTTGCCGTATGCCTCAACTCAAGCTATTTAAAATTCAACAGCGAAGGTTTGCCGAGCAATTGCTTGAGGAATTCAATCGTCAAGATAGCTTGCATTTCTTCACGATCCAGGCGATTCAAGTACAGGCCACCTGTCGTCATGGCTTTTATTTCAGGCAAAGAGGGGTCTCCCTCGGATTGTGCCTGTTTCTGGATGTTTTGCAAATAATCTTTGACGAGGGCTTGCAATTGGGCTTTTGGCAGTTGCTGAATCTCCAGCAAAGTATGGGTCCATGATGGGGTGTCGGAAATACTGGGATTTTCAACGATTTGCTTCAGTACACTGGCAAAACGCTCTAAACCATCTTCAATATGCGCCCTTTCGACAAAATTGATGTTTGACCAGCCAGCCCTTAGCCATTTGAATACGCCGACCCTGACAGAATTGTGGTTGGATGGGTTTTCTAAATAAAAGGATACGGACTGGGAATTGTAGACATAAGAATCGACCCAACCAAGAGCGGCATTATTTAACCCGGCTTTGTCAGAGTAGAAATAATCCCATTGGTCATCGCCACCAAGGATCAGCCCCTTTTTCCCAACATTGGAAACATCCACTTGCTTGGACAAGCTGATCAGTAGGTTTAGCCCATTGTATTTGGTCAGTATCACGCTGCGATATAAATCGTACTCATAATAGGCGCCTGTGTGCTGGTCAGGGGTGTTGACTACATGTTCTATTCCTGAAAAGCACAGCGGCCGGTCAAGCTTAGGCAAATATTCCCAAAGTTTAGGTCGCTGGTGGTCAGGGGTTTCAATGGATTGCCAACGGGACATGCGGATCGTGGAAGGAGCTGTGAAAACCGCCGGAATTTGAGGGTTTTCGGTTAATTGCAAAATTTGATCCAAGCTTCGGGCGATGTCCACTTCATGATAGGTCGAGGTCAAACCATCAATATCATCAGGAAAATAAAGAACCCCTTTTTCTTTGGGCCGGGTCACAAATTTCATGGCTTCACTAATTTTACCGGATTCTAAGGAACGACAATCAGCGTGACTTGGGCCGACAAAAGTCAGTAAATAATTCAAGTCCTTGGTTATTTCATCAGATGTCTTAATCTCTTTATTGCCGCTAAAAGCGATTTCAATATTACAAAGCAACAAGAAAATCGATCCAATTAGCCCGATAAGCGAGCGTTGCTTTTTTTTCAGGAGTGGAAACATGAAAATATTTTCCCTATCAATTCAAAGTAAAGTATGACTCAATAGTTTAAAACGCGACGTTCAAAATTCAAAATCTTGCAATCTGGACTAGGGCTGGCAAGTCACCTTTGCTACCATGGCAGGTAAACGTTAAACTGCAATAAATCACTAAAGGGGGACACATGACAGGGCTAACACTTTATTTGCTTAGGCACGGGGAAACCGAAGCCAGCCGTGATGGCGGCTATTGTGGTCGTTCAGACCCCGAACTCACGGACACTGGTTTGCAGATGGCGGAAGACTTTGCCTCGGTCTACCATGACCACCCATGGGTCGGGATTTACGCCAGCCCAATGCGCCGGACCAAGGCCACCGTAGCACCCTTGTGCAAGGCGATTGGGCAGGAGCCGAAATATCGGGACGGTCTGCGCGAGTTGGACTTTGGCGACTGGGAGGGGAAGACATTCGAGGAGGCGCGGCTTGAGTTTGGGCAAGACTATCTCAACTGGCTGGCAGATGCCGGTTGGAATGCGCCGAACGCTGGTGAACGCGGCATTGATGTCGCCCAACGAGCCTTGTCGGTTCTGCATGAAATTCAAAGCGAGCATGAGCAAGGTGATGTACTGGTGGTATCCCACAAAGCCACCATCCGAATTTTGTTGTGTTCGCTGCTGGGCATCGACATTGGCAATTATCGCGACCGGATTGGCGTGGCAACGGCCTCGCTGTCTATCGTCGAGTTTCATCAGCATGGGCCGTTGTTGACCCGCCTCGGGGACCGCTCCCACTTGCGGCAGGAATTGAGAAACCTTGCGGGAACTTAGCTGATTAAGTGGTTTATGGCACTATGGAAAATCCATTTATTGACCTGCTGTATTAGCCCGCCATGCACATTACTTTTCCATAAGCCTAGGCATTAGCTCGGCGAGGTTGCAAGGCCGGGTGCGGGAATCGAGTTGATCTTTGATCAGATTGTCCCAACCCGTGCGGCAAGCGCCGGACGAACCGGGTAGGCAGAAAATATAAGTGCCATTCGCCACGCCGGCTATCGCCCTTGATTGCATAGTGGAAGTGCCTATTTCTTGGAAAGATATTGCCCGGAAGGTTTCACCAAAGCCTTCCAATAGTTTATCGAATAAAGGCTTGATTGCCTCGGGTGTCCCGTCCCGGCCAGTCACGCCCGTTCCGCCTGTGGTAATAATGACCTGCACGGCTGGTTCGGCTATCCAATGCGAGACGACGGCACGAATCTTATAAATGTCATCGGCAACAATACGCTTTTCAACTAACTGGTGACCGGCTTCTTTCAATCGCTGTACTAAAGTTTGCCCTGAGGTGTCATTGTCCTCGTTACGGGTGTCCGACACCGTTAACACTGCAATGCCCAAAGCCAGAAATTGCTTTACTTCACTCATGTTAATAGCCTCTCGTTGCAACACCAAGATATCGATGCTTAATGGCTTGAGCCAGTTCATGCACAGCCATGGCATAGTGGGTACTGTGGTTATAGCGGGTGATCACGAAGTAATTGTGCAAACCCAACCAATATTCGTCAGTGGAATGGCCGCGCAACAGCAACAGGCTTGGCTTTTCGTCAGCGGGAACATCGGTGGCTGGCGTGATGCCTTCGGCTGCCAGTTCGGGTAGGGTATATTGTTTGTCGTAACCGGTAGGCAAGCTGACATTCCCTTGCACGATGGCACGGGTCACGACCGGCTCACCCCTTTGCCAGCCGTGAACCGAGAAATAATTGGCGATGCTGCCGACGGCATCCTCGGGATGCCACAAGTCACGCCGCCCGTCATAGTTGTGGTCCACTGCCCATTTTAAAAAGCTTCCCGGCATGAATTGCCCGAACCCCATGGCCCCGGCAAACGAACCACGTGGCTCAAAGGGGTCAATCCCTTCAGATTTGACCATTACCAAAAAGTTTTCCAACTCCTCGGTAAAATAGGCGCTTCTGCGTGGGTAATCAAAGGCCAGCGTGGTCAAAGCGTCAATTACCCTATCCTTACCCATGTTTCGTCCATAGATGGTTTCCACACCCATGATGCCAAGCACATATTCGGGCGGAACGCCATACTGCTCCTCGGCTTGCCTCAGTGCGGCGGCATGGCGACGCCAGAAAGACACGCCACTTTCGATGTGCAATTCAGTTAAAAATTGGCTGCGGTAGCGGGACCAAGAGCCTGGGCTAGGCGGGCCTTTACTAGGCCCCTGTTTATTCATGTAATCCAAGGTCCATTGCTTGCGGCGAGTCTGCGAAAACACCCCGTAGAGATACCCGCGGGGAATGCCATGCACGGTTTCCATTTGTGTGATGAAATCATTCAGTTGAGGATAACCGGCGAAGTCGCCAGTGAGCCGGTTCGCATAATAGGAACCGACCACCCCCTTAGGGACGCGGGTTTCAGTGGAAGGAGCTTGCACTGGCGGTGGTTTGACCGGTTTATGGCCTGAACAGCCCGCCAAGGTCAGCATGAGCAAGAAAAGCTTGATTTTCATGATTCTATTTAGTGGCAAGTAAGTCTATCGTTATCGGTAACCTGCCCGCGCAAGAAGGCTAAGCCGACTGGAGCGGGTTAGGTTGACTGGCCTGTTAGGTTTCATTCGACGACGAGACCAGCATAGTGGTTTTTCATCCGCAGGGCCAGCGTTGAGCAATAACCAAAGTACTTCTCGCACTCTGATCGGTTCATTCTCTCGGTTCCTGGATAGCACAAGGAAACGAAGTAAACCGTTGTTGCTGGCAGTAGTGCCACACGCGAAACAAATTTTTTCGCCACTTGGTCTGCACGATTCTTGTCCAGTTCAATGGCAACCACAAATTCGCGGCCTTGGCCAAAGATGTCTATGGAATCTCGATTCGTCCGACTTGGGCGGTACTCAATACTCCACTTAACCTCGGGGATTGCCAGTTGAAGCTCAGACTTGGCGAGGTTCTGAAACCTGCTAACAATCTTCTTCTGTTCTGTTTGGTGCTTTCCAAGATGATCTGAGAAGTGTTGTAAGCAGTCGATGCCTGAGAGACAATCGACGATTGAAAGCAGTATCGGCTGATCATCGGACTTATGCACTAGTACAGCCCTCACGAAGTACTCCTGAAACCTAACGTTCATTCGCCTGCTTGATGGCAAAGGCCACATCCGCCGCTTGGCGGTTTTCCCGAATGTCATGCACACGGAAGATATTAACCCCAGCCATGACACCTAACGCGGTAGTTGCCACCGTGGCGGCAACGAGTTCGCGTGGGCGGGTTTCATTGCACACGGCCCCCATGAAGCGTTTGCGACTGGTTCCGAGTAGTGTGGCATAGCCAACTGCCGAAAAACGCCAAAGATTCGCCAATAAAACCAAATTGTCCTCCCTGCTTTTTCCAAAACCAATGCCGGGATCGAGTATGATGTTGTTGTTGGGTATCCCGGCCGCTTTTGCCGCCTCGGCTCGTTCCATCAAAAAGCCAAGCACCTCCTCAACCACATTAACATAGCTTGGATTGTCCTGCATCGTGCAAGGAGTTCCCTGCATATGCATCAGTATAATGGAGACACCCCGTTCGGCAGCCAAGTTCAATAATTCCGGGTCGCCCAAGCCTGCCGTGACATCGTTAATGATCGTGGCACCAGCGTTTAGCGCTGATTCAGCCACTTTCGTCAAGCTGGTGTCAATACTGATGAAAGTATCGGCTGGAAGAGAACGCTTTAATGCTTCGATCACTGGGATGACGCGGTTGGTTTGTACAGAAGCACTCACTGGGGAGGAACCGGGTCGGGTAGACTCTCCGCCCACGTCAATGATGTCAGCCCCGAGCCTTGCCATGTCCAAGGCATGATGCAAGGCACATTCCGGGTCGGCGAATAATCCGCCGTCAGAAAAACTGTCCGGGGTCGCGTTGACTATGCCCATAATCAGGGGGTTGGGTCTTTGAAGTTTTTCCGCGAGAGTCATTGAACATCCAGTTGATGAATTGTGGCTTATTTTAACTTACCTGCATTGGTTAAAGTTCCAAAATCGCAATTATTTTGCTCTGAATGGCTTAAAATGTAAGCATAATTAAATCAACAAAAGTGGTACCAGTCA
>CAIYXP010000308.1 GCA_903930145.1 uncultured Methylococcaceae bacterium
AATCCACCATTGAGGAACTGGAAACCAGTGGTGAAGAACTACAGGCCAGTAATGAGGAACTATTGGCCTCCAACGAGGAAATGCAAAGCACCAACGAGGAATTGCATTCTGTCAACGAGGAGCTTTACAGTGTCAACGCCGAACATGAGCAGAAAATCAAGGAACTCAACGAACTAACCGCCGACTGGCGCAATTTGATGCGCTCGACCGATATTGGTGTCATCTTTTTGAATGGTGATTACAGCATACGCCTGTTTTCGCCTAAAGCGACTGAGATATTCAATCTATTGCTTATGGATATAGGGCGGGATATGCGACATATCACATCCCGTGTTGGTAATGACGATTTTTTTGACATGCTTGCCAAGGTCATGGATAGCCAGCAGCCCATTGAAAGCAAACTGGTTTTGACGGATGGCCGTACCTTCTTGCGGAGAGTCCTACCTTATGTGGACAATGAAAAGGCAAGCAGGGGCATCGTCATTACCTTGGTCGACATCACCGAGTTGGCCCATATTGAAACTGCGCTGAGGGAAAATGAGAACCGCTTTCGTGGCATGATTGAGGCACTAGGTGAAGGCATTATGTTGGTCGATCAACACGGGAACGTTTTGTCATGCAATGGCGAGGCGGCCAGACTTTTCAGGCTGAGTAGCCCTGACATGATTGGGCTGGAATTGACCGATTTACAGCAGATTGAGTTTCTGGGAGAAGAAGGTTCTCCCATGCCATTCGAAGAAACCTCATTTTGGCGAACCTTGAAGAGCGGTATTCCCTTAAAAAATAGCATAATCGGCATCCGTCATTCGGGCGGGCCAGATTGTTGGGCCATCATGAATACAGTGCCTATCTCTGCAAAGGGCGAAACCAGTCATTCGGCAGTGTTAGCATCCTTTACCGATATTACAGCCCGGAAAGAGGTTGAGCAAGAACTTAGGATTTCTGCCGTTGCCTTCGAGGCGACTGAGGGGATTATGGTAACCGATGCCCAAGGCACTATCCTTCGAGTAAACCAAGCATTCACCAAGATTACCGGCTATAGCCCCGGCGAAGTCATCGGCCACCCCCCCTCCATCCTCCATTCAGGATTACAGAGTAACGATTTTTATCGAGAAATGTGGCAGCAACTGAGCAGAGACGGAAGCTGGCGAGGGGAAATTTTGAATAAACGAAAGGACGGCAAAATATACCCAGAGTGGCTTACCATCTCGGCGGTGCAAGGTGCAGCAGGGGAAATTACCCATTTTGTAGGCACTTTCACTGACATATCCGCCCGCAAGGAAGCCGAGGAAAAAATCAGGGAAATGGCCTTTTTTGATGCGCTGACCAGCCTGCCTAATCGCAGATTGTTGATCGACCGACTGGAACACGCGCAGGCATCCAGTGCGCGCAATGGGCAGTACGGTGCTGTCATCATGCTCGATTTGGATAACTTTAAAAACATCAACGATGTTCATGGTCACGATGTCGGTGATGGCTTGCTTATAGAAGTCGCCAACAGGCTTCGCACCAACATTCGAGATAGTGACACAGTATCACGCCTGGGTGGAGATGAATTCGTGATCATTCTTGAGGGCTTGGGAAATGACGAAATCTTAGCCATAGGCAACGCCGAAGAAGCGGTGGAAAAAATCCGCACGTGCATAAGCGAGCCTTATTTTCCAAAGCGAGAGGACGAAGGCAATCGGCATCACACGTCGATCAGTGGCGGGGTTTGCCTGTTTTTCGGCCAGAATATTTCAACTGACGAGTTGATGAAACAAGCCGATATCGCGCTTTATCAAGCCAAAAGTGCGGGACGTAACGTCTGCAAGTTTTACAGCGAATCGGTTCAACTTGAAATTAATATGCGGGCGCAAATCGAGGCTGGATTGCATCTGGCGCTTAAGGAGGGGCACTTCCGTTTGTTGTATCAGCCCCAAGTGGATGAAACTGGGAAAATAGTCTGTGCAGAAGCCTTGATTCGGTGGTTGCCAACCGAAAACAATGTGGTCAAACCTCTGGATTTCATTCCCTTGGCGGAAAAATCCGGCTTGATACTCCCCATAGGGGGATGGGTGCTGGAAGTGGCCTGTGCAACTTTGCAACATTGGGCATGCAACCCGAAAACGGCGGGGATGAACCTAGCCATCAACATCAGCGCCCGACAATTCAGGGAGCCTTTGTTTTATGAAAAAGTGCGTCAAGTGCTGCAACGGTTTCAAGTCAATCCGGCACGTTTGGAATTGGAGTTGACGGAAAGCGTTTTTCTGGATGACCTTAGCGATGCCTTTGTCAAAATTCAAGCGTTAAAAGCCTTGGGCATTCGCATTTCGTTGGACGATTTTGGTTCAGGCTATTCATCCTTGACTTATCTAAAACGCTTGCCTTTTGACAAGCTGAAGATAGACCAAGCCTTTGTCCGCGACATCATAGATGATCGCGACGACGCTGTGATTGTCCGCACTATCATTGCCATGGGCCTTGCTCTTCGGCTTGAAGTCATTGCCGAGGGCGTGGAAACCGAAGCCCAGCATAAATTCTTGTATACCCACGGTTGTAGGGCTTTCCAAGGTTATTTGTTTAGCCCCCCGGTAACCCTAGAAAACTTCTACCAACTATTGGAAAGTGACTACAGATTCGACGAGCGATGAAATGCCCCAGACTAAACTAATCAAAGAGGAAAAATAACATGGGCAACCTGATCGAACTGCAATTATACATCACTAGTGGGACATCCAATTCCGAGCAGGCTTTGACCCAACTAAGAATAGCCATGGAAAACTTATCATCGGACGATTATCGCCTTGAGGTTGTCGATCTAAAAAACGAGCCCTTGCGTGGATTGATTGATGGAATAGTCGCCATTCCTACACTTCAAAGGAAAAACGGCTTGCAGACCGACCGCCTAATCGGCAACTTATCCGATAAAGGGGTTTTAGATTCTTTTTTGTCATCGTGAGGCGAAGTGGGTTTTTTTTGCGGGATAAGACATAACGTTGGAATATCCATCATTTTCAATTAGGAATCTTTTTCTTGTCATCCAAACAATTAATTAATTACGACTTATTTATTGAAGCATTTAGCTCTCCTCCTCCAATACTTACTGCGGCTATTGAATCTTTAGCCGTCAGCAACGAGACAGAATCGCGTGGAGCTATCTACACTCGGGTTGAAATCGTCGATTTTATTCTGGATTTAGTTGGCTACACTAAAGACAAGCCACTGTATCAAAAGCGTTTATTGGAACCTTCGGTTGGCGGTGGTGAATTCTTATTGCAATCAGTAAAACGACTGCTGGAATCATGGCAGGTTACAGGAAACAGACGCTCAATAGTCGATGAATTAGGCAACGCCATCCGCGCTGTCGAGCTTCATCGCGAAACATTTCACAAAAGCCGTAACAAAGTACTTGAACAACTTATGCAATATGGTATTAATCAATCATCAGCCACATTGTTGGTAGATCGTTGGTTGGTGCAAGGCGATTTTTTGTTGGAACAGTTTGATAGTTGCTTCGATTTTGTAGTTGGCAATCCACCCTATGTTCGGCAAGAACTTATTCCAGCCCCCTTGCTGGCGGAATATCGGCGGCGGTTTCACACATTATACGATAGAGCCGACCTGTATATTCCATTCATCGAGCATTCTTTGCTGACATTAAATGAAGGGGGTAATCTGGGGTTTATTTGTGCTGATCGGTGGATGAAAAATCGTTATGGTGGGCCATTGCGAAAGCTAGTGGCTGAACGGTTTCATCTAAAATTCTATGTGGATATGGTGGATACCCCTGCATTCCTTGATGATGTGGATGCCTATCCGGCGATAACCGTCATTAGTCGTGAAAAACCAGGATCTACCCGGGTGGCTTATCGCCCGTCGGTTGATCGGGAAGCACTCAGTCTGCTTGCAAAGGAATTGCGAGACACTCAACCTAAAAATAATGAAAGCATGGTTAGGGTATTGAACAGAATACCGCACAAAGCCGAACCGTGGTTACTGGAATCTTCAAAGCAAACGACACTTATTCGCCGCCTTGAAACGGACTTTCCGACCTTGGAGGAAACAGGCTGCAAGGTTGGCATTGGCGTTGCCACAGGTGCGGATAAAGCCTTTATTGGGAATTATGACGAACTCGATGTGGAACTAGGGAGAAAACTTCCTTTAGTCACCACCAATGATATTCAGTCAGGGGAAGTGCAATGGAGGGGCAAAGGGGTCATCAATCCGTTTGAAGACGAAGGAGGACTCGTCAAGCTTTGCGATTATCCACGCTTAGCTAATTATCTGAATACGCGACGGGATGTCATCGCCAAGCGGCATTGTGCTTTAAAGTCCCCCAAAAATTGGTATCGCACGATTGACCGCATAACCCCTTCCATCGCATTTAAGCCAAAGCTGTTGATTCCTGATATCAAAGGCGAAGCCCACGTTGTATTTGAAGAAGGAAAATTTTATCCCCATCATAACTTGTATTACGTCACCAGCGAAACATGGGATTTACGCGCTTTGCAGGCAGTACTTTTATCAAGCATAACCCGATTGTTCATAACGACTTATTCAACTAAAATGCGCGGTGGTTATTTTCGCTTCCAAGCCCAATATCTTCGACGCATCCGCCTTCCTCATTGGAAAACTATACCCCAAGAGTTGAAGATTGAATTGACAAAGGCAGCAATCCAACGAGATTTCTTAGCTTGTGATTCGGCCGCATTCAAATTATATGCTTTAAGCATTGATGAAATAGCTTTACTCGAAGGCAATGGAGAATAAGTGGCACTCGATCTTGTAGATTACGAACATAAAGTTCATGAAGCTGTGAAGCTTTTCTGGGGAAACCGCGAAGCCGCTAGACAAAAGCAAATTGAATTGGGCAAAGCTGACCAAGGTGAACGCTCAGGAGTCACCAGTGGGAAAAATATGGATGGTTTTATCGAATTGATTATTGATCTAGTAAAGGCAAACGGCCTTGATGATGCAGAAATACATCAAAAGCGAGCCGTTTTAACACTGCCAGGCTATTTTCGACCAACCAAACTTTGGGATTTGCTGATTATTTATCAACAAGTTTTGATCGCTGCGATTGAATTGAAAAGCCATGTCGGCCCATCATTTGGCAATAATTTCAATAATCGGGCAGAAGAGGCGATTGGCACTGCGCATGATTTTTGGACTGCCTATCGTGAAGAAGCTTTTGGGAAACAACCCCGCCCATTTGTGGGTTGGTTAATGTTAGTCGAGGATGCAGCCGAATCAAAAGCAGCCGTCAGGGATGCTTCACCTCATTTCCCTGTGTTTGATGATTTTAAAGGAGCATCCTATCTCAAGCGGTATGATCTGCTATGTCAAAAGCTTATCAAAGAACAGCTTTATTCATCAGCAGCCATTATCAGTTCACCAAGAAATAGCATCGAAACGGGTGAATATTCGACCATGTCCACTATGACCGACATCAAGACATTTTTTTCTTCCCTTGCCGGGCATATTGCGACGGAAGCCGCTAGATTAAAATAAATAGAGCTTACAGATTG
>CAIYXP010000309.1 GCA_903930145.1 uncultured Methylococcaceae bacterium
AGAAATGAGGAAGCGAGGAATGATATCAATACATTATTGAAAATTGACCCTCATGATTCTTCATTGGTAGCACAGGTAAAACAAGAAATAGAACAAAAAAGGGTTCTCCGTGATGAACTGCGGAAGCTGGAAGACCTTGAGGAAAGTCCTGTTAAGCGGAAAGAATATATAGTATTGGAAACCTTAGAATATCCTATCGAAAAGGAAATTATTCCACTGCAAGAACAGCAGTTGGAGGAGCAACAAATCAAGATTGAAAATCTTCAAGCTGAGACAGGTAATTCTGCACAATTACGGCAAATGCAAAGTGCTAACCAACAGAATATAAATGAACTCGCTAATGTTGGCTCGGAAAATCCACTAACAGCAATCAAGACAGAGGGTACTATTGAGCGAGGAATAGCACAGCTAAATCTACAAGAGGCACAATTTGAGAAAAGCCAAAACATACCGATGGATCCCAATGCTCAAAAAATCGTCAAGACCGAAGAAGAAAAGAATAAATTAACAGAAGATAATAAGCTGCCTGAAAACGAACACGAAGTCAAACACAACAATATGCCAATTGAAAAATAAAACTTCAATCAAACAGACTGGCCTAGTATTGAACACTAAGCCAGTCTGGGATTGGCTGAAATGGATCTACTCGGTCTATCCTGTTTCGGCTATTCCATCGCACCGGCAGGGATGCCGGTTCAGGCCATGCCTGTCTTGAGCGAAGTCGAAGGGGACGGTCACTATCAGATGGCATAAGCGCTTAATTGATCCTATTCGGTTATTATAGCCTGCCATCCATAGACGCTGGATTTCGGCATCCCTGCCGAAATGACGGCGTTTCTCGATAAGCTATAACAATTCAGTTATAAGATTATTTCAAGGTGGCCAATATCTTCCGCCTAGGGATAAGCCTGTCCAATCGGCATGAGAATACCCATCGACTACTTTTCAACCAAGGTGAAAAAAGTTTAAAAAATCAGATTTTTTCTGATACCCAAACCTATTTTGTTTGGTTAAGCTTATTCCATGCTTTAAAACCAAGGGTAGAAAATAATCATGAGCGCCAATAACCTAAACTCAGCATCCATCCAACGTGCCTTGCGCTTGCTGCGCCAAACCGTCGCCCACCCGGAGCGCGTGTCAAGCGCCCGGTTCATGGATCTTCTGGCATCCGCTGCCGGGTCAAAGGAAGGGGAAGCTGAAGCCTGGCTAGAAGCTTTGGGCCAATCGCACCCCGAGTTCGCCGGCATAGACATGGACAGTTTGGCTGAGGCGGCAGCTTGGTTGTATGACCGCGCAGCGACTTGGGCGGAAAACAGCGACCACCGCATCTACCCATTGTTTTCCCAAGACGGCACCCCAAGCGGAAGGGTGGAATTCGTCAAAACCAAGCCAACCGCCACGACTGCGGGGAGCGACGATGCTTATTCCATCCAGTATGTCGGGCCGGACGGGACGGCAGTTCCGCTGCGCTTGTCTTGGGGGAAGCTGACCTCGGAGGCAAACGGCAGGCTGCCGGACATCAGCCTGCATGGCGGCTTTGTACCCGCCATGAACCCTGCGAATGCGCAACCGGTGGACGATGCGGTGACACCTGCGATGTCAGGACTCGTTTATGGGCAACCGCTAATGGCCGTCAGCACCGATAGCGAAGTATCCGCCAATTCCGACACCCATGGGGCCAAACAATTCTTATCAAAAAATTGGGCGGCGTTTGTTGCTTTGTTTGGTGTTGTCGCAATTGGTGTCGTGTTATTAGTCAGCCTCCGCCGAGAACCGCCGACCAAGAGACTACGCATGAATGAGGATGGATTTAAGGTTTTTGATGGAATTAGTATGAGTGACTTAATTAAGGGATTTGACGATGCTACACCGAAATTAACCCGGGAAGCTCAGGAAGCCTTCAGTCAGTATTTATCAGAACGCACTGCGCTGGATAAAACCGTCAGAAACACTTTGGACACGAATTATCCTGAACTTATGGAAAAATTTTATCAAGTTGAAAAAAGTGATGTTGTCACTGAATATAAAAAAGACGTTCTGTATAACCCCAAACTCGACGCTAAAGAAAAGGAAACCTTAACCAACG
>CAIYXP010000310.1 GCA_903930145.1 uncultured Methylococcaceae bacterium
CATATACTAACGACAGCCTGTTAAAAGCATGGGAGCATTATGCCTGTCCCGTTATTTTGCATGAACTTCTTCGCCTACCCATGCTAGTGCATACGTTTAAGATTGATAACGTGACCGGGAATTGCTGACAAAAACTTATTTTTTATCCTGGGAAATCAGTTTTTCCAAGTTCCGTGTGGCTGATTCGCATTCTGGGACAGCATCAGCTAATTTCATTTCCAACCAAATATCGGGTTTCTGGCCAGCAGCCGTCAAAGAAACCAATTCATTGAGTGGCTGGCAAGCATGATGCATCTTCATTTCGGCGTTTAACAATGGATCATTCTTCGAATCCAATCCACCGGGGGAGATAAAAAGGGACTCATCGACAACACTGTTGTGATGGCGGAAAACATGCTCCACATACGAGGAGAATTGCTCCTCACTCATCGATACCGATTCACCTTCCGGGGTTTTAGTTTGGATAGGCGTACAGGCTGCGCAAATCAATATGCAAACAATTTCGGGGGATCGCAAAATCCTTGCCCTCCATGCCGCTAAATTCCAATAAAATGCCTTTGCTTTTGGTAGGGTTTTCATCTTTGTTGAGTGTTGCCCATGGCTAAAATAAACAGCCCCACAATCTTGAAATATTGCCAATACAAGATATGAGGGGGCCGGACAAAGACCGAATATGAAGCTTGGCTAGTAACCGTATCAGATTATACGATTGCCTGCCTAAAAGAAACGCTAAAATTTTCAGCGTAGGAAAAAAACATTCGCTCTCTTAGTCACAAGCCAGAAAACCCCCGCATTTTTATAAATCACATTCAAAAGGATTTAGCTGTCAACGATTCAATTACCGCCTTCAGAACGGTGCATGTGGTGATGATGCGCATCCCCCTGCTGGAGGTTTTGCACTGCCACACCGTGACCGTAAACCATCAAACCACCCAAATCCGCTCCAAAAATCATGCTAGTCAACATAATCGTGGAAAGTAACATGAACAGCGCCTTTTCCATGCCAACAAGATGGTGTTTAGAGAAAAACCGCCAGACACTAAGCCCAACCGCCAAACCCGCCACCGTCAAACCCAATCGTTCATGCCATTCCATAATCTCGTGGACATCTTGACCATGGGGGACGGTGTTGGCAGCATACAGACCTGCAGCGGCTGCCAGCACTGCCCCGAACGTACCGCAGAAAAGCATGGCGCTGGCAACTTGTCTAAGCTTATCGTTGACCAGCCAAGTTCCAACTACCTCCAAAAGGAAAAAAATTGATAAAAAAGCAATGGGGAAATGCACAAGTGAAGGGTGGATATTGAATCCTAAGGTGGCAATACCCGGAAACCATTGGAAACCCCCACCTGTTGCTAGTAGACCGGTAATCGAGTTCAATACATTGTCGAGTAGCCCAACCAACCCACCTCCCCCGGTGTCGGCATCGCCGTGAACGGATGGGAGCAGACCACTTATACCGGAAATATCTTGAATGAAAGAATTTTGGAACACACTTACCCCCTGCTTGGTTGAAATTTAGCTTTTATGATTATTGAGATGACTGATGCTTCGGGGCTTACTTTCCTTGGGCCAACATCATTTGATGGAGAAAAGGCATTGCCAACTTAGCGGCTCAAATAGGTCATTTCACAAAGGTTGGCAATCCGCACTAATCTCATTAGGCATC
>CAIYXP010000311.1 GCA_903930145.1 uncultured Methylococcaceae bacterium
CGCCAGTTTCCGGCTAAACCAGATGGAACCTATCCCTTTTTCAAACAAGCCTTCCGGTGTATAGACATCGGCAATGGGTGCTTTTGCCGCCAGCAGCCATTCTGCGGCCATGCCGGAGGGTGCTGCCGCCGTGCCTGATTTCTTGACCGACTTGCGCTTCACGGCTTTTTTGGCACGTTTCTGTTGCAGAGCTTTGGAACTTAAGGCCATGGAATGATCCTTTGCGTGGTTGATTGGAGATGGGTATTGTAACGCTAGAATAGGGGGTAAGGCTAAAGTGGGTGCTTCAAAGCGAGTGAGATAAAAAAATGTGGGCTTACAAGGTTTGCCTTGCGCGGCATCCAGAAATCCGTTGAATTTGATAGAATGACTAGCCATCAGAGGGAAACAACATGGCAACCAGTGAATATCCATTCGACGTTTTCTTAAGTCACAATAGCCGAGACAAACCTACCGTTTCGGATCTGGCTAAAGCATTGGAACAGCGCGGCTTACGGGTTTGGCTCGATAAAGATCAATTGCCACCCGGAAAACTGTATCAACCCGAACTACAAAAAGGCATACGCGAATCCGCCAGTGTCGCCGTCTTTATTGGCAAGGATGGCATAAGCCCGTGGGAAGATATTGAAAAACAGGCGGCGATGAATTTCGCTGTGCATGATCAGCGACCCCTCATTCCCGTGTTGTTGCCAGATGCCCCAGACGAAACCAGTGCCAGCCTCGATTCGTTCCTAGCCCTTTATACATGGGTGGATTTTCGCCCAGCGGTGACGGTCGATAAATTGGATAGGCTGGAATGGGGCATCACCGGCAGAAAGCCCGAACCAGACCGACTCGGTCTTAAAGACCGAGTCGGTCTAACCCGCACCATTCACTCTGACCAACTGCCTACTGTCGCCGGAAAATTCTTCGGGCGCGAAGCAGAACTCAAGCTGCTGGACGAAGCCTTTGACGGCAACGGTATCCATATCGTGCAATTCGTTGCGGCGGGTGGAACCGGCAAGACCAAACTGCTGCGCGAATGGCTGGATAGACGCGATCAGGACATAGCCGCCTTGATCGCGTGGTCGTTTTACTCGCAAGGCTCGAGCGAAGACAAGCAAGTCTCCGCCACGCCGTTCTTTACCCATGCCTTCGCCAAGCTAGGCTCTGACAAAACCCGCTTCGACACCGAAGAGCAGAAGGGCGAACATCTCGCCGATTTGTTGAAGAAATACCGTTGTTTGCTGGTGCTGGACGGCTTGGAGCCTATGCAACATGCGGGCCGGGGAATGCGCGGCGAATTGAAAGACCGCGCCATCCGAGCCTTGTTGCGGAATCTTGCGAGTGGTGGGTCGGGCTTGTGCATCGTCACGACCCGCTTGGAACTGCCTGAACTCAAAGACCGCGCCCATGTGGTCAGCCGGGACTTGCACAACCTCACGCCCGGAGATGGTGTGTCCTTGCTTCGGTCCTTGGGTGTGAAAGGCAGCGACAAGGAGATGTTTAAGACCGTTGCAGAATATGGATGCCATGCGCTGGCCCTGCATTTGTTGGGCAATGCCATCAAGACTTTCCTAGACGGCGAAGTGAGCCGTCGCGATCAACTACCCGAGTTAATCGAACCTGAACAATATGACAACCTCGACCCTGTTAGCCTACATGCCTTCAAAGTCATGCAAGCCTATCAAGACTGGTTCAAAGACGAACAAGGCCACGACCTTGCCGAATTGAGGCTGCTGTATTTGTTGGGTTTGTTTGACCATCCGATTGAAACGGAGGTGTTGCAATTGTTATGGCGCGAACCGATAGTGGGTTTGACGGTGTGGGAGGGAACCGTTTTACCGGCAGGGGATGCCAAAACCCCATGGTCACCTAAGGCAGGCTGGTTTCACAAGCTGACGGACTGGATACCGATGCGCCGCAACGTCATGGATCATCGCATAGCACTCACCGAACCACAATGGCAAACCGCCATTGCCGCATTACACGACGACCATCATTTATTGGCGAAGCATAAAAACAAACCCGGCTTGCTCGACTGCCACCCGCTGATCCGCGAGTATTTTGGGCGACGGCTAAAACGCGACAACCCGGAAGCATGGCGGCAAGCCCATGCGAGGCTTTACGACAACTACAAAGCGCTGCCGAAAAAACAACTGCCTGAAACCTTGGAGGAAATGCAGCCTTTGTTCCATGCTGTCGCCCATGGCTGTGCGGCGGGGATGCACCAACGAGCTTTGGATGAGGTTTATTGGCCACGTGTCTTGCGTAAGGCCGATCATTATTTGCCCAAAAAATTGGGCATGTACAGCGACCACCTTGCCACCGTTGCGCATTTCTTTGACTCGCCTTGGCAGACACCAGCAGTGGGATTGAGTGAGGAAGACCAAGCAGCAGCGCTGAATTGGGCAGGCATCGGATTAAGTGCCTTGGGTCGATTGCGTGAGGCGGTGGAACCTATGCAAGCCAATATTAAAATGTCGATACAGCAAGAGAACTGGGTTGAAGCAGCCAAAGGAGCGAACAACCTCAGCGAGTTTCAACTGTGCTTAGGCGAAATTCCGGTAGCCATCACCAGCGCCCAACTTAGTGTGGAGTATGCAGACAAAACCGAGGATAAATCTCAAAGCATGTGTACGCGCACCACCCTCGCCGATGCGTTGCACCAAGCCGCCGACTTGACCGCAGCCCAGAAGCTATTTGAAGAAGCAGAGCGGCTGCAACTGGAATTCCAGCCTGAGTCTTGGCATTTGTATTCCTTATGGGGTTTTAGATATTGCGACTTGCTGCTGGCAATGGGTGAGACGGGGGAGGTGTTGGATCGGGCTGGTCAATCTTTGAAATGGGCTACAGTAGAAGATTTTTTATTAGACATTGCGCTAGATCAACTATCTTTAGGTCGGGCTTATTTGCAACTAGAGGTAGAAGGCCGGAATAAGTCTGTCTTAAGTGAAGTCGAAAGGCTCGCCTCGACAGGTGTTTCCGGTGAAACAACGAACCGAATCCTACATCCAAACCAACAAAAAACCACTACATTACCTATAGACTCGGGACTTGCCCCAGAAGAACTTCAAAATCGTGGGGATTCCTCATTCCTAAAACTAGCGGAATATTGGCTTAGTCTCGCCGTGGCTGGTTTGCAGTCGGCGGGTGCGCAACATCATTTACCACGCGGTCTACTCGCCCGTGCCGCATATTTCCGTCATACCTTGGCATTCCCGCAAGCCCACCAAGACCTACAGGAAGTCTTCGACCTCGCTGAACCCAGCGGCATGTTGCTGCACCTGACCGATGCCCACCTTGAATCCGCCCGATTGGCTTTGGCGGAACTGGATGCCCTTTATTCTCCATGCTCGACGACAAATGAGCTTGTAGGGGCGGGTTGCGAACCCGCCCCTACTCGCCCTCCATGGCATCTGGGTTCCGGCAATCCCTGCCGGAACGACGAGGGAAACCCTAATTCAACATCATCGGATGAAATGGCTAAATTATTACAAACCGCCCGTTACCACACTGACGAAGCCGCCGAGCTTATCGCACAAACTGGCTACAAGCGCCGCTTGCCGGAATTGGAAGCACTTAAGAAAAGACTTGATTACTGATCCATC
The DNA here is from genome assembly GCA_903930145.1 of uncultured Methylococcaceae bacterium. Taxonomy (GTDB): domain Bacteria; phylum Pseudomonadota; class Gammaproteobacteria; order Methylococcales; family Methylococcaceae; genus Methylumidiphilus. The sequence goes on from CAIYXP010000311.1 coordinate 3,591, forward strand.
CATTTGGAGATTTTCATGAGCCGCATTGAAATCGAAATTAAGAACCCGAAATCAGCGAGTGCCGCGTTTGCCGATGCTTGGAACCGGGCCGCGGCGGGTGAGTCCATTACCCCGCGTATCGCCTTCGGTAGTTATGCCGAATTGTTCTCAACCTTGCATGAATCGCGCTTCGGGTTGTTGCGGGAAGTGGTAAGACAGCCCGGATTGAGTTTGTCACAATTAGCTATGCGACTAGGACGCGAATTCAACGTTATCGAAACCGACGTAAATGCGCTTGTGGATATTGGCTTGATAGAGCAAGATGCCAATGGCGATTTGACCGCCCCTTATGATGAAATTCTCATTCACGCAGACTTGACTAAGGCGGCTTAACAGTATCAAGGATTCTACTAAACGCCGCCATGTCAAGCGTGAGGCTTGGTGGACAATCAACAAAATGAAAAATGCTCTTCCCAACAACCCCATGATTTCCAATATCATCACCCTCGCCGAACAAACCCCCGACATCGCCATTCTGTGGTTATACGGCTCCCGTGCAAGGGGAACGCATCGAGAAGATAGTGATTATGATTTGGCGGTGGCTTTCAAGACGTTTATCCGCGACAATCCTTTGGAGACAAGGCTACGCCCGGAATTGCTGGCGATGGACTGGCGCAGGGCTTTGGGTTTGCAGGAACACCAGCTATCCGTCATCGACATTAACCAAGTGGGTATTTCCCTGAGTTTTCATGTCATCCAGAATCATGAGCCGATCTTTTGCCGCGACCCTCGCCGTTTAATCACCGAGGAAAACCGGGTGATGAGTCGCATGGAATTGGATGTATTGCCTTATCTTCAAGAGAAACCAAATGTGCGAAATATCGCCTGAGCTTAAAACCTATCTCCACGAACTGAAAGCCCACGCCGAAAACATCGTGTCGGAGTTGGATGAAATTAGCGCATTGAGCAAAACATCCAATCTATCAAATCGAGATTTTTATGCCGTCGAACGCTTGCTGCAAGTGTTGACTGAAGCCTGTATCGGTGTTGCCAAGCATTGGGTCAAATACCTCAACAAAACCGCCCCAGTCGATGCTTATCAAGCTTTTGAATTGCTCATGAGTCTGGGGAAGCTTTCCCAGCAAGAGCTATATCAATGGAAACGTGTCATTGGTATGCGCAATGCACTGGTGCATGATTATCTTAACGTGGATCGTCAAATTGTATTGGCAGTTTTGCAGCAGAAAGCTTACCAACAGTTGTTGGATTTCATCCGTATGGCCGGCAATGCCATAAATGACCAATCCCTATGAAACAAGACTTATCTTGGCACTCCAAAGCTATTATGCGTATACTCTGTGTACACTATTTCTCTTTGGAAATTCACCATGTCCATTCAAAAGAAACCAACCAACTTGACCATCAATGCCGACTTGTTGCGCGAGGCCAAAGCGTTGGATATCAATCTGTCACAAGCTTTTGAAACCCATCTTGCCGAATTGGTCAAGACCAAAAAGCAGGAAAAGTGGCTGGCTGAAAATCGTGAAGCAATAGAAGCTTACAATCGGTTTGTTGACGAAAACGGCGTGTTTAGTGATGGGTGGAGGATTTTCTAATGGCCCAATCTGATGTTTATCCCAAGCCTGAGATTAACCAGATAGATTTTTTATATTCACTGGCGCTTAAGACAACATGAAACTCACCCCCCTCATCGGCGAAGGCTGGCAAGCCATGCGCTCCAATGGCTTGCGCACATTCCTAACCATGCTCGGCATGGTGATAGGCGTAGGCGCGGTCATCTTGATGCTGGCGGTAGGCCAAGGCGCACAAATGATGGTCAACGAAGCCATCGCCTCCATGGGCAGCAATTTGTTTATCGTATTGTCCGGGTCGTCCACCGCTGGGGGCTTGCGTTCAGGCTTCGGCAGCACTCCAACCTTGACCCTGGCCGACATGCAAGCGATTAGCGAATTGCCTGATGTGGCGGCGGCTGCCCCGGTGCTACCTAACACCGCACAGATGATGTATGGGGCCAACAATTGGAGCACGACCATTGCCGGCACCTCGCCATCCATCTTGGAAGTGCGCGATTGGGACGTGGTGAAAGGCTTGCCCTTCACCGATAGCGATGTACGCGCAGGGACAAGGGTGTTGTTGATTGGGCAAACGGTAGCGCGTCAATTGTTTGGCGAGGAAGACCCGATTGGGAAAACGGTCAGGATCAAAAACAGCCCTTTCCAAGTGTTGGGAATCTTGGCGGTCAAAGGCCAAAGCTTGGACGGACGCGATCAGGATGACACGGTGCTGGTTCCGGTGACGACGGCCCAACGACAGTTATTTGGCAATCAATTTCCCGGCATGGTGCGCTTCATCATGGTCAAAGCCAAATCTGCCGGGGCGATGGAGCGGGTGGAAAAAGACATGCAGCAACTACTGCACACAAGGCATCGCATTCGCGAAGGGCAAGACGATGATTTTAATGTGCGCAATCTGACCGCTTTGGCGGAAACCGCATCCGGGGCAACCAAGATCATGTCCGCGATGCTTGGGGCGATTGCCTCCGTGTCCTTGTTGGTGGGCGGCATCGGCATCATGAATATCATGCTAGTGTCTGTGACCGAGCGAACCCGTGAAATCGGCATCCGCATGGCAATTGGGGCCAAACGCGGCGACATCCTGTGGCAATTTCTGTTTGAAGCCATCATCATTTCCTTGGCTGGCAGTTTTATCGGAGTATTGCTGGGTGTGGGCTGCGCTTACGCCTTGAGCAGCCTGACCGAGATGGTGGTCGTGGTGACCTTAAGCTCAATCCTGCTTGCCTTCGGCGTAGCGGCGGCAGTCGGGGTGTTTTTTGGATTCTACCCGGCGAAGAAAGCGGCTTATCTAAGCCCCATTGAGGCTCTACGGTATCAATGACTTATGTTGCGCCAGTCTAAGTTAGGAGCATCAAAGCAAGCTTTGACGCTCCAAATCCCGCTGCCATTAAAATCAAATTTTTAGAATCTTAGCTCAGTCTGCACATAGACATAGTTCACATTGTCATGGTTACTCGGTGCATGGGGGGCGTTGCGGGCAAAAGTACCCTTGATGAAATAAGTCCAACCGCCCTCAATCCCGAGGTTTTCATGCGGGTCCCAACGGGCGGTGAGTTCCACGGTATGCCCTAGAAAATCCCCCGAATTGCCGGAGGAGTCAATCAAATTGGCGGGCGACCAAGAGGCCGTGCTATTCGCCATCCACCATGCCCGATAAGCGGTAAAGGCGGTGACATTGCGGTGAGGCACAATAAAAACTCGTGTCCCCGGCGAGTTGATGTTGTTGCGGGCAAACAAGCCTAGTATGCCAGTCGGGCCGTATTCCCAACGCCTTGCGCCGTACAGCGTATCGAATGATTTTGACGTGCCACTCGTGGCGCCACCGGTGACATAGTCATATTGCAACACAAGGCGTGGGTCCCAAGGTAGGTCGAAGGTGTAGCCAAACTGGATGTGCTCCATGAAAGCCTCCACCGACACATCCATCTTCGTGCTTTTGTTCTTGGCATCATAAATGTTATCGTAGCGATTGCCTGTCTGCGCGGCGCTTTCCCCTTCAAAATCAAACCCCCCTTTTTTAGGTTGTTTGAACCAGCGAAAGCCCGGCGTGAACAAACGGCGGTTATTGCTACTGCTTGGGTTTTCGCCCAAATAATACAAATACAGTTCGCCGCTGGTGCTCCAAGGGAGCTTGAACGCTTCGGCAAAAATACCGGCAAACACGGTGTTCTTTTGCTCCTGATCCCAAGCATAGTCATTATGGAGCAAATCGGTGGCCTGGTCCGGCAAACGTTGTACGGGTTGGTTGCCGAACACCTGAACTTGCCAAGCCGAGTCAGGGTCACGCAGCCTAAACAAGATGCCGGTGAACGAGTTGGTCGTGTTGCGGAAATTGTTCCTCGCCACCAATCGGCGGCTGCCGAGATCCAAGGTCATGCGCCCACCCTTCACCTCAGCACCTAAACCTGTGTCGAACAAGTTCAATGTCGACAAGGCGGCGTAAATTTGCGGGAAGTCAGCGGAGTCGACCATGGTGTTGTTCAAGGTCTGGCCTTCTTTGGTTCCGTATTGCCGTGCGTCCCAAAACTCGAAACCTACTCTTAATGCTTGATAATTGGCCTCCATCCACAGCACCGTCTGCAAGGGGATTTGATACTGACTGCCAGTCTGCCCTTTGGCCCAAGGCGTGTCCATGCTCTCGTAACGGGCGCGAAATTCCAAGCTCGCATTCAACCAATCCGGCAATCCCAAGGTTTTTTTCGCGTTGTATTCCGTAGGCCAGTCAAAACGGTTCTTGCCGGTCAGCCAATCCATGCGCTGGCTGCCGGCGGCGGACAGACCTGCACGGTTAAGGCGTTTATATTCGGGCGTTGTGCTGCCCACTTTGTCTTGGGTGGGGGTAGCTCCGACACTGGGGTCGGTTGCTCTGTCTGATGAGTCGGGGGTAGTGTTTTGGTTGGCGGTGTTGGTGGGGGCTACTTTCGTAGTGCTAACGGTTGCAGTTGGCAAGTTCGGCTGGGTCGCCGAGGTTGCATCCTTTGGGATGACCGCTGAGTCGGCGGCAAGGCTCTGTAGCGACTGGGCAAGGGCGACAAAGGAAAGCACTGCCAAACATAAATGATGACGGATAGGCATGGGATACTCCGATTAAGTTCGTTATGTTTATATGATTATATCGGATGAAAATGAAGGCGCAAGAATTTTTGCATAAATGCAAAATCTTGTAGTTAAATCACAACATCTCATTGTACCAATGTTGTCGCTGAAGAACACTAAGCTGATGAAGGCCAAAACGGCCAAGGATGCTTCGGTAAGCATCATTTGGCATGGAGATTTGCACGGCTAATCTATTATTGGCTATCAATCGGCATGTCACTAATGAGCATGTCTCTGTATTGATGAGGACTTAAGCCTAAACAGACAATTTCATCTTCGGCCAATCAGTCACCTAGCATTGATTTATCAAACACTAGCAAACCACCCTCTGCTTGAATGGGGCATCCAACCAATCAAACTAGCTTGACAAAGGATTGTGGTATATATTTTCATATACAACGAATCAGAAGACATGCCTTCAAAACCCAAGAGAGCAAATCCATGCCGACACCATCTTTTCATTTTCTCAGTTGTATTGCCGTTTTTTTCCTGCTCTTGACTTCCAACGCTTGCTTGGCAAGCGAGGTCACGGTTTATGCAGCGGCCAGCCTGACCAATGTGTTGAGCGAACTCGCCAAAACTTACGAAGCCAGCCATGATGTGAAAGTGAAATTTTCTTTTGCGTCATCCGGGGCGTTGGCTAAGCAAATTGAAGCGGGAGCGCCCGCTGACCTGTTCATCTCAGCGGATAACAAATGGATGGATTATCTGGATGGCAAAGGCAAAATTGACAAAAGTTCACGGGTCAATTTGGTGGGTAACACCTTAGTGTTGATCGCCCCTAAGGGCAAGGGCTTCCCTGTCCGTCTGGAAAAGGACTTTGATTTTGCGGGAGCATTCAAGGGCAAGCTCTGCACAGGGCAAACCGAATCGGTGCCAGTGGGAGTCTATGCCAAGGAAACTCTCACCAAATTAGGTTGGTGGGAAGCTATAAAGGACAAAGTGGTAGGCACCGATGATGTGCGAGCTGCACTGGATTTAGTCAGTCGCGGGGAGTGCATAGGCATCGTGTATGAAACCGATGCAAGGCTTAGCTCGAAAGTGGAAACCGTCATTATTTTCCCCAATGAGCTTCATGCATCTATCGTCTATCCAGCGGCCTTAGTGACGCAAACGGCTAACGCCAAGGCATTTTTTGAGTTTGTCAAAAGCTCAGGCAAGGTATTTGCTAGTTATGGCTTTAAGCTATTGAGTAGGGAGTGAAGCCAACCTACTTTACTCGCACTTGAATCGGCTTCGCACAATTAGGGGACCCCCCTTTTTATTCATCTTCCAGAAAGGCAAATCGATTATGAAACTCAGCGCACGCAACGTACTTAAAGGGACCGTCAAAGCCATAACCCATGGGATGGTTGATTCTGAAGTCGTCATTGAACTGTCACCCGGCGTGGAAGTTGTTTCCATCATCACTAAAACCTCGGCGGATAGCCTAGGCTTGAAAGTGGGTGGAACGGCTTATGCCATCGTCAAAGCGCCGAATGTCATTGTGGCTGTTGATGACTAAACTCCATCATTAGTCGGGGCCAAGTATAGAATCCACGGCATAAAAACCGTGGATTCTTTTTTTCTGGGTTTAATATTTTAGGGTTCGATGCAATGACACTGACCCAAGATGAAATCTCCGCCGTTGTTTTGTCGATCAAGGTGGCAACTTGGGCGACCTTGCTGTCCTGCCCGTTTGCGATTGCGATAGGATGGGTGTTGGCACGCAAAAAGTTTCCCGGCAAACCCATTGTGGATGCCTTGATACATTTGCCCTTAGTGCTGCCACCGGTCGTTCCGGGTTATCTTTTATTACTGTTATTTGGCAACCAAGGTGTGATCGGGCATTGGTTAAATGAACTGGGGATTTCATTCATGTTCAATTGGAAGGGTGCTGCGCTGGCTTCGGCAGTGATGTCATTCCCGCTCATGGTGCGCTCGATACGCCTGTCCATGGGCTTAATCGACCCCCGCTTGGAAGGTGCGGCAAGCACTTTGGGTGCTGCACCCCTAGCGGTGTTTTTTTCGGTGACGCTGCCGTTGGCCTTGCCGGGAATTTTTGCCGGCCTGATTTTAGGATTCAGCCGCTGCCTCGGGGAGTTTGGCGCAACCATCACCTTCGTAGGCAACATCGCCGGCGAAACCCGAACCTTGCCCTTGGCTATCTACACTGCCAGCCACGTTCCCGACGGCGAAGCAGAAGCCCTGCGCTTAATCGTCTTGTCGATTGTCATATCGCTATCGGCACTGTTTTTCAGTGATTTGCTGACACGTCGGGTGGAAAGCCGTTTAGGGTTGAGGGCCAACGATGCTTGACCTAGACATCCATATTCGACTGAAGCGCGGCAGTTTCGACGGGGAAATGGCGGTTCATATTACCGAGCCGGTCAGCGGGGTGTTTGGACATTCGGGTTCAGGGAAGACGACCCTGTTACATTGCATAGCTGGTTTGGTAAAACCCGACAGTGGGTTGATGAGCCTAAATGGAGAAACCCTGTTTGACACTGAAAAAGGCTTATTCGTCCCTGCCCACCAACGCCATATCGGTTTGGTGTTTCAGGACGCGCAATTGTTTCCGCATTTGTCAGTAAGCAATAACTTACTGTACGGCTACCAAAGGCTCAAGCCGGGTCAACGTCGCTTTGAGCTAGACCCGGTAGTGCAGTTGTTGGAAATAGGCCCACTGCTGGAACGCCGTCCCGGCCAGTTGTCGGGTGGCGAGAAACAGCGGGTCGCTTTGGGCAGGGCATTGCTTTACAGCCCTCAACTGCTGCTGTTCGACGAACCGCTTGCCGCTTTGGACGATAGGCTGAAAAAGCAAATACTGCCGTTCTTGCGACGTGTCCGTGATGTGGGCATACCGATGTTATACATCAGCCATTCCATGGACGAAATCCTCTACCTCACAGACACCGTGACACTGGTTGAGCATGGCCGGATCATGGCCCATGGTCGTTACTTGGATGTCCTTGGGCAGGCAGACTCCTCTGAACTGGTCGATGGTTTGGACTTGCGCAATGTCTGGGAAGTCACCTTGATTGAAAATAACCATGAACAGGGGTATAGCGTCGCGGCATTGGGGCAAGAAAGGCTGATCCTTCCGCCTGCCTCTGCGGTTGTGGGAAAAGTGGCGATTGTCAGCGTCCGCGCAGCTCAGATAGCCCTATCTAGGAAGCGGATTGAAGGCATTACGATCCAAAACCAATTGCCAGGAAAAATCCTTCGCATCATTCATCGGCACCATGGTGCCTTAATCGAAATTGATGCGGGTGCGGTCATTGTCGCGGAGGTCAATGGGAAGACGGTGGAGGATTTGGATTTAAGGATAGGGGATTTGGTTTTTTGCCTGATCAAGGCGCAGTCGGTGGAATATCCAGATAGTTAAGGAAAAAGTAGGGGCGGGTTCTAAATCCGCCCCTACGTCTTAATCCCTATTAAAGTAACTGATTACCCGCTTATTGAGGGGGCCTTACGGGGTTTTGTTGTCCCTGCTGAAAGGCATTATTGACGGCTTGTTGGTGTCTGCCGTAAGCAAAGCCACCCAAGCCACCGACACCAGCACCTATCGCTGCGCCCATACCAGCATTGCCAGCGAGGGCACCAATCAATGCACCACCCGCTGCACCGCCCATCGCGCCCGTCGCCGTGCGTTGCTGGGTGTCGGACATTCCTGCGCAACCTCCGAACACCAGTGCCGTGAAGATCACCACAGATGATTTGAATGCCTTGTTTGAATTGGATTTTTTCATGATATGCACCTATTTGTTTGAGATTCGATAGTACCCGGCAGCTTAATTTGCCTTAGCCTTGCAGGGAAAGGTATCGACCAGGAACTTAGTGATCACATCGCCCACCGTATCCTTATCGTATTCAGGGTGTGCTTTGGAATAACGCACATATTCGTTAAGTACTTGGGTGCGAGTGGCTGTCTCAGGAAAGCAGAATATTGGCGTGAAACCCTTCCCTTCCTTGAGTGCATCGTGATAGCGGGCGAAACCCACCCCGAAGCCATGGCAGAAATGTATAGCCGCGATATAATTAGGGTCACTCGGCTGTGCGGAACACACTGCGACGAGGTCGGCATTATAGCGTATTTCAAAATTAATGGGTTCAACAGCCGAAGCAGTATTAAAAACAACAGGCGCTGCGGTCAACAGGCCATAAAAGCATAAAGATCGTATCAATTTCATCAGGGTACTCCTCATCGTGTTGTGCAAAGATATGTATCGAACAAAAATTAATGTACTACCACCGGTGAATTTATCAAAGCAGCATCATCATCCTGGTCATCCTGGTTTTTCTCAGGGATGAAGCCCGGCGGAACCTTTTGCCAAGGATAACCGCTTTTGCCTAGATTGTAACCTGTTTCAAACAGAATATTCATTACA
>CAIYXP010000312.1 GCA_903930145.1 uncultured Methylococcaceae bacterium
AGCCGTCATTTCGGCATGGATGCCGAAATCCAGGCCATGGACGGTAACCCATCGGTTGTGCAAAAGCTTGATTCATGGGACTTGCCAAGCCCTTGTTACTGTCTGTGGATACAAGGGCATCTGTTGTGACCCACAGTTTGCCATCCTTGGACGATGGATTCCGGCATCCCTGACCGGAATGACGGGACTCCAACATTTGTGTATAACGTCGAGCGCTCCAGCGTGGGAATGCCGCCTCGACCGCTCTGCGGTTCACGGCGAGGAGCGTCTCCACACAGGTTCCCAAGCCGGAGCGTCACTGCCATTAAGTTAAGCCGTTCGTGGTGAGCCTGTCGAACCATGAACGGCTTAACATCCAACAAGTTAGGATTTTCCGTTCACCCTTCGACAGGTCGGGTCGAACGGAAACATCCTTGACTTAATGGCATTGACGCCGGAGCGAAAGGAACCATAAAAACACAAAAAATTAACCATCGGAGAAATCACCATGAAACGTTTTATTATTTGCCTATCCCTGACCCTAATCGCATCCACTGCCCAAGCTGAACGGGCAATTTACTCCCCTGATGACGGGGTTCTCTGCGACCGGAAGAGCGGTTTCTGCGCCGACAGCGAGGGCGTTTCGATGGCCTACACCGAGCAGTATCTCGGCAAGAAAGCCGCCCAGAAGCTACTGAAAATCATGGGTTCTGATTCCGACATGTCGAGCTTCACGATGAGCAACGGCATGCATTGCGAGACCCGGGAGAAAAACTGCACCATCAGCAAGACCAATAACTCGCCAGACCAAGTCGGGAACATCACGCTGTTTGGCAAAAAATAATATAAGATTTCACTTCCAGTTTGGCTTCAAAGAGCCTGTATTATCAATCATCAATGGCAGGAGAGAATATGAATACGAATAGTTTGCTGATTTTGCTTTTAATCGGCGCGGTGTCGGGTTGGCTGGCTGGGAAAATCATGAGAGGCGGCGGTTTCGGCCTCTTAGGGGATATTGTGGTTGGCATTGTCGGCTCAGTTGTGGGCGGCTACTTGTTCGGGCTGTTGGGCGTCAGTGCTGGCGGTGGTTTAATCGGCTCGATTGTGACCGCCACGGTGGGGGCAATGGCGTTACTGTTTATGATTCGACTGATTAAACGAGCCTAAGGCTGGTCGGTTCCTATACTCTGGTATGTCCGTTGCCAAGCGGAGTTTTAGTGACATTAAGTTAAGGACTTTACACATGTCAAAACCCGTTGGCAGACCCAGTTCTAGCCTATTATTTCCGCTCAATTTGACACCTAGAGCGGGACTACGAATGCTAACTAAATAGCTTTGAAGCAGAGATTGGGAACTAGCGAAACAAAGCGGGTGATGATGCTCTTTTTTAGCTTGCCGGCAAACCAGATTAAGTTCGTCGGCAAGCCGTACCCTGACAGGTCATTACTTGTGGTGGGGTTGTTTGTGGTGGTGATGCCCACAATCATACAGGTTGGCAACCGCCACTCCGTTGAACGCGCCTATCGGGGTGAAATGATCCCAGACGACATGTGTCGCACCCCTCTTGTTGGCATGGCTCAAAGCCGAGGCTTTGGCGCTGGGCTTCCAGTCATGATGCTTGCCATGCTTGGAATGTCCGTTGACCTGCCCCAAATAATGGCAGGATTTGACCTCACCGGCATGTACGACGGCGGGCGTGGCAGTTGCCGCCGGGGCTAAGAAAGCCCCCGCTATGAATGCCAAGATCACCGTGGGGTGGGTCGTCTGATGGTTTATAGCATTGCTAATGCTGGTCATTTTCGTCTCCTTTTTTGAGTGGGTGATAACCGATTATTTTTGGTGCAATACATTTTACTTTGACACCAAAATGGACATTAGTTTCGTCACAATCCTATTTTTATCATCTGAGGAAACTGCCGACTGAGGGAAGCCTGTGCGGGAAAACTCGTGTTTTCAGAAGGAAATGGCGAAAGCCTTTCCACTCCTGTTAGATTGCGTGGATGCCCCGAAGTATGCGGCATAATAGGAGCTTTGTTTCTGTCGCTCCATGCCGGAAGACCAGATTTTCTTAACCTAGTAGCAGTGAGTCTCTGGATTAGCAGCCATAATAGTTAGGGGTATTATTTGAAAAACACCGATGCCAAACCAGCCTATGAAACTTTGGAAATAGGCACACCATTGGATTATACCGATGATGTCTATCGAGTCTATTTTGAAATGCCTGATTCAACTCATGAAGGCAAGAAAATTATCTCTGAGTTCATAGGTGAAGCGCGAGCCGAAAAAATTATTACACTAACTCACGGGTATGAAGTTGAGTTGCCCATTCAGTGCGTACCAGAAGTCATAAGATTATTATCCCTTGCCAATCTAGCTGTATATCAAGTGGTCAGATATGCAAAAACGGATAGCCGTTGGAGGTAAACATCTTTTCCTTCCCGCATTCCGGGAGTGAACCATAAAAATAAGGTGAAATCCATGAGTAAAACCATTTTGTCAATTTTTCTACTGTCCATTTTTCTAGTTCCCGTGCAAGCAGCCGAATGGGATGCCCGAACGACGCGAACCAACACTGCCGTGACCGATGGCGATATTCAGATCGCCCTGACCCAGGGCATCAATACCGAGTTTGTCCGCACCTTTCCGATGCGGCAATATGGCATTCATGTACTGGTGGATCGGCACACGCCTACACAATTGGGGACGGAAATCGTCTACGTGTCGCTCGGCTTGTGCCGACGTCTGCCGGATGGGAATTATGAACTTGCCGAGGGCCGGTACAGCGACTTGGTCCTGTTGCCGACTAATACCTCACCCGATCTGCAACGGCAAGCCGTGGGGGAAAAGCTGGCAGCAATGGCGGCGGCATTCTCCCAAGGCATGGTTCAGATGAAACGGCCAGCAACCAGTCGCAAACGTTGATGCTCCGTACTCAGAATCTAAGAAGCTAATCTAACCCATTCCCAGAGGCTATTACATGTTCGCCAAACTATTGGCTTTGTTGCTTTTCATACCGCTCATCAGCATTGCCGATAACCATTCAATGATTGAACCCGTGAATACGGAGAGTCCACGGGCCACCTTCGAAAGTTTTTTGAAGCTCACCGAAGAGATGGGTGGCAAATATATTGCCTATCGGGATTCGCCGAGTCCAGCCTCACAATTGGCACTCATGCAGGTCGCCCTTAAATCAAGCACTTTGTTTGATCTGAGCCAGCTTCCAGAAGCCAGCCGGGAAGGCGTTGGCATGGAAGCCTTCCTTCAACTGTGGGAGGTCATAGCCCGTTTGGACTTACCCAACCTGGAGGACATTCCTGACCGTTCTGCCTACGACAAGCAAGACGAAAATCCGAAAAAGGTCATTCAATGGTTCATTCCGGGTACTGACATCAGTATAACCCGCGTCGGGGAGGGGTCTCGAACGGGGGAGTTTCTATTCAGTGCGAAAACGGTGGAGCGGACGGCAGACTATTATGAATTAGTGCGCAGCTTGCCCTACAAAAGCAAGGTACCCATCAAAAATCTGTATCTCATGGCGCAAACGCTGACCGGGTGGATGATCCCTTTGACGTGGACGGAATCCTTGCCTGAATGGGCCAGTAGGCCAATCGCCAATCAAGTGGCTTGGAAATGGTTGGCAATGTTGTTCAGCGTCGGACTTGCAGTCTTGTTGGGGGTGTTTGTCTTCCGCTGGTCTAGGAAGAGTTCCAAGAGTCGCTCCTTGCTCTTACATATTCGCCAGATTTCAGTGCCTCTTTTTGTCATTGGAATCGGATTTTGGCTTAAACTATTCCTCTTCGATCAAGTGAATCTCACCGGTCTTGGGGCCAATAGTTTTATCTATCTGGTTGAAATTCTTTATGGAATCGCTTGGGTTTGGATTGTTTGGCAGACCGCCAACTGGATTGCCGATGCCGTCATTGATTCGCTCAAAATCAATTCGGAAAGCCTTGATGCCCATTTGATTCGCCTAGCCGCCCGTTTCGTGGGCATTGTTGCCGCACTGACCCTGATTTTTAAGGTAGCCAACCAAGTGGGGATTCCTGTTTATGGGTTGGTGGCCGGCGCGGGGGTGGGCGGACTTGCCGTCGCGTTAGCGGCCAAAAGCACACTGGAGAACTTCATGGGCGCGCTGAATCTTTTCGCCGACCGCCCGGTAAGCATCGGTGATCTTTGCCGCTATGATGATGATTCATCGCCAACATGGCGCTCGGTGGGCAAAGTTGAATCGATTGGACTGCGCTCCACCAAGATTCGCCGCCATGACCGCTCCCTGATTACCATCCCCAACGCAGAGTTTTCCCAAAAACATATTGTCAACCTGAGCGTGTGCGACCGCATGTTAATGCACACAACTCTGGGGTTGCGTTATGAGACGACTGACGACCAGTTACGCTACTTGCTGGCGGAATTGCGTGAACTGCTGC
>CAIYXP010000313.1 GCA_903930145.1 uncultured Methylococcaceae bacterium
CGCAATATCCGCGAAATTAAATCCATGTTCCCGGAACCAATGAGTGGTTTGCGTGGTGAGCACGAATAATTTATTTATCCCCATGCCCCGAGCTTTTGTTTCCATAAACTCCAACAGCCTTTCACCCCGATTTTCTCCCTGATAATCCTCGTGCAAGGCAAGGCAGGCCAGTTCCCCGGCTGATTCTTCAGGAAAGGGATGCAAAGCGGCACAGCCAAGGATCATGCCGTCCCGTTCAATCACACTATACATGGAAATTTGCATCTCCAAACTCTCACGGGTACGCTTCACCAGTATGCCTTGATTTTCAAAAGGTTTTATCAACTCCAAAATGCCACCCACATCTTTGATCTCAGCTTGGCGCATGGTTTCGAAAGGAGTCAAGCTGACCAGTGTCCCCAAGCCATCGCGGGTGAACAATTCCAGTAAACTGGCTCCATCGATACGCCGATTAATCAAGTGTGCGCGTTGGACGCCTCGCCGACAAGCATTGATTGCCGCCTTAAAATGAAGACTGGCGTCGCTTGGAAATAGCTGTTGGGCTTCAAGCAGAATGTCAGCTTCATCGGTCGTGATTTGGCGAATCGGGCTATTGTCCGTGAGATTGATGCAATCTTGCTCGGTCAATAATAAAAGCTTGTCCGCACGGAGTGCGACGGCAACGGAGGTGGCGACTTCTTCCGCTCCGAGGTTGAACACCTCCCCGGTGGGGGAGTACCCGATGGGCGAAACCAACACCACATCGCCTTGGTTCAACTGGGAACGGATTCCCTCCGCATCGACCCGACGAACTTCGCCGGTATGACCAAAATCCACCCCGTCGCGAACGCCTAAGGGTCTGGCAATGACAAAATTGCCTGAAGCCACGCGAATTCTAGCGCCTGCCATGGGCGAATTCGCCAAGCCCATGGACAGCAATGCCTCTATTTCCACCCGCACCGTGCCTACAGCCTCCTTCACACATTCCAAAGCGGCGGCATCGGTGACTCGCAAGCCGTTGACATATCGCATTTGGCAGCCACGCAGGGTCAACCGCTGTTCCACCTGAGGTCTGGCACCATGCACCAACACCAACCGTATGCCCAGACTATTCAGCAATGCAAAATCATGCACGAGGTTGGCAAACAAGCCATCGGTCAAGGCTTCGCCGCCGAAAGAGACGACAAAAGTCCGCCCACGATGGGCATGGATATAGGGGGTTGAGTCTCTAAACCAACGAACAAAACAAGAAGAATCAGAAGGTTTATTCACTTAACTAAAATGCTGCGAGCTTGATTCAAACATGGATTAGCCGTCAATTAACCGATGCCAATAGATAGATAATCCTGTCCGGTATCTCAATCGTATCGGCTGAATGCTTCGCATCAATTTCTTGCAAACCCGCCTCAATTTCCCCTTCGGTAAACCCTGCCAAGTCTGACATGAAGCGTTGACGGATCATGTCAAACCAGACACTTTTGTCCAGTGTAAACTCGTAAGGATGAATATTAAATGAGGCATTGAATCCGCTGGCTTCAAGTTCCTGCATTAAGGTTTCATGCTTGGGTTGCTTTTGGCGAAATGCCGACTTCGCTGCTTCAAACAAAGGCAGCGCTATTTCATAAGGGCGGGTCACAATCAATATTTTACCTTGCCTGGGCAATTTTGTGTGCAGATACTGCCAGAGCGTTTCCCGGTTTGGAATATGGTGGACAACCTCTTTGAGCAACACTTTAGTGAAGTCCAAATCTAATCGCATGAACTGGTCGGCATCCGCGCAAATGGATTCTATCGTAGGGATTTTTTGGGATTCCAAAAACATGCCGCGCGAAGGCTCAATGCAGTATGCCTTGTTTAAACCGGCTTTTTCCAACAGCAAGCGGGTGTATGCCCCGGTTCCACCGCCTACATCCGCCAACACATCGTCTTTGCCCAATTGCAATAGATCGATGATGTTAGTCAGCATGGTTTGTTGATATTGCTCGGAAAAATACCAAACTTTATTGTAAATGTCAGCTATCGTATCGAAATGGTCAGTCATGGAAAACTAGGCTGTTGCGTTGATGGCAAGGTTAAGGGGTTCAGCCTTATATTATACCCATCAAACCTCAAACTGTGCCCCCAATTCCAAAACCCGTTCGGGAGGGATGCTAAAAAACTGGATGGGCGAGGTGGCGTTGCGGAACATCACCAAAAACAGTCGT
This sequence comes from uncultured Methylococcaceae bacterium, assembly GCA_903930145.1. Lineage (GTDB taxonomy): Bacteria > Pseudomonadota > Gammaproteobacteria > Methylococcales > Methylococcaceae > Methylumidiphilus. The sequence goes on from CAIYXP010000313.1 coordinate 2,184, forward strand.
TCACGCCATGGATGCAAGTCAGGCCGGGAAGAAGGAATCAATGTTTCCCGACTGATAAAGAATGAGGACTCTTTGGCATCAATCTCCAACCCATGTAATTTACATAACCCCAGTATCTGCGGAACATGGGGGTTTTCCATGAAACCATGGGTTGCGGTGATACGGAAAAAGCCTTGCTCCAAGCTGTCAATCGAGATTTTTTCACCATCCGGGACGAAAGGAATGTCCTCGGTAATGATGGTGAGCAAGACAACTCGCTCATGTAACACATGGTTGTGCCGAAAATTCATTTGCAAACCATGGGGCATGCTGAGATGGCGGGTTGTCATGAAAACAGCCGTACCTGGCACTCTGGCAAATTCCGGTCGCTCCTGCAATTCAGCCAAAAATCCGATGAGTGAAACGGCGGATTTCTGTAAATAATGCGTAAGGACTTCCCTGCCCTTTCGCCAAGTTGACATCATCACATACAGTATCGCCCCCAACACCAACGGAAACCAACCGCCTTGGGGTATTTTAATCAAGTTGGCAGTAAAAAATGCGCCGTCAACCATTAAAAACAAAAAGATCAAAGCCACCGCCCATTTTGGAGGCCATTTCCAAGTGTCCAAGGCCACGACCGACACCAATAATGTGGTGATGATCATGGTTCCAGTCACTGCGATGCCATAGGCTGCCGCCAAATTGCCAGACGTTTTGAAACTTAACACCGTGCAAATAACCAATAGCAGCAAAACCCGGTTCATGGCTGGAATGTAGATTTGACCCATTGCCGATTCTGAGGTATGAACCTGTTGCATGCGAGGGATGTAATCCATCTGCATGGCTTGGCTGGTAATGGAAAAGGCCCCGGAAATCACCGCCTGTGAAGCAATCACTGTGGCAATCGTTGCCAAGATAATCATGGGATATAACAAGCCAGAAGGAACCAGCAGATAAAACGGATTCTCGATGGCAGTGGGGTCGCGCAGTATCAACGCCCCTTGACCAAAATAATTAATGGCAAGCGCAGGGAACACCAGTGCAAACCAAGCCACTTGAATGGGATGTTTGCCGAAATGCCCCATATCGGCATAGAGCGCCTCTGCTCCAGTCAATGCCAACACGACCGCGCCCAAGGCAACAAAGCCATGCCAGCCGTGTTCCTGAAAAAATATTAGACAATGCAATGGGTTTAACGCTTGTAAAACGGATGGGTTTTGTTTAATGCTGGCAAGTCCGAAAATTGCCAATGCTGTAAACCATGCCAACATAATCGGTCCAAACAGCATCCCAACTTTTTCCGTACCATGGCTTTGAAACAAAAACAAACCGATCAAAACCATGACCGAGATAGGAAGCACATAGCTATGGAGTGACGGGGCGGCGACTTGCAAACCCTCGACGGCACTTAATACCGAAATGGCAGGGGTGATGACACCATCGCCATAAAACAGTGCGGTCCCAAACAAACCCAGCGCAATGATATAGCCTCGTTGCCCGGCATTAAACCTTTTCCTCAAAGCCAAGGCCATCAACGCCATGATGCCACCCTCGCCACGGTTGTTGGCGCTCATCACGAACAAAACATATTTGATGCTAATGACAAAAACCAGCGCCCAAAAGATCAGGGATAAAATGCCTAAAACATGCTCTTGTGTGGCTTGTATGGCATGAGGCCCATTGAAGATTTCCTTCATGGTGTAAAGTGGGCTGGTTCCCACATCGCCATAGACTACGCCAATGGCACCGATCATCAAGGTGGAAAAACCTTGAAATTTAGAATTTGAATGACCGCTCATGCTGTCCTAGGGAGGTAAATGAAGACCCTCAGAGATTACCCCTATTCTTGTCAAAGCAAGATTAAGATTTTCAGCCCGGACATAAAAAAATCATAAAAATTAAGTTATTTCCCTTCGCGTCTTTCTTTTTCTTCTTCAGTGAATTTCCTCAAACGCTCATCTATCACAGAGTTAAGGTAGTAATTATGCCCAGAGTATTTCCGGGCAAGCTTCATATGCAAAATGGCAGTTTTCGTTTGCCCGTCGGCATAATACGCCTCCCCCAAATAACGGTGTGACTCGGCTTCATTGCCCAAACCACTATAGGCTTGTGCCAACATTTCATAGAGGTCGGGGGTGACAGTGCCATGCAGAAGTTCCTCCAACAACCGCCTTGCCGGTTCTGGTTTTTTGAGGACTAATAGTGCCTTGGCGTAATTCAACTTGATGGCAGAATTATCAGGGAACCTTTCACGGGCTGTCGCAAAAACTTCCATGGCCTTGTTGACATCCCCCTTGTCCATTTCAGATTTTGCCAAGGCATTGATGAAATGTGATTGGTACGGATATTCTTCCGTCAATTCACGTAGCTTTTCAATGCCTTCCACGGCGTGATTATGGACTACCAACGCCAAAGCCAAACCGTAACGTGTCACATCTTGTTGCTGTTTGGTCCCTTGATTGTAGAGGCTACGAAAATACCCTACCGCATCAATAGGGTTTCTTGCGCTCAGGACCCTCAGCTTGGCACGAATCAACTGGTATACGAAACTGTCGGGATATTGTCGATACGGGAATTTTTCCGACCGGTTGCGGGTGTCAGAGATACGCGAAACTGTCACCGGGTGGGTCAGCAAGAATTCAGGGGTGCCATGTCCTGCAAAACGGGTTGACTGCTGCATTTTTTCAAAGAATGTGGGCATACTGCGCGGGTCGAATTCCGACCTTGCCAATATTTGCATTCCCACATTATCCGCCTCCGCTTCGTTGTCGCGGGTGAAATTAATCATCGCCTGCGTCCCTGCCCCCATCGCCGCCATGGCCAAACCTTGCCCGGTATTGCCAGACGGTTGGCAGCCTTCATTCTTTGACGTGCAATAGGCACGACTGCCAACACTTGATCCGCTCACTTTGGAACCGATCAGCATGGCTGCCAACATCGCGGCCATTGAAATCAATTGAATTTTTCCTTGGGCTTGGAAAGCCTGGTAAAGATGGCGCTGGGTGACGTGGGCTATTTCGTGCCCAAGCACCGAAGCCAATTCGCTTTCTGCTTCCGTGACCAAAATTAAACCGGAATTGACCCCAATATAACCGCCGGGACCGGCAAACGCATTAATGTTGAGGTCATCCACGACAAAGAAATGGAAAATCTGGGTGGGAGTGTCAGAATTGGCCGCCAATTTTTGCCCTATGGCCTGAATGTATTCACTCACCTCTGGGTCTTTGTCCACTTCAATTTCACCGTGCAAGCTCCGAAAAAACGCCTCGCCCAGTTCCTTCTCCTGAGTCGGGGTGAACGCTGTCCCCGTAGGATCGCCGATTTCAGGCAACTCCTGGGTATGGGGCATATCCAAAGCCTGTCCCAAATAAGGTGACGACGGATATTTCAACACATCCTTAATGTCGATATTCAAGTCTTTGCGCACATGCTGGGTTAGGCTCAAAGCCAAATTGGTGTGTGACACCATCAGCAAAACGCTTAAGAATTTGCCAAATTTGTACATGATGGGTGGTTTTTTTACTCAGTTGTTGCCTAAGATTTGTCCCTAAGTCGGCGAAGAATGCATGGCGATGAGAAATGCAATTTGATACGCTGTTATTTGGATATGAAGTAATCTATTCCAAGCCATGATCTAGCGTCAAAGCCATTAACTTAACGATTTTTCCGTTCGCCCTGAGCCTGTCGAAGGGTGGTCGGAAAATTCAAATCATTGAAATTTAGGCCGTTCATGGTTCGCCCTTCGACAATCTCAGGAGGCTCACCACGAACGGTTTAAGTTAATGGCTTTGATACTCTAAGCATAGTTAAGCAAATGGCAAGGAAGTTTGTAACTAACATTTTGACGCATATAAAGAATAAAAGTTTGTGAAATTCGCTATTCAAATAAATTCCACGCCATGGGGAAGCCAAGCTTGTGAAACTGCCTACCAGTTTAGCAGAGCAGCTCTTGAGATGGGGCATGAAATCGTCCGCATTTTTTTTTACTCCGATGGCGCTTACCATGGTTTGCGCTGGATGTCGCCCCCGGATGATGAAAAATTCTTAATACAGCGATGGACGGCATTGGCAAAGGAGCATGATGTTGAACTCAGCATTTGCATTTCCGCCGCACAACGGCGGGGACTGCTGGAACAGACCGAAGCCAAGCGTTTAGGGAAGCAAGACAACGATTTGGCAGAAGGTTTCCACATTGCCGGGCTAGGTCTTTGGGTCGATGCCTGCTTGAAGGCGGACCGTTTTCTGGTTTTTGGCGACTGAATGAAAAAATTCCTGTTTGTCATGCGGCGCCCCCCGTACCAAGGTATCGGCATCCTTGAAAGTTTGGATATGATTATGACGGTTGCCGCCTTCGATCAATGCGTCAATATTCTATTTCTGGACGACGCGGTATTTTTGCTTAAAGCCAACCAAACCCCGGACTACCCCCATGTAAAGCCAAGCTCGCCCGTTTTTGCCGCACTGGCGATGTATGATGTGGAAACACTTTGGGTCGAGCAGGAATCCCTATCCGAACGTGGGCTGAACCTGTCCAAATTAATGTTGCCCGCTCAATCCATCAACCGGGCAGAAATCGCCAATTTAATAGCCGAAGCCGATATCGTGGTCAACTGCTAATGGGAGTATTGCATTTAGTCAATCGTTCACCCGGAGAAACTCAGGCGTTGGTTCAATGCTTGGATCGGGTAGGCGCAGGGGACGCGATATTGCTGCTGGAAAGCGGGGTCTATGCGGCAATGACAAACTCCCAAATTGCCAACCGCTTGACAGAATCCATGGCTAAGGTCAGCATCCATGCACTTGCCCCTGACTTGGCAGCAAGAGGGATTGTGACGGAGGAAGTATTGGAGGGGATTGATCTGGTCAGCTATGAAGGTTTTGTGAACCTGAGCATAAGCCACCATCCAATCCTGTCATGGAACTAAACTATTTGAATTATCAGGGCTAACCGAGCTTTTGCTGCAATGACAGGAAACCCAGCGGACTGACCGGCACTTTATCGGATATGAGATGCGGACCCAATTCCAACAACGCCTTGCGGTAAACTTCCTTCTTGAAATACACCACATCATTTAAGGGATGCCAGAAATCCACCCAACACCAAGCGTCAAACTCAGGCTTCTCCGTACAATCCAAGCGAATATAGCTTTCCTTGTCAGCCATCCGGAGAATGTACCAGAGTTGTTTTTGGCCTATGCAAAGCGGTTGTGAATGCTTCCGAATGTAGCGTTCAGGCAGTTCATACCGCAGCCATTCGCGGGTACGGCCTATCAACTGGACCTGCCGGAATCGCAGGCCCACTTCTTCGTATAATTCGCGATACATGGCCTCGTCGGGCGATTCATTGCATTTGATGCCACCCTGTGGAAATTGCCACGAGCGCATGCCAGCCCGACGCGCCCAAAAGACGCGACCTTCGTCATTGCATAGGATGATCCCCACATTAAGGCGATATCCCTCCGAATCAATCATAACCGCAACAGCCCCATTCCCATGAATGCTATAATGGCGGCTAAATACTAGCCGTTCGTTCAATGATATTGATTGTTTCACAAAACACGATTCCATGCTACAGCTTGGAATGCTTATAGCCAATTCTTTCTGATTCTCTTTGGGAAAAATCGTGAGTTTAGCCATTTTTGATCTCGACAACACCCTTTTAGCCGGTGATAGTGACTATCTATGGGGTGAATTCCTTGTGGAAAGAGGCATAGTCAATGGCGAGGCTTACCGCTCAGCCAATGAGCTTTTTTACCAGCAATACCGGGAAGGAAGCCTTAACATTGCCGAATTCTTGCGATTTGCCCTCAAACCCTTGTCAGAACACGCCACCGAAGACCTTTACCGCTGGCGCGAGGAATTCGTTGAGACCAGCATCAAACCCATTCTATTGCCCGCCGCATTCGATGCCGTCGAAAAGCACAGACGAAACGGAGACTTGCTGCTGGTCATCACTGCCACCAACCGCTTTGTCACCGAACCTATCGTTAAACTTTACGGCATAGAACACTTGATAGCAACCGCACCCGAATTCCGCGAGGGTCGGTACACGGGGGATTTTGAAGGTATCCCCTGCTTCCAGGAGGGCAAGGTCAAGCGCTTGGACGAATGGATGGCATTAAACCAACAGGATTTGCATAATAGTTGGTTTTACAGCGATTCCCACAATGATCTGCCTCTACTGCAAAAAGTCAGCAACCCCATCGCAGTGGACCCGGACGAAACGCTTGCCCGCTTTGCTAGGGAAAATAATTGGTCAGTCGTCAGCTTCAGGTAGTGCCAAACTCAACACTTTCGACTAGGTTTGCTATATGAATAGCCTGTTCAAAAAGTTTGGATTGCCGCGACACTTGCTCACTGTCTGCCTGCATGGTTTGATTGGGTTTATAGGATCAATAGCTCTCTTTGGTTGCGCGCCACCTATACAATATGTCTACACACCCCCTGCAAGCCCTGAAGGCAGAATTTGCGCGTCGCAATGCATGAATTCCCAGCAACAATGCCAAATGTTTTTGAGCACCCAATACCGGGAATGCCAGTATCGCTGGAACTACGAAATCCAGCTTTATAATCAATGCCGCAGAAATTCAGGCGATAATAAAAACTATTGCCCCTACCCTCCGGCTTGCTATTCACCCTCGACTTATCAGTGTGACGAACAATACCGCGCCTGTTATCAACTCTGTGGGGGGCAGGTGCAAGCCATCGTCCCACCTCAAGGCCAATAAGCTTATTGGGAAATCGTGCCTATCCCCGATTGGCTTTTGGCGAGCCTTCGGGGGGGTAATCCAAGGTGTCGGTGATTTCCAACCGATACTCTTCGGCAAAATCTGGAAACGGCAATTTCTGCGCCAAAGCCCACTCGCGCACTTGTTTTTCGGCATCCTGTTGTCGTTCAGTATCCAGCCCGAGGTCATGAGCGTGATACAGCGTATTGGAGGGGAAGGCAAAACCCGTTCCGGCTTTTTTCACTATCAACATCATTCGCAGCAGTAGGTCTTCTTGAACGGCAAGGAATTCGTTATAGTCCGAGGTTCTGATATAGGCGCGAATCTCCACATTCAAGGAATAATCGCCGAATCCGACAAAACGCACCCGAATGGGGTCTGCGGCAGTGTGAACCGTTTTTGGGTGTCCGTGCAGCAGTTCACGCAATTCC
>CAIYXP010000314.1 GCA_903930145.1 uncultured Methylococcaceae bacterium
GGGCTAGGCGCACACACCGGGAACCTTGACCCCACTCGGTGCTTTCCGTGCGCCGTAGCCCACCAAACAGGCGGCGGATTGGCAATGGTGGGCTACGGTGCGCTCCAGGCTTAGCGATCAACGGAAAGTTTTTTGTAATGCGCACCTAGCCCACCCTACGATTTTGCCAAAATGAGAATTGTTGATAGACACACCGGTAATTGAAGCCTGCGTAGAGCGCGAGGTGTAAGCCGTAATGCACCGCATGACTGAAATCGGCGATTTCTTGCATTCGGCGCAATACCCGGTAAGCCGCTTGCACCCTACGAATGCGCCTTATCGCGTTGCTTCAATTAGGTCATATGACAAAGCCGGACGGGATTACAAACCCCATCCGGCCTTGTTATTATAGGTGGGAAATATCTTTTTACCTATGAAACGAGGAGAAAAAATGAATACCGTTTCTTGTGAACTTTGTACGATGGCACTATCTTATTTGGAAAACATGTTGACTGGCAATGAATCCGCTGAGGAGATCACAGAGGCATTGGCGAACTTATCATCGAACTTGCCAGTTTCATTTAAAGATGAGTGTGATAGATTAATCGCCGAACATGGAGACCAAATTAAGGAGTTAATACTTTCAGAGTTGACTGATCCAAAAGCAATATGCCGTGAAATTGGTATCTGCTGATTATAAGTCAAGAAGCTCCGCTCCAAATGGGTGGAAGCAGAGCTTCTAGGGCAGCGTTACCAAGCCGGAGCTTGGTAACGAGCGCAACGGGTGCGCTTCATTCCTCGCTAATCGGCTACACGGGTATGTCTAGTCAAGCCGCTATCCTTTCGCTGGGTTGCTCGGCTTGTTTGTGAGAAACCAAGCAGTCTTGCAAATACTCGTCAACCACTGCTGCAAAAGCCTGCTTGAGTTCGTCAATGGAGCGGCCGTCAAAAGCAATAATGTCGTGTTCAATATTGATTACCCGCCCGAAAAACAACTCGTCTTCTTCGCTATAACTGATTTCTGCCCGGTAACCTTTGTAGATCATGGTTAAACTCCTGCTTTTTGTAAAAACTCCCGCAAAAGGCGGACGGCATAGTGCTTGACTTCTTTTTGCGGATGTGGGGAATGAATATTGAGTGAAATTCCATGCAAATCTATCCTTACCTTTGACCCTTGACTATGGGTGATTTCCCCACCCAGTGCCTTGATCAGGCTTTCCACTTCCGACCAAGCAATCGTTGCCGGAGGTGGCTTGGAAAAAATAGCTGTTAGCGTTTTTCGCTGGTGATTGTTCATTGGCAACAAATCAAAGTGGCGCGTCAACCGAAACGATGCCGAACCCATTATAAAAGATTGGATGCCCGGCGAGACAGTCGCGCATAGCGAAAATTCTAAACGCTTTCATTGCCATCGTTCATACGGTCTCCGCTTATCGTTATACACAAGTGCTGGAAACTCGTCATTCCGGCATGGACTGCCGGAATCCAGTCACATGGATGTGAATCGGCGAGTTTGCAATTAGGCTAAATCAACCACTTACATAACGGGAGGTTACCATCCATGGCACTGGATTCCTGCATCCCTGCTGGAATGACGGCACTA
>CAIYXP010000315.1 GCA_903930145.1 uncultured Methylococcaceae bacterium
AACTGCCGCACAGGCAGCTTAGAAAAAAGGGAATTACACCGGGGAATGATGTACTCTCATTAACTGCCGCACAGGCATCTTAGAAAGTATATTGGATTCATCTATGCCGGTGCAAATGATTAACTGCCGCACAGGCAGCTTAGAAAGTGATCGGATACTTTTTGCTGGCTTGAAAATGAACCAAAAAAAACCTCCTCAACATTTTTGTCTGGTTCCCAAGCTCCGGCTTCACTGCCATTAAGTTAAGGATTTTGAGCATGTCAAAACCGTTCGTAGTCCCGGCTTTAGCCGGTTCTTTCAAGTCAGTTTTCCGCCTAAAGGCGGGACTACAAACGTTAAGTTAATGGCTTTGAAGTTCCGGCTTGGGAACCCTTATCTTACAAGCTCCAGCTTGCCCGTTTTTCGGGAAGCTGGAGCTTCAAAAACCTCATTCCTAAGCTGGAGCTTCACTATCATTAAGTTAAGCCAAAACTGGAGTGCAAGATTTATCTTGCAAAGGGCGCAAACTCTTGAAAATACGTGCAAGATAAATCTTGCACTCCAACGCTGGCAAACGGGAAATCCTTAACTTAATGGCAGTGAAGCTGGAGCTTGGGAACGAGCAAAAAAATAGGCAAATGTATACGCATTGTTCAATAACAAAGTCCGCTAAGTTTTAGACTTTTTAGTTGCCCGTTCACGGTGAGTTGTTTATAGCCATCCTTTTTCAGGGTTCTCCGACTTAATGCCCGTTACCGTAAACGTGGTGAGTGTGCAGAGGAAAAGCCCAACCTGACTCAGTTCCTTCACATCAGCCAACCAAGACTCTGCGATGGAGGGTGTTATCAACCCCATTGCGACAGCTTTGTCCATCGTTTGAATAATATTGTATACCTGGTCGGCAGTTTCAAATTCGGTCATGACTGAAACCGAAGGTTCAATGCTGACTTCATTCAGTCCGGCATCGACAAACAAGCGCTTCAAGTTCCTCCCGATCCAGCGGTTGGTGATTGAATCCCGCCATAAGCCTTCGATGATTTGAGTGACATTTTCAGGGTTGGCGTTGATCGTGAAGGTTCCCCAGTCGTTGTCGTAGGCGAGTAAAATGCCCCCCGGTTTGAGTACTCGGGCCATCTCGCGGATTGCCGCCTCAGGTTGGGCGATGTGTTGCAGAGTTCGGTCCACCCGGCAGCGGTCAAAGCTTTCCGGGGCAAAGGGTAATCGGCGGGCATCTGCCTGTACCCAATGAATAAGCGGGTTGGATGGAGCCAGACGGGAAGCGTCTCCTATCAACTTGGCGCTGGCATCCATCCCGATTATCAGGCCGTCGGGGGCCACTTTTTCCGCCATCCGTCTGGCATCGTCTCCAAGTCCGCAACCGACCTCCAAAACGGATAGGCCCGGTTCCAATGCCAATAATTCATAGCTGCGTTGCTTGTATTCCTGAAAATAGGGCAAGGAGTCGAGCAGGGTTAGGCAGTCCGCGTAGGGTTTGGCATCATCCCGGTCATCGACACAGGCAAAGCCAGTGGCTAAATATTCATTGCTCATAGAAGTTTGGTTAAGAAGTAGACGGGAAACCTTTTTGTTTGTTGATTCAATTGGGTAAGCCTACCCAACAAATTTCTCAATATACCCAAACTATTTGGCTATCGCAAAAAAGTCTAGGTACATTCCTAAAATTGTAGGGTGCGGCTCCAAAAACTTTGGGTGCAGTCTAAAAATATTTTTCCGCGCTGCCAAATTGTTTGGGTGTAGTCACAAAATCATTGGGTGGAGCCACCCAAAGTTTGGGTGCAAGCCCTGCATGTTTTTTAACACCCACCCAATAAATTTTTCTTGAAGATGGCAATTAAAAGGAGTATTTTGATTCTGAATTTTTGGAGGTATAGGTTTATCAAGTACCTCGAAAATATTCATTATCTTTTCTCATTAGTTTTATCAATAACTGACAAATAGGCAGGAGACCCTGAAATATTATGAGCAGCCACAGTTTTTTCCCCACTACGGAAGCCGGGCAAGTAGTCTGGCTCACCAATTATGCTTCGAAACTCCCTATCCATGGCCCTGTTTGCGGCATCGGTGAGGAGGAGATAGCGAATACCTTGAAGGACATTCGCTATTACATTTGGATGTTGCAACATTTAAATCCAACAGTCCATCATTATGCCAAGGAAACCACCACCCATAAAGTGCATATGATTAACGGAGGCGGCAGCGAAACTGCCTCGCTTCCTCAAGCCCCTTTTTTTCCTGACCCGCCCCCTATACCAGCACCAGGCATCCAGAAGCGTTTGTTTTCGCAGATCATCCGCCTGAAAGCCAGTGCTGGCTTCAATGATGCCATAGGCAAAGACTTAGGTGTGATTGGGACGGGGACGACCATCGAACATCCCACACCTGAATTTACCGCCACCGTGGAACTCGGCATGACCGGGCCTAGAGTGCGGCTTGACTTCAAGAAATATGGGCATGATGGCATTTGGATTGAATGCCGCATCAATGGCGGTGAATATACCTTCCTCGCCGTCGATACCGTGAAGCCTTATCTCGACGAGCGTCCCTTAGCCCCCGGCAATAGCCACGAAACCCGTGAATACCGGATGCGTTGGTGGGACAAGAGCGCACCCCATGGCGAATGGAGTGCGGTGCAGAAGGCGGTGTTAGGGGTTTGATTGGAAGCTTAGAGCTTGGCTTAAAACTCACAACTGACAGTAAGGAAAACGAACCGCACTGCTTTGATGTTAAAAATGGTGCGGTTCTCGTGTTTTTATGTTATTGATGTGATGCAGCGGTCAAGGATTGGAGCGTCAAAGCAGCAATTCTCATTTTGGCGAAATCGGAGGGCTAGGTGCGCATTTCAAAAAACTTTCCGTTTATCGCTAAGTTTGGATAGCCCCGTAGCCCACCATTGCCAATCCGCCGTCGGTTTGGTGGGCTGATGCATTATGGCTTAGGCAATGTGATGTCATCGTCCCAAAAGAAAACCTCACGCAACGACGCAACGGCGCAACGAAGAGCCACGTTACGTTGCGTCGTTGCGTGAGACAATTCATATTGTTTGGGTGCTGAGATGTCAGAGCTTCCAAGAATTTACGCCAAACTGAGAATTGCTTCGGAAGGATAGTCTCGATGTTTCAACGGCTTTTTTTTGGGTTTATTGAAGCACATCCATCAAACTAATTATGCATAAAGCAGTCTTCCATAAGAAAAAGCATATAAATCTGGCGCATGTTGATTTTATTAGGAAAACTGGTTGTTTTCAGCCCTCGGAGGGTGTGAGTTGCTCTTATGCAACAAAACCCGCGCAAACAGGCTCTGCA
>CAIYXP010000316.1 GCA_903930145.1 uncultured Methylococcaceae bacterium
AAATTACCTCTTAGTTGGTTTAATGTATCCTCGTTGAGAATTACCGCTGTCTCTTCATGATGAACTAACTTACTTGCTAGATTTTCACCAAACAAAACATCCAGTTTCGAGTGCCAATATAGTAAATTTATGTTCCAACTATTTTTAGATTCAGTATAATTATTCCATACATCAATGTTAAATATGTTTTTTTCTGTACTTGCTAATTTGGAATAAGTTTCTTCTAACCAAAATATGCGAGTGGTTAAATTTTTAAGCAAATCTTTTTGCAAAGAATCCATCTCACCCCATTTTATTTTATGTATCTCAAAGCTGCGTTGATTGTCTGCTGATTTATCCTGTACATTTTGAGTTATAAAAACCGTGAGTATCCCTCCAAAAGCAAATGTAATTACACTATGGCTAATTAAGAATGGAATAATTTTTTCGTCCCTTCCACCAGATAATCTTCTTTCTTGTTCTTTTTCGTACCTAAACCAGAAATAGAAGCCGAGGGATATAGCTATAACTATTAAAATTATTTGGATTGTTGTCATTTGACGACCCTAAAAGGAATAAAAAATCTGCCTAACGCCCCCGTTCAGCCGCCCGCGCAAATAGAGGTAGAAAAATGAGCCAAACATCTTCGCGGGTCGGCTGGAACGGCGGGTTAGGCGGGTGGGCAGTGAGACAATACCGGGTATTCATGGATTTTGCTCTTTATTAACCATTTGGCGCAATACGCGAAGTGCTGCTATTGCGCCGATGGGCTTATAAAGGCAAAAAGCAACACCTGACCTCTTTCTCTTTCCTAGGCTGGCCGCAAGGGACGATCAAAGCAGTTTAATCATGGCGGCGATGAGGGCGACCTGGCCCAAGGCCAAGCCGATGCCCCACTTGACCAGCCGGTTTTCCAATTCCAGTAGGCGGGCGTCGAGAAAGTCCTTAGTGACTGGTTGCGCATTGGTCTGCGCCTCTTTGAAGGCATTCGATACGGCCTCAGCCTGCCTTGCGTCGAACCCAGCCTCCTGCAAGGTCTTGATGAATTTGTGGGTGTCGAAGGAGATGGTGGACATGGCAGGGTAACTCTTGCAGTGTTGTGGGGCTTGAAAGACAGCTTACCGCACCAGTTAGCAAATTGCTAGACGGCGACACGCGAAAAACCGTGTAAACAGCCGACTTGAAGGAAGTCACCGCTTGCTTTGCCTTTGTTATCCATTCGGCGCAATACGCGGGATACCGCTATTGCGCCTTACCGCGTTAAGAATCAGGCGTTGTCGCGCAGTTCCAAACGGCGCTCAATGCGGTCCATACGTGCGTCCACATCGTCGAATTTGGATGCATGGCGGGCAATTTCCAAATGGAAACTTGCCATATAGTTTTCCATGCTGGACATCCTTAATTTGAGATCACGAACATCTGCCTTGATGGTGCTGACATCGGCTCGGAGGGCACGAAGATGTTCAAGAATCAGGTTTTCAACATTGTCGGTCATGGGCTGCTTTCCTCGTAGGGGGCGGATTTATGTCCAGTTTAGCATAAGCTGCCTTCATGCAAGGGCGCAATATGCGGCGGAGCCGCTATTGCGCCTTACGAGTTGCACCCTTCGGCCCTTCTTTCTTATCTGCACGTAAAACCTGAATAGGTTTTGTTTTTGGAACACCAGTCACCTACCTCATTAGTTGAG
>CAIYXP010000317.1 GCA_903930145.1 uncultured Methylococcaceae bacterium
AGCGCCCATGATTGCCGTCTGCTCAATATCATAACCCATGCCAAGGATTCCAATGATGACATGGAATTGATTTTTTGCAGACAACCCAGTGGGAAATGGAAAATTGCCACGCCAAAGGTGAAATAGCTAACTGCTTATCGAAGCATTGAATGAGCCATTAAAAGCTCTGGTGATAAGCTTAAAGCAAGCAAACCAACTAATCCTTCAATCCTTGCCAACTATTCAGTTATAACCGATTGCCAATTCTCTGAGCGTAGTCGAAACCAACATATCGGGTTTTACTGCGCTCAATAGTCTTTTTCTAATCTCCATGCATATTTGGCATGAGGCTTGATCCACAGCGTAAACTAAGCCACATTTAGTCAACCTTTAAAGTGTTACATTTGAAGGATTTGCATGTGAAATAATCCATCTCTCCGTCAAATTCTTGTAAACGCTACAACGAAATCCTGTCGATTGAATAGTTATATCTCCCTCATGGACAAGACAATGCTTTGGACACTCTCTTGCACAATGATAAATATTGATACAATCCAAGCATTGAATGGGAATGCGCAAAACTCGCCTACGCAACTCTGCAATGCGAGAAAAATCAATCAAAAATTTTGTATTTGACACATTGACAGATGAAATTGACAACGTCGCATTTTCACTTTTATTCCCATCTGTACACAGAAAACAAGAACTCGCCGAACCATCTGGTGTAAGCTGGATAACATCCCTTAAAATATTACAAAAGGGCCCATGAATTTCATTTGGGCGCGCACCGGAAATGCTAAGATCACAACAAAGATTCACCGCCATATTCTGAGCATCCAAAAAACCTGCCACAAAGTCTCCTGCATCGGCTACAGAAAACCCTGAAAGGCTTGTATTCCAACCACTGTAAACTGGCTCGAAATGAATTTCTTTTGCGCCCAACCTATCATGGATATAATGTAATATCTCGGCTTGACGATGAACTGTAGCAGGGGTTATTGTTGACCGAACCGTAAAGGGTATTGGACAATCGTTAAATATACGGGCTGTTCGCTCCACAATCTTTGCCGTCCCTTTGTTTTGCAGTGTCGGTCGTTGTCTGTTCTGTATGTCGGGTGGACCATCACAGGAAAGACCAATCAGATTAAAATTTCTTGCCATCCATCGTGCCTTGCTTTCAGACAACAAGCCATTCGTTGCGATGTAAGACCACCAATCGACACCAAATTTATCAGCTACCCGATGGGTAAGCGAAACCAAGCGTTTAAGCAAACCCCACTCAATGCTGGGTTCACCTCCCCCATGCAAAACCAATGTAAATGGCATGTTCCTATTGGCGCAGTGCGCAGCAACAAACTCGGCTGCTTGCTCTACAACTTCCTCTCGGATCACCACCGGCTTATGTGGCTGTGTATCTTGCATACAGAGTGAATTATCTTCATGCCGTGGAACCCGCGCAGATGCAGCAAAGCAGTAATTACATTTCAAGTTGCAACGGTTGCTAAGGTAGACAGTGAGACAAACCGGTTCAAAGGGTGATTCAGCCAAACTTTCCCACTGATTTTGTGACCGTCTGGCTCTATCTAGCAGATCATTACCGAGAACCCCCAAGTCCAATAAATTGATTCCTAGCCCTTTGTTAAAACTCACTTGTAACCCATTCGCCTCGGTCTTGGAAATGTGACACGAATAGCCAGGAGTATAAACGTAAGAATCCCCATCTTCGTCGAGACGAAAAATAGGCAATTTAGGATGGATTCTAGTCGTCAATGTTTTCATAAAGCGGATTCAAAAGAACTTGCGCAAATTTATTTTCAGTTTTTTTGAGTCTTTAGATTTTGCATAATTGGTATGCTAGTCGTTCCATAGCCGGACGATCTTTCAAAAGTGCCTGACTCAGGTCAAAAAACCCAAGCTCCCTGAGCAGACGGCAAGCCGTCAGAATGCGTGTTTGAATGCAAAAATCCGTGAGTTCATAACTACCGCCAGGAAGAGTCTGATTGACATGGCAACCACCCGCGCAACTAAATTGGCAGAAACAGGCTTCACAACGGGGTTTCAATACAGGGAATTGGCGAATGGCTTGCAAACGGTCAGGTAAAATCGTAATGCCTTCTCCGGGTTTCCAATGGCCGAAATCAAAATTTAAGCCGCGTTTTTCCCATTCATCAGGCAATAAATAACAGCCACTCACTCGACCATCCGGTGAGACAATGGCAACGTCGTTTCCAACTGGGCAGAAAGACAAACGAGGCTCGCTGGATTCCATAGAAGAACTCACTGTGGTGACGCCAGCCTGTTCCGCCAAAAGAATAGCTCTTTCGGCGTTAATGGCAAATAGGTAGGGGTCGGGAGGGGCTATGCCCGATTCGGCGGTGGCTTCACAAGGGGTTAGCGTTTCAAAGTTGATGATCGATGGGTTAAATTCATTAATCATCCATTGA
>CAIYXP010000318.1 GCA_903930145.1 uncultured Methylococcaceae bacterium
CCACCCGAATTAGTCAAGCCCTGATCAATTATCTCAGCAATGCCATCAAATTTACTGAGCGGGGTCATGTCACGCTGAGGGCTAGGATGTTGGAAAATTACGGCGAGGAATGCCTGATGCGCTTCGACGTCACCGATTCCGGGATTGGCATCGCCCCCGATCAAATGGATAGATTATTCAAAATATTTCAACAGGCGGATGTTTCGACCACCAGAAAATATGGAGGCACTGGCCTAGGGCTTGCCATCACCCTTCGGCTGGCTCAACTGATGGGTGGAGATGCAGGGGTTGAAAGCACACTAGGTGTTGGAAGCACTTTCTGGTTCACTGCCCGCATGTCGATGGCAGAGGGTGGCATGGCTTCTGAGTCGATGACGCAATCGGCCAATGCCAGCACCCTCCTGCGGCAGAAGCACAAAGGTTCAAGCATCCTCTTGGTTGAAGATGACGAGATCAACACTGAAGTGGCAGTGGAACTGTTGACCGATGTGGGAATGAGGGTGGATACGGCTGCGGATGGTTTTGAAGCCATCCAAAAAGTCATGGGCGGAACCTACGATTTGATCCTTATGGATATGCAAATGCCCAATATGGACGGGCTTGAAGCCACCCGTCGCATTAGGGCTTTGCCGAATTTAACAATCCCCCCCATTTTGGCAATGACCGGGAATGCCTTCGAGGATGACCGTCGTGCCTGTGAAGAAGCGGGTATGAGTGACTTCATCGCCAAGCCAGTGGACCCCGACACACTCTTTACAGTCATGCGGAAATGGCTGAAATAGCAGATTCAAGTTCTTACACTTTAGCCAAATGCCCCAGCGTTTGCCTAAGCCTTACCTTGTCACCGGCTTTAAGCGCATTTTCCCAAGCCACAGCCTGTTCACCCAACATCACTATGATCGTGGAACCCATGTTAAAGCGGCCCATTTCTTCGCCTTTGGCAAGCTTGGGTGAATCACCGCTATAAGTCCATGTTCTAACTTCGGCGACAGTGGGAGGTGTCACCTCCCCGTGCCAAACAGTTTCGATGCTCGCAACAAAAATCGCACCCACTAGCACCAGCGCCATTGGCCCGACTTCGGTATCAAAAATCGCCGCGACTCTTTCATTGCGGGCAAACAAATTTGGCACGGTATTGGCTGTTGCGGCGTTCACACTGAACAATCGCCCCGGCACATGCACCATCTCGCGGAGCGTTCCGTCCAGTGGCATGTGCAGCCGATGATAGTCCTTAGGGGACAGATAGATTGTTGCAAATTTGCCGTTTTCAAAGGGTTTCGCCAGATCTGTGTCCCCGCCCAGCAATTCGGCGGCATTGAAATACTTGCCCTTCGCCTGGAAAATGCGACCAGCCCTAATGTCGCCGATTTGGCTTATCGCCCCGTCTGCCGGACAAAGCAATGCATCGGATTCAGGGCTAAGCGGACGGACTCCCAATTTCAGTGCGCGGGTGAAAAAAGCATTGAAGCTGGGATAGGCATTTTGGTCTGATTCCGCAGCTTCACTCATATCAACACCATAAAAACGCACGATGCTGTTGATGAAGGCATTTTTCCAAACTTGGATTTCACAACGAGCAAGACGATGCATGGCCCTAGACAGGATGTGATGAGGAAGAATGTACTGGGGCAGGGAAAAAAGGTGTTCGGTTAAGTTTTTCATCATCGGAGTTGATGTCCCTGATGGCTATGAAGGTTAAATGAAAGCGAAGGTGCTGAAGGACACGTTCAACCAATGCTAAAGCTTTTTAATGGCAAAACTTAATCCCTCGCCGGTTTCATCGCCCAAACAAATAACCGAATGCCAGACGCATGTTTCCAGGGACTGTTGTGGCATCAGCAATACATCCCCCGGCTCAAGGACATAGGCATAGCCACCTTCGATCAAATGCTGGAAAAATGCAGGGGTGCGATCGATCAACTCCTCGGCCCATTCATGATCGCGATCTTCGAGATAGTCCGACAAAGCCTGTCGATCAGAGGCAAGCTTTCGCAAATGTGACCACTGATCAGACGGGGCTCGCGCCAAAAATGCTTCGATTTCATCCATCAGTTTCGGTTTGGACAATGCCAGCCAAAATGTCGAACCATTCATCTGGGCAAACACCACACCCTCATGGCCACGTTCCACATCATGATGCATTTGCGCACCGCCGTTGGGTGCATTGAAATAAACAATGCGCTCCATGAATCCAACTCGACTACAATCCAACATCGTTTGCAAAATTGTGTTCAATGTGGGGTGAGTGGTGACTGCCGCCGATTCCGGGAATATGGTATCCGTCAATTTTGCGGCCAGACCTTGCCTGACAGGGTCGGCTGCCACGTCTTCATATCCTTCGTAACCGAAGGAAAAGCGGAATCTTAGGCTACCGTCTTCCTCGTCAAAAGACAGCCAAGATGCCTTGCACCACAAATTGTCGGCAACCATTTCATCGTTTTCCCAGCAATCAAAGATCACTTTTTCGATGGCTTGCTCGTCGTTGTCTTCAAAACTAGCGCCCGACAATTCGAAAGCAGGTTGCAATCGACTGTCGTAGGCTTCAGTTTCCAAAACCTCGGATAACTCGGCACCTTGCCTGATCTGTTCCATGAAAAGATTGGCCTGGGCCAATTCTGACTGGTAAAGCGGTAAAGTATCGTCCAGAATGGCAGGCAAGAAAATGGGTTCGTGATTGTGCCAAGCCTTGCTTACCTCCGAAGCACTGGGCATTGAAGGCCGGGCAGCCGCTGTGATCCACCCGTATTCAAAGCCACGACGCAGTAGCGGAAATCCTTCTTTTGAGTTAGATTCGAGGGAATAAGAAATTTTCATTAAAAAAAGGCTCTCCAACTTGAAAAAATTTACCGCACTATGAAAGTCCATCCCACACAAATATTCAATTTGGCGGAAATGCCGCACACACTAAAAGACTACCTCAGACACTTGAGTCCTGCTTGTCGAATGACATTGGCTATCGTCATGTTGGCCTCCCTCTTGCTGAACAACCCAATGGCTTATGCTGCCTTGAGTCCGGCAGAGATGCTTTCGGCCAACAAAGACAATAAAAAAGCAGAGGCTTCACCATCGCCAGAAGAGATACGTGAAGAACTCAAACGGCGGCTTGATGAAATTCAAGCTTACCGTGACCGACTGGATGGCGGCAATTATGACACAAAAGCACCCATAGGAATCAAACCCGAAGAAGTGACCGAAAGGAGACGATTGATCGAAAGTCTGATCTTTTTTTACCAAGAGGGACTCAATAGTTTAAACGCAGTGGATATTGAGCGGGAAAAACTGAAAACGATAGAAACCCAAATCCAGAAATGGACCGGTTTCGCCACTCCTCCGCCCTATTCAATGTTGATGTTGTATGGTTTGGAAGAGGAAGCCGAGGCATTGCGGGGCAAACAGGCAGTGTTGGAATCTTCATTGGCAAGCTGGCAGACGGACTCCACTAATCTCCAATCTGAAGTGTCTCGGGCCAATGCATCCTTGCGGTCGGCAAGTGAGACGGTAGATCGGGCCAACAGCCCAGATGACGCTGCCAAAGCAATCTGGCTGAAGGATTTCGCCGAATGGCGGGTGCGCAATGCAGAGCGCAAGGTTTGGTTTAATGAAATCCAAGCAAGGCTAGTGAATGCCAAACTAGCAGCGACCAAAGCTGAGATCGTATTATTGGAGAAAAAAATCAAACAAGCTGCCTCTCACGCTTTACTCAGCGATGCTGACTTGGATAAAGTCCGGGACGGCCTGCGGTTAAGTACAAAGGCGCTTGAAATGGAACAGCAAAAGTCTGTATCCGAAAACACTCGATGGAACAAAGAACGAGATGCCATTGTTAGGGAAATAGAAACAGCCAAAGCCGATGCAGTGAAATCGCAAGCCGCAGCCATAGATAGCTTGCGCATGGAAATACTTGATGCCCGTTTGCGTGCAGCCAATGCGTGGGTTTCTGCAACCAGCCAACAAACTGAGACATTAGGAACCTTGGTGGTTTTCAATAGCCATATTGAGGAATTTTGGAGCTACCAACATGCACTGCTAACCACGACTGATCCCAAGATCAGGCAAAATACGTTCAACCAGTTGCAACGAGACTATGAACGCCTGCAGCAATGGGGTTCCTTTACCCAAGACACCCTCAGGTTGGCGGTCAGCGAAGAGTATAACCAGCAGACGAAACTAGACGGCATTGGCAAAGAATCACCCTTACGCCATTATGAAACTCAGGTTTTGGAGGCTTATCGACTGAAGCGCCAATCTGCCGAGCGCATCCGTCTAATTGCTGACCGGACCGAGCACATGCTGGCACGGTGGCTTAATGACTACAAATCGAAGTTGAAGGAAAGGCCGGTTTCGGACAAGTTCAAGGAACAGCTTCAAGAATCAGTCAATTTCATGCAACAACTGTATAAGTTCGAATTGTTCACGGTGGACGATGAAGTCGATTTTGAGGGCAAGAAAGTCAGCATCACCCGAGGGGTGACCATAGGAAAATTTTTTAGTGCCTTTGCAGTTTTCATCATTGGTTTCTGGCTTGCCAAATGGCTTGCCCGGAGATTCCAGCGAATGTTGGTATTCCGTTTCGGAATTGATGAAGTCCAGTCGAATGTGCTTAGGCGATGGGTATTGATAGCTTTGTCGCTCATTTTATTAGTCGTGGTGTTAACATTTGCCAGAATCCCCTTGACAGCTTTTGCGTTTTTAGGGGGTGCATTGGCTATCGGTGTCGGTTTTGGAACCCAAACGATGTTGAAAAATCTGATCAGCGGCGTGATGATCCTGCTTGAACATAAAATCAAAGTGGGAGATGTCGTAGAAGTGGACAATATCGTTGGCACAATTACCGAAATAGACATCCGATCCTCCACTGTTCACGGATTCGACGGAGTGGAGACGATGATTCCGAACTCGACATTCCTCGAAAGCAAAGTGACTAATTGGACGTACACCAACCCGAACATTCGGCGGTCGGTTCGTATCGGAGTCGCGTATGGCACTTCCTCACGTGAAGTCATCCAACTATTGCTAGATTGTGCCG
>CAIYXP010000319.1 GCA_903930145.1 uncultured Methylococcaceae bacterium
GATGATGTCGTAGCCGCTGCTGCCGGTGTCGGCATAGGTGTCGTAGCCGTTGAAGCTGGACCAGCCCCCGGCCAGGCTGCCGCCGACGCGGTAGGTGTCGGAGCCTTCGCCGCCGTCCAGCTTGTCGTTGCCCAAGGCTCCAACGAGAATGTCATTCCCAGCTTCACCTTTGAGGTTATCGTCTCCATACCCACCATTGACTAGGTCGTCACCTCCCCCTGCAAGGATGTTATCGTTACCATTCAATCCTTCTATATCCTCGGCATCATCGCTGCCTTGGATTGTGTCAGCGGCATTGCTTCCATACACCAAGGTGGTCCCTTTAAAGAAATAATTAAGCCATGAGGCCACATCTGTCAAGTATGCGTTTTGGGTGCCATCTTCGTTGAGGAATCGTCCATTTTGAATATCAAAACCCATGTGGTAGATTCCATCGGCAACGGTGTTTATTAAGTTTTGACCAAAATACACAGTGTTGGCACCATCGTTCTGCACCAAGTGATATCCTGTTTCTGAACCCGTTTCGTCGTCGCCATGCAACAAGGTCCATTGGTCTAGGCGAGCTGAGTCTGAGCGTATCCACTGGTTCATTGCCAGCATGTCTTCAGAGGTTATCCAGTTATCCGCCATCGCTCCCGTCGCATCAATTGCATCAATTACAAAATGATTCAGTTGATCGGCATAGCTAGCGCCTTGATTAATGTCAGATGCGGAGGTGTAGCGAGCCAGTCCGGCATCGGACTTGATGGTATCGACGATTTTGTCCAGCCCAGTTCCAGTGCTGGATTGATCGACGTAAAAGTAGTTAAGCCAATCGGCTACGTCGCTCAGTTTGGCGTTGGAATTCCCGTCTTCATTGAGGAAAGTGCCGTTTTTGATTTCAAATCCCATGTGGTAGATACCATCAGCGACAGTGTTGACTAAGTTCTGGTTGAAGTAGCGGTTATTGGCTCCATCATTCTGTACGAGATGAAAGCCCGTTTCCTCATTTTTTTCGTCGTCTCCATGCAACGACGTCCATGTGGCTAAACGATTGTCATCACTCCTTAACCAAGCGTTCATATTTTGCAAGTCTTCTGTGGAAATCCAACCATCTGCATAAGCGCCAGTCACTTGCATGGCTGCTAGGATCATATTATTCATGCCATTTGCGGCATCAGCGCCTTGCTCTATGTCGCTCTCAGGCGACACTGCGGACAAGCCTGCGTCAGCCATGACTAAGTCAGTGATACGATCCAAACCGCTGCCGGTGTTGGAGTGGTCAGTGTAAAATTGAGTTAACCAGCCTGCGACTTTCTCAACGGTGGCATTTGGTGTGCCGTCCTCGTTAAGGAAGCGGCCATCTTGTATCGCGAAACCCATGTGGTAGATGCCATCGGCTACCGTGTTGATGAAGTTGTCTCCACGGTATTGAAGGTTCGAGCCATCATTCTGGACGAGATGAAACCCAGTTTCTGTGGTGGCTTCATCGTCTCCATGCAGACTTGTCCATTCATCTAAGTAGTTGTCCCGTATATAAGTATTCATCGCCCCAACATCATCGGCGCTAAACACCCCGTTTGCAGCGGCACCTGTCACGCTCGCAGCCTCGATGATAATCTGATTCATGCGGTTGGCTGCCACCGCCCCAGATGCAATTTCTTTGGCATCGTTAGCTCCGGCGAGGCCGTTGTCGGCATAAATAAAATTCACTATCTGGTCGAGACCGGTGTACGTGTCTCCGTTGATTGGCGTGTTCGTCATTGAATAGGTCTTGGCGCTCATGACTCGATCCCCCTAGGTTGAGAATAGTTCGATTTGGGTGAATTATCGATTAAATCGATGATGATTTTAAATCAAGCAAGCCCAATGCCAGAGTAAGGAATTTTGGGAAGGTCGGGGCTATGCTTATGTCTTTGCCTAATAACCGATGCATTATAAGGCTATTTGAGTGGGAAACAGAGCAATATCGTTTGATAGGGATCTATCACAAGTTAAGTTCAACCAGTCGACAAATGCCATCCCATGCCCTAGGATTGTCAACCATCGAAACTTGACCTACCCCTGGTAGCCCATTCAACCTTTATTTGTTCAGACTCACCATGCTTGGCGTCCCTAACAACGATCATCAATATTCGGTCAGTGTATTTGCCCCGGCTCGACTGCACATGGGTTTTATTGACTTGGGCGGTACTTTGGGGCGGCAGTTTGGCAGCATAGGTGTGGGAGTCAATGAAATTGCCACCCGGCTAAGCATCAGCGGTTCAGATGAATTGGAAGTGGATGGGCCTTCCGGTGAGCGTGCCGCAAAGGCTGCCCGCAAGATTGCAGATAACTTGGGAATGAATTGCAATTTATCCATCCGCATCCACGAGGCCATACCCGAACATGTTGGTTTGGGATCTGGAACACAGCTCGCGTTGGCGGTGGGTATGGGAATGGCACGTTTTCATGGGCTTGGTTTAGGGGTGCGAGACATTGCCAAGGCCATTGAGCGAGGTGGGCGTTCGGGGATAGGCATAGCCGTGTTTGAGCAAGGTGGCTTGGTCGTTGACGGTGGGCGCGGAATTGGCACGGCGACCCCACCATTGCTTTCGCGAATTGAAGTACCCCCTTTGTGGCGCTTTATCCTTGTATTTGACCGGCGAGGACAGGGGTTGCACGGCAAGCAGGAGGTGGAGGCATTCAAAACACTGCCATTGTTTCCTGTCGCTGAAACAGCACGCTTATGCCATTTGTTGATGATGCAGGCATTGCCCGCGATAGCTGAAGCCGATATTCATGGATTTGGTGCTGTCATCACTGAATTGCAAAATTCCGTGGGCGATCATTTTGCCCCGGTCCAAGGGGGACGTTTCACCAGCCCCGAAGTTGGCGATGCGATGACTTGGTTGCAGCAACAAGGGGCCGTAGGCATCGGGCAAACATCTTGGGGTCCCACTGGATTTTGTTTGTTTGAAACGCCTGAAGTTGCGGCAAATTTGGTCGCATTGGCTAGGCAGCGCCATGATGGGCTGGATTTTCTGGTTGCCAGCCCTCGTAATCGCGGAGCCGATATTTTGCCAGAAACTTGTATGCCGTCGATTGATATTTTGCGGACTTGACCTACAATGACGGTATTGTCTCGATAAAGCTAAATTTGCAATTCTCAATAGGACTTGCAATGGTGCGACCCAATATCGGTATGGAGTTACTGCTGATTGCCCAATCTGCCAGAATACTTGCCCAGTCCGCCATCCGTGCAGGGATACGTGCCTATACCATTGATTTATTTTCTGATTCTGATACGCGCCAATATGCTGAACAGTGTGTGACTGTTTTGCCAACAGCCGAAGGTTTTGATGAAGCCAGTTTGTTGAGTTGGGCCAATGATTTTGCCCAGAGTCATCGCCGTTGCGCCATAGTATATGGCAGCGGCATTGATGCCCGACCGCTGCTGGTGGAGAAGCTTGCGCAAATTGGCACATTGCTAGGCAATCACTCGGAGACGCTTGATCTAATCAATAATCCGCGAAATTTTTTCCCACTGTTGAATCGACTCGGAATCCCTTACCCGGAAACTCACTTTGTTCAGCCACTTCAAACTGAAGGTTTGATTGTCAAACCCATCTGCGGTCAAGGCGGCAAGGGTGTAGTCTTCTTCGCCAACAATCTGATCATGGAAAGGGACGCTTATTTTCAGCGCTTTGTAGGTAGCGATGTCTTTTCTTTACTGTTCTTGGCTCATGGAAGGGAAATTCAAGCCATAGGGTTCAATACCCAATGGTGTGCCAAGCATGACACTGCCCAGCCGTTTTTGTTTGCCGGGGCAATCAATCGTGCCGATTTGATTGAAACGCAACGCTTGGCGGTCGAACATTATGCAAGGGCGTTGACAATAGAGTGTGGCTTGGTGGGGCTGAATAGTTTGGATTTCGTCGTTGAAAACGGCGAGTGCTTGGCTTTGGAGGTTAACCCTAGACCGAGTGCGACCATGGCATTGTACGATGAGGATTTCCACCAAGGTCTATTGGCTTTGCACCTAGCCGCTTGTCAGGGCAATTATATAGAAACACCTCGGCAAACCGGCCCTGTCCGGGCCATGCGGATCGTTTACAGTCCATCCAAACTGACCATTCCGGCGGGTTTTTCTTGGCCTGCGGGTTGTGCGGACATTCCTGATGCGAACACACTGATTGAGGCTGGACAGCCACTATGCACGGTGCATGTACAATGTGAAAACAGGCAAGATGCCGAAATATTGGTAAAATTAGCGGAAAATGAATTAATACTTACCCTCTACGAAAATTGAGAACAATCATGACACAACCTGTTAGCGTCAATGCACACGCTTTACCCATCGTCAAACATTTGATTGCCAATGCCGACAAGCTGAGACTGAAGATCGGCAAGCTTGCCAATGGTGCCATCCTCATCGATGCTGGTATCGAAGCCCTCGGTTGTTTGGAAGCCGGTAGGTTAATTGGAGAAATTTGCATGGGTGGGTTAGGAACTGTCACTCTGACCCAAAGCGGCCCTTTCGCCGGCTGGCCGACGATGGTCAACGTCCATTCCAGCAACCCGGTCATTTCCTGCCTAGGCAGCCAATACGCGGGATGGAGCCTTTCCCATGGTGAGGGTAAAGGTGCATTCTACGCTTTAGGCTCAGGCCCGGCCCGTGCTTTGGCCGTCAAGCTTAAAGATGGCGTGGAAATACCAGTGGAAGAACTCTACCAAGAACTAGGCTATCGCGACACCAGCGAGGAGACCGTCATCGTGTTGGAGGTCGACAAGATTCCGCCCGTGGAATTGATCGACAAAGTGGCCAAAGCCTGCCAACTGGATCCGACTAAGATCAGCGTCATTCTAACCCCGACCAGCAGCTTGGCGGGTGGGATGCAAGTCGTTTCCCGAGTGTTGGAAGTGGCACTGCATAAAGCGCATTCCCTGCACTTCCCCTTGGACAATATCATCGACGGTGTGGCCTCGGCCCCCGTGCCGCCACCGCATCCTAAATTCGTGCAGGCCATGGGGCGCACCAACGATGCCATCTTGTTTGGCGGGACTGCACATCTATTGGTAAAAGGCGATGATGAAGCGGCGAAAGACCTAGCCAATAAACTACCCAGTTCGGTTTCAAATGACTACGGCAAACCTTTTGCCCAAGTATTTAAAGACAGCGGCTATGACTTTTTCAAAATCGATGCCATGCTGTTCAGTCCGGCTCAGGTGATCGTCACCAATATGGATACCGGCAACAGTTTCCATGCCGGCCAATTGGATGAGGAATTATTGGAGAAGTCGTTTGGGGGTTAGTCCTTTAGGAATTTGCTAATTTTCAGATGATTGAATCATTCAGTGGCGTATGATGTCGAGTGTGGATTATCACTGAGGTAGATACTAATGCGTGAAATAACTCCTGTCCGGTTAGCGTTGGAAATCAATATACCCGAGGAGCGCATTAATGGAATTTTAGAGGGCCGTGAACCCATGACGGTGGATGTTGACTTGCGCCTTTGTCGCTTATTGGGGTTGTCGGATGGTTATTGGATGCGTGCGCAAGTCTTTTATGAATCGGAAATGGCGATGGAATCCATGAAGGATGCTTTGTCTGCCATACGTCCTTGGAAAGAAAATCTCCCTAGGCAAAGCCAATATTCCAAATGAGACAGGATTGGGAACGCTTTGCCGCCCAGTATGGTAATCCGCAGGAGCGGATAAGGTTGCGTTCCCATGCCGGGAGCGTGGCAACATCAAAATAAGCATCGAGAAATCTATCAATGAAAGACCAATTCAAGAACTATCTTCTTTCCCAGCGATTTACTTCAGGCACAATAAATAGCTATATGTCAGGATTAAATCATCTGTCGCGTGACTATGGAAAAAACATATTTGAAATATCTGATGCAGGGATGGTTGGTGAGATCATGAAACTTTATGGCATTGGTGGCACAAAGCGTAGCGTTGGTGATTATGGAAATGGAGGTGCCCGAAATGCCATAATTCAATATCACAATTTTATTCTTGAATTTGGAGGAGAACCGCCAAATGCTCATGAATATGATTCAATTGAAGAAGTTGAATCAGCAGATTCAAGATTCACTTATGAGCGTGATTTACACAATACATTAAAGCGGCAAGCTATGGATTTATTTCCAGAATATCAAGTTATTGGATCAGAATACATTATTGGAAATGCACGACTTGACCTGTTGCTCGGAAAGGATAAGCAGTTATTAATAGTGGAGCTAAAAGCAGGTAAGGCGAATTATGCAGTATGTGGGCAAATATTAATGTATATTGGTTTGGTTAAAGCAAAATTCCCTGAACATGAAGTTCACGGTTTAATCATTGCTAGTGAAATCGATGAGGGACTAAGAGCGGCCTGTACCACAACAAATCTCATCAAGTGTAAAACTTATAAGATGATGCTTACCTTAGAGGATGCTTGATAAGTTATTTAATCGCGCCCCTTTGATTGCTGCCGACCAACAAGTTCAGGTATTGGCAGGGTAGGAAACCATTTGGTAAATGACGCAAAAAAATCCGCAGCCACACTCCACTGTCCACTTGAAAACCGCATTGCCAATTCCAAAAAAAATCGCCCTCTTCACCGACGAGCCCGGCTGGCACGGGGCTAGGCTAAAGCGCGCCTTTGCCGCTCGTGGCTTTGAGGCCCATTATGTGTCCTTGACTGAATGCCAGTTGAATTTGGACGGCAATAGTCCCCCCATCATCATTCCAGGGTTTGAGGACAGCTTGCCAGTCGGCGCATTCGTGCGCGGCATTCCCGGCGGTTCGCTGGAGCAGGTGACGTTTTACCTCGATATTTTGCACGGGCTGAAACATTTAGGCTGCACGGTTTATAATGATGCCCGTTCGATTGAGAGGACGGTGGACAAGGGCATGACGAGTTTTCTGTTGCGCCAAGCCGGTTTGCCCACGCCACCGGCTTGGGTGGTCAATAATCGTGAAGAGGCTGTCAATCTAGCAAAGCGAGAGTTGGAAAGCGGGCACGAAATGGTTAGCAAGCCTTTGTTTGGTTCGCAAGGCGAAGGTTTGCAACGACATCAGAAAGTGGAAGACTTGGAAAATTTAGCTGACAGTAATGGCGTTTTCTATCTGCAACGTTTTGTTCAATGCAGTGAACAATCCCATGATTTTCGGGTGTTTGTCATTCATGGAAAAACAGTGGCGGCGATGCGGCGTTACGGCAAAACGTGGCTTAACAATGTTGCCCAAGGCGGGCGCTGCGAAACCGTGCGCTTGGATGATTTGCTGTTGTGCCAACTTGCCGAGGATGCCGTCAAATCCATCGGCATGGCCTATGCCGGAGTGGATATAATACGGGATGCCCAAGGCCGCTATACAGTCATCGAGATCAATAGCGTACCGGCTTGGAAAGGTTTGCAAAGCGTGAGCGAGGTCATTATTGCCGATTTGTTGGCGGATGATTTTCTTTCCCTGTGCGCCTTCTGCTCATTGCGTGAATCAGCGCAGGCAAGCTGATGGCTATTTCCCCTGCCAAGCTGCAACAAGCTTATTTGGAAGCCTGTGAGGCCGAGTTGCAGGCATTCAAACCTGGCAATGTCAGTGTGCATTCTGCGGGTCACGACATGACGGTGGAGGATTTTCGTCGTAGTGCCGAAGCTAGTGCACCGCCGTTGTGTGATCCTGCATTGTGTTTGGGCGAAAGAATTTATCAGGCCATTGCCGAAACACGAAAAGCGGTCGGTTGCAACACTAATCTGGGTATCGTATTGCTGGCGGCCCCGTTATTGGAAGCTTGCCTAAATGGCGCGAAGACCTTGAATTTACGTGAGAATGTTAGGTTAGTGCTGGATAAAACCACGCTCGAAGATGCCAGTTGGGTGTATCAGGCCATACGCTTGGCTGCCCCCGGTGGTTTGGGTGAATCAGAGGCAGAAGATGTAAACTCGACACCGACGGTGACCTTGCAAGCGGCCATGAAAATCGCTGCCGGGCGGGATAGCATCGCTAGTCAATATACTAATTACTACGCAACTGTTTTTGATTTGATGATTCCACGTTATCATAGTTGGCTAAGTCTATGGGGTGATGAACAATGGGCAACTGTTGGCGTCTTCACGGGATTGCTGGTAGCATTACCGGATAGCCATATTGAGCGCAAGTTTGGAGCCCGATTCACTAGGATGGTGACGGATAGAATGACGCTGGTCGAGCAAGCCCTGACCGTTTCCGGCAGACCCGAGCAAGCCATGCGGATTATTCGGAAGGTAGATACCGATTTCAAGTCAGCCGGAATCAATCCAGGCACGACTGCTGACCTAACGGTGGCTTGTCTGCTGGCGGTGAGGCTAGAAAGGCTGCTTGAGGCCAGTTAGTCACCTAGTTTGTGAGTCTAGCTTTAAGCCAAATTTTGACATTGTTTTTTTCTTAAAAATTAATTAAAGACAAGACAATGTCGTTGACTATAAAATCCTGACCATTTTTAAATTACAAGAGGAGAAGCAAATGGCGAAAATTAATAAATTGCTGATAGGCGAGTCTTTAGTGGGTGATGGCAACGAAATTGCTCACATTGACCTGATCATGGGTCCCCGTGGCAGCAGCGCTGAAACGGCATTCGCCAACGCCTTGGTCAACAACAAGGACGGCTTCAGCACCTTGCTGGCCGTTGTTGCCCCTAACCTGGCAGTTAAGCCAAATACCATTTTGTTTAACAAAGTCACCATCAAAAATGGCAAGCAAGCCGTGCAAATGTTTGGCCCTGCTCAGCGCGGGGTTGCTTTAGCTGTTGCCGATTCCGTGGCTGATGGCACCATTCCTGCCGACGAAGCTGACGATATTTTTATCTGCGTAGGTGTTTTCATCCATTGGTTGGCTGAGGACGATTCGAAGATTCAAGACTTCAACTACAAAGCCACCCGCGAAGCCATCAAGCGTGCCGTTGAAGGCAAGCCTACGGCTGCCGAAGTCGTCGCCCAAAAAGGCTCGATCAAGCACCCCTTCGCCCCTAACTAACGAGCGGCGAGATGGAAGCGTTGCCCCTACCGTGGGGCAACCTTGCCATTAGTGGGCCAAATAAGTTTTTCCAAAGGCTTCACAGACCTGTCAACAATCAGCCATAGTGCTTAAAATCCGAGTGTCCTATGACACCCGAATGTATGGCGCTGGCAATCAATGCGCCGTCAATCCCCAATTTAGCTAAACGGTTCAGATCGTCCGCGTGCCTAACCCCCCCCGCTGCAAAGATTTGTTTCCCCGGCCATTGCTTCCTAAACCAGGAAAGACGCTTAAAATCTGGCCCTTCGTTAGAACCGACATGGGCAAGACTCATAATAATGATGGTATCAGGCCAAATGCTGGGGTTACGCAAAAGGTTTTGGTCGCCCAGTAACGTTTCACCCATGAAATCCAATGAGAGGATGAATTGCTTGCCAATTTGTGGCAAGATTCCTAGGTGTTCGCTCGTCAAAGACTCGCTTCCGATGACAGGTACACTTTTACTCGTCGGGAATGGTTGCCCGTTATGCGGCATTCCCCGGTCAATCCAAAATTGCAAATCCGTATAATGTTCTTGTAGGCTGAGAAGCAGTGCATCGTGATTGCCAATCCCCGTCAGCGCATCCAAATCGGCCACGTAGAGTGTTTTGAAGTCATGAATACCTTTCAAACCGTCAATGACAGCGTGAGGCATGGAACCCTTGCACAAAGGGGTTTGAATGGGTTTGTAATGGTCGCGTTGGCCTTTTTTGGCATGGACGACATTTCCCTCCATCAGATCGATTACGGGTATGATTTGCACAGGGTGCTCGCTTGAAAATTTTAGTGATGGAATATATTACCGGTGGAGGGATGCGCAAGGAAACCATTCCCCAGTCTTTGGCTTGCGAAGGTGAGATAATGTTGGGAGCGGTGCTTCGTGACCTTCTCGACACGCCTATTGGTGTGGAATTAGTTGTCATGCGCGATAGCCGTCTTGCGTCGCCCTTGTTCGTTGATCGCGTACACACGGTGTGGGTTGACGAACCCAACTCGTTCCAATCAATATGGAAAGCATGGATTTGCCAATGCGATGCCATCTGGCCTATCGCGCCGGAAAATAACGGTATTCTAGAACAGCTTTGCTTGGATGTGGAAAACGTCGGCAAGTGGCTATTGACCTCCCCCTCTGTCGCTGTTCGCCTCGCGGCCAGCAAGTTGGCCACCGTGAAGCGGTTGGCTAAATTTGGCTTGCCAGTGGTTCCAAGCTTAGCCTTGGATGGAAGTATGGACTTGACGGGCAAGGCTTGGGTGGTAAAACCTGATGATGGTTTGGGCTGTGAGGACATTCACATCATCCGTGACCAAGGCGAAACACTTGAATTGAATCCTTCGCAAAAATGGGTCGTGCAGCCATTACTGAAAGGAGATGCCCTCAGTTTGTCGGTTTTATTGGCTGCTGGAAAAGCGCGGCTATTGACTTGCAACCGTCAGCACATTGTAGAGAAGGGCAATGGATTCAGATTGCATGGAGTGACCGTCAATGCCTTGACCGATGTGGATGGCAGATGGCAACGGCTCGCCGAAGACATTGCCCGTGCCATGCCCGAACTATGGGGATATGTAGGCATCGACTTGATGTTAACTGAAAGCGGACCAATCATTCTTGAGGTCAATCCCCGTTTGACGACATCTTATGCAGGCTTGCGACTTGCGCTGGGTGGAAATCCTGCGGCTTGGGTCATCAATCTACTTTTGACTCAAGAATTACCGTCGCTTTCGACTTCCCTGCCCCAGGCTATCGAAATTGACCTAGGACGACACGATGTTGATTGAATGCATGGGTTGGGATATTGGCGGCGCTCATCTGAAAGCAGTGGCAATGACGGGAGGTGTAGTCGTGTCGGTCGCCCAAAAGCCCTGTCCGCTTTGGTTGGGCCTAAGCTATTTCCATACCGCGATTCGTGCCATCTTGGACGAATGGCAGCCCCCCGACACGTGTTTTCATGTTGTCACCATGACGGGGGAACTGGCTGATGTATTCAATAATCGCGTAGAAGGCGTGTTCGGGCTGATTAGCGCCCTTTCCGAGCATGTGCCTACAGAAAATGTGATGGTATTTGCAGGTTTCGACGGGTTTTTGCCTGCCGGACAAGTGCAAGCCAAGGACGTTCCCTCCATTGCTTCGGCAAACTGGCTTGCGACGGGTTTATATGCTGCCTCCAAGCTTGACCAGGGGCTGTTAGTCGATATAGGCAGCACTACAGCCGATTTTTTGGTTTTGCGCCATGGAAGGGTTATGCTGAAAGGGTATACCGATTTTGAGCGGCTACGCCATGGCGAATTGGCCTATTGCGGCGTGGTGCGGACATCCTTAATGGCACTGACCAAAACGGCTCCGTTTGAGGGTGAGTGGATCGGCTTGATGGCGGAACATTTCGCCACCACGGCGGATGTCTATCGCCTGACGGGTGAATTGCCGGAACACGCCGATCAAGCACCGACAGCAGATGGCGGAGAAAAATCGGTCATTGCCAGCGCTAGGCGGATTGCCCGACTGTTAGGACTGGACATGGATCATGCGCAACAGGCAACATGGAAACGGCTTGCGGCCTATTTTCGAGAAAAGCAATTGGAATGCCTCATGGCTGCCAGCATGAGTCATTTGTCGCGAGGGTTGCTTAATGGACAATCTCCTATCATTGGTGCTGGCGTAGGACGCTTTCTAGTGCAAGAATTAGCACAAAGACTCGGACACCCTTACTTGGACTTTGACGATTTGTACCCTAAACCTTTGCCTACATCAGAATTTCATCTAGCGGATTGCGCCCCCGCCTTGGCGGTTGCCTGCTTGGCGAGGCAGTCCCATGCCTGAACGCAAGCCAAAATATGAAGAACTGCCTTATTTCGAAGACAGTGCCGCGCTGTTCATGCCTTGGGCTGAACGCAGTTGGGCTGTTTTTTTGGATAGCGGTTTTCCGCATAGTCGGCAAGGCCGTTTTGACATCATTACGGCTGACCCTTACTGTACCTTGGTCACCCAAGGCAAGGTGACGGAAGTTCGCCATCGGGAGGGGCTTAGATTTTCTGAAGAAGACCCATTTGAACTGGTCAAGCAGGCGCTTGGGGATGTGGTGGAAACCGCTTCAGATTTTAATCTGCCATTTTTTGGTGGGGCGATTGGTTATTTTGCCTATGATTTGGCTAGACGATTGGAAAAATTGCCGTCTCTTGCCGCTGACGAGGAAAACATCCCCGACATGGTGGTTGGCATTTACGATTGGGCCGTGGTGGTGGACCATGTAGATCGTAAATCTTGGTTGGTGGGGCTGGGGCGCGACCCTGCCACTTTGGCTCGCTGGCCGCATTTGTGCCATGCCTTCAGCCAAATTCCCATCATCAACTGGCCTCACGAGAGTTTTAGCATTTTGCAAGACACCCAGTCCAATATGGACAGGGCGTTTTATGCCGAGGCATTTCGACGCATTCAACATTACATACACGAAGGCGATTGCTACCAAGTGAATTTGGCGCAACGTTTTTCCGCCAAGTGCGAGGGTAACCCTTGGACGGCCTATGAAACCTTGCGCCACATCAATCCTGCGCCGTTCAGCGCATTCCTGGACTTTCCCATGGTGCAGGTATTGAGTTCATCGCCAGAACGCTTTCTGAAAGTCACAGACGGGGTGGTGGAAACCAAACCGATCAAAGGTACCCGTCCGCGTTCGCCAATCCCCGAAGAAGACATGTACAGTCTGCAAGCACTGCAAGAAAGCCTCAAGGATCGGGCGGAAAATTTGATGATAGTCGATTTGTTGCGCAATGACATCGGCAAGAATTGCCAACCCGGCTCCGTGCATGTGCCGCATTTGTTCGCCACTGAGAGCTATGCCACCGTCCACCATCTGGTTAGCACGGTACGCGGACAGTTGACGAAAGGACAACATGCCCTGGATTTGTTGCGAGGTTGTTTCCCCGGTGGGTCCATCACTGGCGCACCCAAGATTCGCTCCATGGAAATCATTGAGGAACTGGAACCGCAAAGGCGCGGTATTTATTGCGGCTCCATCGGCTATATTGGTTATGACGGCAATATGGATAGTAATATCGCCATCCGTACCCTAGTTCATTCGGACCAGCGCATCCGCTTTTATGCGGGCGGTGGTATCACGGTCGATTCGGACTCGGAAAAGGAATACCAAGAGTGTTACCACAAGGCTGCGGCGATGTTGACTTTATTGAACCATTTTAAGAAAAGATGACATTTCGTAATATCTCGCCAGAAACCACCATCACGGGGTTGATTTGTCAAACTATCCTAGCCCCTTCAACCCCTGCAAACTTGCGCTCAAACCGTGCATTTCCGCCCTCGGCATTGATGATTAAGGTTTCGCCCGGAAACTCGACCGCTTGTTTGATCCTTTGCAATATCTTGACTGCCTTGCGTTTGCTGTGTAAACGGAATCTGGCAGTGACCGTGTAGGCTAACACGTAGAACGGACGGTTGGGAAAATGGCGGACTCGCTTTTTGACCAAATAGGCTTTGCGCAGACCCACAACCGATTTCAATTCAGTTTGCAATTGGACAAGCTGGTCTTCAGTCAAACCGTGAGGGTCGAGAAGGTCATTCGGTAGCAACTCATTCCTTTCAATTTCGGCAAATTGGCTTTTTTGGGTGTTTTCGAGAAAGCGATTGTGCCAAAGTAGGGCCTCTTCTTGGCGACCGTGACGCCAGCAATAATCACGCAAAACTTCACAAGCATTGACGGAGGCTTCTTCGTCAAGCCTCATCGCCTGTTCGATCAGTTCAAATCCTGACTCATCATCACGGGCCAGTAAGCGTATGCCCACGCTGAAATTGAACAAGGCACTGTCGGGCGCATCATTGAGCAAGGCACGAAACTGGTCTAGCGCAGAATCGGCATCATTGCCCACCGTTTCGGTGAGTTTGGCTCTTTCATAAGCATACTCTGGCGCAAGCTTATGGTTGTCTATGCACTGTTGTTCAAGCTCGACTAGCCGTCGGCGGCTTTCTTGCACTTGTTCATGCCGCTCCTGCCAAGCTGGCTCAATAGTTTTTAGCCAATTCCGGTCAAAATTTTCGGTGATGGCGGCGAGTGCCTTGCCTAGCAATTGATCGGCTGCTTGCCCCGGTTCGGGCGGGTTAAGATGCGGTGTTTCGCCTATGGCTTGTAGGCGGTCTGACAGTGCGGGGTGAGTGTCGGCTGAGGTGGTTTGATTGGTCAACGCCCGTTCCAGCCAAGTTTTAGTGCGGTTCTGGTCGAGTTCAAGGGCGAAACGATCGCCCATGCCGGCAAAAGGCCCGAAGTTGGGCTTCGGGAGGTCATCCGCTTGTTTGTAGATTTGCGGCCAGTAATATTCACTGATATAGCTGCTGACCACATCCACATTGGTCAGCGCTTCGGCTGCCGTGCGAGGGGACGTGAGCCGGGCTGAGGTTGCGTCGGCTTCGTATTCATTGGCACGGGCCAAGGGAAACGAATAAGCATTAAAATAAGGCGCATACCAGTTCAGGAAGGGGGTGAACAAGAAACTGCCCTTGCTTTTGTTGGACTCCAACTGCCCCATCAGACGGCTCCAACGTAAGCGTTGAAGGTAAATCCAATTCGACAAGCGTCCATGGCCTTTGGCGAGATGCCCGAATTCATGCGCCAAAACCGCCTTGAATTGATCGACGGTCAAGGATTTCATCAACGGCAAGCCAAGCAGCAAATAATTTTTATGCCAGCCAAACATGCCAAGCCTAGGGATTTGGACCACACCGGCATTTAAATCCTCGGTCACCAGTACGTGGTGAAAATGAGGAGCGCCGAGTTTGGCAGAAAGTTCGCGGATCATCGCAAACAGTTCGGGGGCTTCATGGGCGCGTATTGCCGCACCAGTAGGCGGCAAGACTTTGACCCATAGGGATTTTAAAATCATCCACAGGAAAAGCCACACTACCACAATCAACTTCAGCGCAAGAGCGCCAAGCATTTTGATGGAAATTAGTAAAACCAAGAAGGTGGCGGCTACGAGAATGAACACAAGCCCTAGGTAGGCATTGCCTAGCATTGCCAATAGCAATACACGCAGTTTATAGCCAAGGGGGTTGCGACGGGCCAGCCCTTCGAGTTTGGACACCAGTTGATCAAAGTCATCGTTGGTCATTGCAACTCCTAGCTGAAGTTTATGCCGAACAATCCCCTGAGGGTTAAGTTTACCTGATTGCCAACTTCTTAATGGCTTAGTGTTGCCCGTTTTCCATCAAATTGAGTCAGGGTTCGATTTTTTCTATGATGTTTTTTTTCAAGCGTTCAATAACCAAGGGAATTACGTTCAACTTCGCTTAAAGTCGGCTCCAGCCGGGCTGATCCCAGCCCTTAATAAGCCTCCTGCAACCTTGAACGCATGTGATTAATTTTTTCCAAGGTCAACGGTTGCCGTTTTTCGTCCCATTCGACACCGCCCAAGCGCATTGCCAGTTCGTGGCAAGTGCCAACTAAGTCATCGAACACTTCCAAAGGGTCGTCTACTTGGGGGGGTTGGAAAAACAGCACTACGCCGGGACACTCGAAATTTTCCATGTCTTTGATGGGGAAAGTTCCGGGTTCCACCAAACTGGCAACACTGAACAAGGGGACACGGTACTCCCGGTCATAGCGGTGGTAGATTCCCATATCGCCGTAAATCAAGCGTAAATCGTCCAAGGCATCGCGCAGTTGCAAGCCATTGAAGAACTCGGTCTTGGAAACTACGCTGATCTGAATCAGGAAGGGCGCTCCCAAAGGATCGGTTCTAGGCTGCTCCCTGCGAGAAGTTTCCGGGGCCGAAGGTCTATGAGTCGTTTCGTGTGAAATCGGCTTATGGACGGGCGGTTTTGGCCTTTCCATGACCAAGTCGAGGTCTTCACCCTCCGGTTCATTCAAGGTGATGGGCGGGTCAATGTCCTTTTTCCCCAACTTGCCGCTGTAAAATCCCGCTTTGGCTGGTTTTGACACATCATTATATTCGGGTGGATCATCCTCGCCTTCCAACTCGTCATACTCGCCGCGCTGGTTGACAAAATCCAGCATTTTTTTCTTATAACGCCCCCAGACATAAACGCCTAAGATGATGATGGCACCGGCGACGGCTAATACCAAGCGTAGTGTTTGACTATCCATTCGATCCATTACAATACCTCTACAATGCTGCAAGTTCTACGGCTTCATCGATGTCCACCGCGACAATGCGGGAGACCCCGGGTTCTTTCATGGTAACCCCAGCGAGATGCTGGGCGATTTCCATGGTTGCTTTATTATGCGAAATAAATAGGAATTGTACCTTTTCTGCCATTTCTTTGACTAATTGGCTGAAGCGCCCAACGTTGGCATCGTCCAAAGGGGCATCCACTTCATCCAGCAGACAGAAAGGCGCAGGGTTCAATTCAAAGATGGAGAAGACCAAAGCCACCGCCGTCAGCGCTTTTTCCCCGCCTGACAATAAATGGATGGAACTGTTGCGTTTGCCGGGTGGTCGGGCCATGATCGTCACGCCAGTTTCAAGCAAATCCCGTTCAATCATCTCCAAATACGCCTGACCGCCGCCAAATAACTTGGGAAACATGCGTTGTATGCCGATATTGATGCGGTCAAAAGTGTCCTTAAAGCGGGCGCGGCATTCACGGTCAATTTTTTCAATGGCTTGGGTCAAGGTGGCTTGCGCGTCTTCCAAATCTTTGCGTTGAGCGTCCAAGGTTTGCAGACGCTCGGACTGTTCGTTGTATTCTTGCATGGCGGTCAAGTTGATGGCCCCCAAGCGATTGATTTCATCCGCCAATTGGGTCACTCTGAGCTGCCACTCCTTTTCTTCGGCATCTTCGGGAATGCCGGGTATCACGTGTTCGGGATTCGCGCCGATTTCGTCAAACTGTTCCTGCACGGTCAATCGTCTGACCTCATTTTCTTGATAATCCAGTTTGGTCTTTTCCAAGCGTTTTTTCAAGGCATCCAAGTCACGTTCTTTGCGCATTTTGGCTTCGTTCAGGGACTGCAATTCGGCCTCGGCCTCAGTGGATTTCTGGCGAATGTCGGCCAACTCGCGTTCGACGATGGTACGCTGCTCATGGAGTTCTTCCAAAGCCTCCAATTCGTCGTCCATCGGCGCACCGGCTTCTTCCATGCGCATTGCCAATTCTGCCAAGCGTTCGCTAGTGTGTCGGTTTTGCGCTTCGGCACGTTCCACATGCTTCAATGTTAACGCCTCAGTGGATTTTAAGGTTTCACAACGGCTTTTCAGTCCTTGAACAAGGTCACGGGCTTGGCGCAAGGCGGCTTCTGATGCCGTCGAGCGCTGCTCCAAGTCTTGCTGGTGAAAGCTTAGAGTCTGGGTGCGCTGCTCCAATTCGGCTACTTTCTGCTCAGCGTGGTGTAATTGGGCATGGGCTTCGGCGGTTTCCTCGGCGTTGTTTTGTAGGTTCTCAGCCAAGTCTTCCAGTTCCGCCTCAAGCTGACGCAAGCGCTTGGTCGCTTGTTCAAATCGTGCGGACAAGGCGCTGATCTGAGATTTTAACCGGGTCATGTCGGCGGCCATTCGATTGGCTTCGGATTGACGCTGTTCACGTTCTAATTCAGCTTGCCTCGCAGACTCCTCCGCCAGATTCAAATCTTGCTCAAGTTTGCCGACAATAGCATGTAATTCGTCGCGATGCGCTTTCAATTCCCGCAATTCGCGCTCGCGTTTCAACACCCCGGCCTTGGCATCATCAGGTTTTTTCATGACCAGCCAACCCGGACCCATCCAAGCCCCGTCAGGGGTCACCACCGATTCATGCTCTTCCAGCTTTCTGCATAATTCCTTGCCCTCCTCTAAGGTACCTGCCCGGTAAATGCCACCGAGTAAGGGATTCAAATTCCATGAGGATTGGATGCAATCTAGCAAGCGCTCGCCATCGATCTCGCCGGAAGTGATTCCCGAACGGCGCTTTTCGAAGAAAGCCATGGATTCTGGATGCTTGCCACCGTTCAGCATGGGCAGGTAATGCGTGGTGTCTTCGACGCAGACCGCTTCCAAGTGCAGGCCGAGTACATTTTCCACTGCCGACTCCCAGCCGGGACTCACTTCAAGATGTTCGGCCAGACGGCTGGCATCATGCAAGGAGGCATCGCTTAACCATTGCTTCAGCGCTGCGCGATCTTTGCCCATGGCATGTTGTTGCAGCAATTCCAAGGAACTGATTTTACCCTGACTGGTGTGCAACTGCGCTCGTTTCTTGTTCAAGTCTTCTTGACAGGACTTGGCTAGATTACGCTGTTCACGGACGATGTTTTGCAACGTTTCCAAGCGGCTTAGCAGCTCTTGCTGATCATTTTCGGCCAGTGCCAGCATTTCTTGCAGACTCTCAAGTTCGGAATCGCGCAAACTCTCTTCGATTTCATTGCGTTCCTTGCCCAAGCGCTCACTGCGAATCTGCAATTGGCGGCTTTGGTCCTCCATTTGGCGTATGCGAGCCCGCTCGACTTCGGCTTGAGACTTGAACCCGGCCAGTTCACCGCGAAAAGCTTCCCACTCGACCCGCCAAGCCTTCAAGGCGATATCTGCTTCCAGCCGTTCCGAAGCAGCTTGGGCTTCCGCAAGTTCAGCTTGTTTGATCTCTGTTTGCAAGTTAAGCAATTCTTCGCGAACGTCGTCAATTTGCTCACGATCATTCGTCAATTGAGTTTGTGCTTGAGCTTGTTCGGCTTTCAAGCGTTCCCGTTCCCTTTGCAAGCCATCACGGGTTTGGTGGGCGTGTTTGATGGCTTGGTCCAGTCGGCTAATCTCAGCGCCGACCTCATAAAACCGGCCTTGCCGTTCATTGAGCGTTTTCTGCAATGATTCCCGTTTTTCCCTGGCTTGTGTTTCACTTGCGATCAGTGCATTTTCTTCGCTGACCAACTCCCTGTATCTCATTTCGCATTCCAGCAAAACGGCT
Organism: uncultured Methylococcaceae bacterium; assembly: GCA_903930145.1. Taxonomy (GTDB): domain Bacteria; phylum Pseudomonadota; class Gammaproteobacteria; order Methylococcales; family Methylococcaceae; genus Methylumidiphilus. The sequence goes on from CAIYXP010000319.1 coordinate 18,881, forward strand.
TGATGTTGTTTCAGCAGTTCATCGTATTTGCGCCAGCGCAAGCCTAATAATTGCAATCGATAAAGGCGTTCTTCCTCTTTCAAGGCAGTGTATTTTTCCGCTTTCTTGGCTTGGCGTTGCAAATTTGCGATGTGCTTAGCCACCTCGTCGATCACATCTTGCAAACGTTCCAAGTTTTCTTGAGTGTGCCTCATGCGGATTTCAGTCTCGTTGCGGCGTTCCTTGTATTTGGAAATGCCCGCCGCTTCTTCAATCACCTGCCTCAACTCGTCGGGTTTGGCTTCGATCAAGCGGGAAATGGTGCCTTGCTCAATGATGGCATAGCTTCTCGCGCCTAGGCCAGTTCCTAGGAAAATGTCGGTGATGTCCTTGCGGCGACAACGCGAACCGTTGAGTAAATAAGCCGACACGCCGTCGCGGGTCACTTGGCGTTTAATCGAAATTTCGCGGTATTGGGAGTATTCCCCCGGTGCAGTGCCGTCGGAATTGTCAAACACCAATTCCACCGAGGCCACGCTGACCGGCTTGCGGGAGGATGAGCCGTTGAAAATGACATCAGCCATGGACTCACCGCGCAAATGCTTGGCCGAGCTTTCACCCATCACCCAGCGCACCGCGTCGATGATGTTGGATTTGCCACAGCCGTTCGGGCCGACAACGCCAACCAAGTTCCCCGGCAAGGGGATGGAGGTCGGGTCGACAAATGACTTGAAGCCGGCGAGTTTGATCTTATCCAGACGCATTTATTCGGCGCAGAACAAGCCTACCCGGTTGGCGGTTAGGAAAAACAGGGATGATAGGGTTGGCAATGGCAAGAGAACGACTGGTCTGGGCAGGAACGAAGCTTTATTATAACGGACTAAACGCAATCAGCCTAAACCGAAACGTATTCCAGCATGACCACGACTCCTAGCAAGCAACTCGAAACCTTCGCCAACCCACAACCCGGCAGGAATTACACGATCCGCATTGATGCGCCGGAATTCACCTGTTTATGCCCGAAAACCGGCCAACCCGACTTTGCCACCTTTTTGATCGAATATGTACCCGATGAATTATGCGTGGAATTGAAGTCGCTCAAATTGTATTTTTGGTCCTACCGCGACCTAGGCGCTTTCCACGAAGCCGTCACCAATCAAGTATTGGACGATCTAGTCGCCGCCAGTTCGCCCAATTTCATGCGCATCACCGCCAAATTTAACGTGCGCGGTGGCATTTACACCACCATCGTCGTCGAGCATCGCAAAGAAAGCTGGATTGCACCGGAGGCGGTGATGTTGCCGTGAGTGGATTTGTGCAGGTGATGCATTGAATCAAAGCAGCAAGGGATTGCTAGCCATTCATCAATTATCAGGTTTATCGGCAAAATACTCCCTACATTGAGTATCGTTCTACATCCACTCAAGCATTGTTAAAAATTCTGTAAACGAAGCCGCTATCATGGAATAGTCATCGACACTCAGCGGGAGTTCCTCTAGCCGTTTATAGCCAAATTCATCCGCTGCGATAAAAATGCCTCCCTTATGATTATCTGAGAGGCAGATAAAAAGGTGGATTCCACCAGCAGTATGCGCAAACGGCAGGAGTTCCCGGAGGTGATCCCAATAATTCATAGCCACTTCGTACATTTGAAGAATTCCATAATTATCAGGGTTACGGTGCAGCGGATTGAATCCATCAAAATAGAAAGATTCACCGCCAATATCACGGACTGTAGCGTCTACGCTAAACCCCAGGCAAAGATCATTATCAAGGTTTTGGTTCTCTAGCTCCCAACGGGCTCCGTTATACTTGAGCAGAAACTCTCGATAATCCTGAGGGAGCTTGAAGCCAATTTTTTCCTCGAAAGCCTCCACTTCTGAAGTGGATGGGAGTTCTTGGTCAGGAATGAATGCAAATGTCATATTTAGTCCCCGAAATATCTTTCAGTGTTAGCATCACAGCACATGAAGTCATTGATGTTACGCTTAGATGCAGAATCTATCAGCGAACATAGGGGTTGGCCTTGATCTTGGAGTAGCAAAGCTTACTTTGCCTGTAACGGCAAGCCTCGATGCTCCAAGCCGAAATTCGAATTTTTTAATTCGTAACATCAGTGAAGTAGCACTTACGGTCCGCCAAATTAAGTGATAAATGGATAGTTTGTTCCTTTGCGCACCTAGCCAACCCCAAGGCTAATTTTACAAACCCTGACTCTCAAACAATATCACCTTCTCGGCTGCTAACCTGATCGTGATGGTTTTTGGGTCTTTACCCCAAGTGCAGCTTTTGAAGGCCAGTAGGGCTTCGCATTGGTCGGGTTCTCCAAGCATGGCGATGACTTCGTCGTAACCCATGCCGATTTTTAGTTTGTCATAGTTTTGTTGATTGACCTTGCTGCAAGCCAATAATCCGAATAAAGCGAAGCTTATTAATGCGATTAGCCATGGACGGTGGTTTTTTTCAGATGTGTTCATCATTTTGTCTCCAAATTAATATATTTTAGTGGCGAGTATCTTTGTTTTTATAGATACCCCTTTCTCTAACCCCCCAAAGGGCTAGTGTTTGCACACAAGTCCCTCCCCCTTGGGGGGAGGGATTTAGGGAGAGGGGGATCGGGTTGATTACAAGGGGTTTGTTGGCTCATCAACTATCCGCAGACCCTCTCCCCCAACCCCTCCCCCTACGAGGGGGAGGGGAGCAAAAACAATAGCTTGCAACATGTTTGCATACACTAGTCCCAAAGGGGAGGGGACTCAATTTCAGGTTCTATACTTCCGCATACCTCACCCCGTCTGCCAACCAACGCCGCAATAATGGCTCCACCGAATCCGGGTGATGATCCAGTAAGGTTTCGGCGGTGGCCTTGACTTGATCCAGCAGGTCGCTGTCACGGCCTAGGTCGGCGATGCGAAATTGGACTTGACCGGTTTGGCGTATGCCCAACAACTCGCCCGGTCCACGCAGTTCCAAATCCTTTTCAGCAATCACGAAACCGTCGCTGGTTTCCCGCAATATGCCCAGCCGTTCCTTTGCGCCCAGTGTCAACGGCGGTTGGTACATTAACACACAAAAGCTATCGCCGGGTCCGCGCCCGACCCGTCCGCGCAACTGATGCAATTGGGCCAAGCCTAGTCGTTCGGGGTTTTCGATGACCATCAAGCCGGCATTCGGCACGTCCACGCCGACCTCTATCACGGTGGTTGCCACCAACAAATCAATCGCCCCTGATTTGAAAGCAGCCATGACATCCTCTTTTTCGGCTGACTTCATGCGCCCGTGGACAAGTCCTATGCGAACATTCGGCAATGCCTCGATCAGGGACGCGGCGGTGTTTTCTGCCGCTTCACATTCCAGTGCCTCGGATTCTTCGATCAATGTGCAGACCCAGTACACTTGTTTGCCGCCTTTCACCCAGTCGTCTATGCGGGCGATGACTTCGTGTCGGCGGGTAGAGGGAATGACCGAGGTTTTGACCGGGCTGCGGCCCGGAGGCAGTTCGTCTATGATCGACACATCCAAATCGGCATAGCCGAGCATGGCAAGGGTGCGGGGGATGGGCGTGGCGGTCATGATGAGTTGGTGGGGATAGAGTCCGTCCCTCGCCCCTTTTTCACGCAAGGCCAAGCGTTGGTGTACGCCAAAGCGATGCTGCTCGTCAATCACCACTAAACCAAGACGATGAAATTTAACTTCTTCTTGGAATAAGGCGTGGGTTCCCAGCACCGCCCCGGCCCGACCATCGGCGATGGCTTCCAAGGTTTCACGGCGTATCTGGCCTTTGTGTTTGCCTGCCAAATAAGCCACTTGAACACCGAGCGGTTCCAGCCAATGGCTAAAGCTGCGGTAATGCTGTTCGGCTAATAATTCAGTCGGGGCCATGAAGGCGACTTGAAATCGTGATGACAAGGCTGCCAGTGCCGCCCATGCCGCAACCACGGTTTTCCCAGAACCTACATCGCCTTGCACCAGTCGCATCATCGGTTTGGATGACTTCAAATCGGCTGCGATTTCTCGAATAACCCGGTTTTGCGCACCGGTCAGGGCGAAAGGCAAGGAGTCTAGGAACTGCTTGGAGACCTTCTTGGACAAACTCAAGACGGGAGCGGCTTGCTGCCGCATGTGGTTGCGAAAGCGGCTGACACTGAGGTGATGAGCCAATAACTCTTCAAAAGACAAGCGTTGTTGGGCTTGGCCTAGCAACTCGGTAGCCGACTCGGCAGAAGGCTGGTGCAGAATTCTGACGGCTTCGCACAGTGGGGGCAAGTTTAACGATGCAAGCAGTTCCTCTGGAATCCATTCCTGTAGAAGGGCATCGTTTTCTATGCATAAATCCAAGGCTTTTTCCACCAGGCCACGGATTGTTTTTTGGTGCAAGCCCTCGGTGGACGGGTAGACCGGTGTCAAGCTTTGATTAATCCTTCCTGCCTCTTCGTCGGCTATAGGTTGATAGTCGGGATGGACCATTTCCGTACCGTAATAGCCATCCCTCACTTCACCAAAACAACGCAGTCTTGTACCGGGTTTCAGGCGCGATAATTGGTCGCCGGAAAAATGAAAGAAACGTAGATACAAGAAACCCGTGCCGTCGCTGATGCGGCAAACCAAGGAGCGGCGGGCTCTGGAAACGATTTCCGTCACTTCCACTTGCCCTTCCACTAAGGCTTGGTCACCCACCCTGACTGTCCCCAAAGGCATCAAGGTGGTTCGGTTTTCATAACGTGAAGGAAGATGGAACAGCAAATCTTGCACTTTATGCAAGCTCAGTTTGGCGAGGCGTTCCAGTGTCTTTGCGCCCACACCTTTGAGTGAAGCAATTTTAGGGCTGTCTGTAGCCTCAGAAAGCGACATGCCAAGATTTATCTGTCGTTAAACTAATCGGTCAACACCATGATGGCATCCATCTCAACACCCGCGCCTCGCGGCAGGGAGGCCACGCCAATGGCCGCACGGGCGGGGTAGGGTTCGGAAAAATAGCCAGCCATGATTTCATTGACGAGTGGGAAATGCGACAGTTCAACGAGGAAGACGTTGAGTTTGACAATATCATCTAGCGTTCCGCCCGCCGCATGGGCGACGGCTTTCATATTGTCCAGCACTCGCCGGATTTGCGCTTCCATATTATCCGTCACCATCGTCATGCTGGCGGGGTCTAGCGGGATTTGTCCGGCAAGGTAAACCGTGTTGCCAACTTTAACCGCCTGCGAGTAAGTGCCAATGGCCGCAGGCGCGTCGTGGGTGTGGATGACTTCTTTTTTCATGGTCTTTTAGGTTTGGTTTCGGATTTGATACGGGATATTTTCAATACGACAGATAATTTTCGCAGTTCGCGCATGACATTGGCTAGGTGGGCGCGATCTTTGACGGCCAAAGTAATGATATCGGTGGACAATTCACTGTCTTGGTTGGTGATTTGCACGTTTTCAATATTTGCATTCATTTTGGAAATGGCTGAAGCCACTTTTGCCAAGGTTCCTAACTTATTGAGCAATTCCAGTCTGATTTCAACAGAAAAATCGCCGGTGACTAACCTGTCCCATTCCACATCCAGCCCGGTGAACTGTTTTTTGCGCAAGTCGATGATATTTTTGCAGTCGCTCAAATGCACAACAATGCCTTTGCCCGGATTGAAGAAACCCATAATCGCATCGCCTGGAATCGGGCGGCAACATTTGGCCAGGCAGACTACCATGCCTTCAGCCCCTTTGATGGTGAGCGGTGTGCGGGGTATTTTTTCGATTCCTTCCGTTTTCGACTCTTGTGGGTTGATTTCTTCTTGCATCAGCAGGCGGACGACAAGGAAGGGCAAACGGTTGCCAAGGCCGATGTCCTCCTGTAAAGCCTCGCGGGAAGGCAGCTCCAATGCTTTCAATAATTCGTTAAAGCGTGCATCGCTGATGTCCTCCAGTCTCATGCCACGGGCGCCAAGTTCTTTTTCCAGCAACTTGCGACCCAAGTTGATCGCTTCTTGCTTCTTGAAGTTGCGCAGATAGCCGCGAATGGCGGACCTAGCTTTGGCGGTGACGACAAAATTCAGCCACAATGGGTTTGGCCTCGCCCAGGGAGCGGTGATGACCTCCACCGTTTGGCCGTTCACCAACTGAGTGTGCAGGGGGGATAAAATTCGGTCGACTCGCGCCGATACGCAAGCATTTGCCGACATCGGTGTGAACCGCATAGGCGAAGTCGACAATGGTGGCCCCTTGCGGCAGTTTGATGATTTTGCCCTTGGGGGTGAGGACATAGACCTCATGCTGGAACAGATCCACCTTAAGGTTGTCGAGAAACTCCAGCGAGTCACCGGCATGTTTTTGGATTTCCAACAAGTCGCGCAGCCACTCGTGGGCGCGGGATTGCGAAATGGAGACCTGATCGTTTTCCGATTTGTAAAGCCAATGGGCGGCAATGCCACATTCGGCCATGTGGTGCATGGCAGATGTGCGAATTTGAAATTCAAGTGGTTGGCCGTAAGGTCCGACCAGCACGGTATGCAGGGATTGGTAGCCGTTGGCTTTGGGAACGGCGATATAGTCTTTGAAACGGTTTGGCACGGGTTTGTAAAGATTGTGGGCTATGCCTAGGATGCGATAGCACTCGTCGACCGTGTTAGTGACAATTCGGAAAGCATAAACGTCAAGCACTTCAGCAAACGACAGATGTTTGGTTCGCATCTTCTCATAAAGACTAAAAAGATGTTTTTCCCTGCCAGCGACATTGAAATTGGTCAGGCCGGAATCCCCCAACCGGGCGTTAATCGAGTTTTCAATGTTGGTGATGATTTCCTTGCGGTTGCCGCACACTTTTTTCACTTCGCGCTTTAGCACACGATAACGCATGGGATGGTAGGCGGCAAAGCCCAAATCTTCCAATTCCATGCGCAATTCATTCATTCCTAGCCGATTGGCGATGGGTGCATAGATGTCCAATGTTTCCTTGGCAATACGGCGGCGGCGCTGAGATGCCATGACTCCTAGAGTCCTCATATTATGGAGGCGGTCGGCGAGTTTGACCATGATCACTCGTAGGTCCTTAACCATGGCCATGACCATTTTGCGCACATTCTGGGCTTGAGCTTCGGCGCGGGACTTGCTGTCAAGCTGGGTAAGCTTGCTGACTCCGTCCACCAGTTGGGCGACTTCTTCGCCAAAATCTTTGGCAAGATGCTCGCGGGTGATATCAGTGTCCTCAATCACGTCGTGTAGCAATCCGGCCATGACACCCTTGGCATCCATCCTCATGCCGGCCAAGATGATGGAAACCGAAATCGGATGGCAAATATAAGCTTCCCCACTGACCCTGTACTGGCCTTCGTGAGCGCGTTCCGCCAAACGGTAGGCACGCAACACATCTTCCACTTGGAGTGGGTCAAGGTATTCGTTTAGCATGGCAACCAACCGCCGGATTAGCTTATCCTGCGGGGTTTCAGCCGGATCTTTGGGCAGAGGTTCATGTTCCACCAAGCCTCCTACACTGATGCTTGGTATTTCATCAAGATTTTCCGCAAGATCGGCCTCGCAAGTGTCACCGGCCATGCCGTTGGCACCGCCTTGTTGGTTCAAAGATCGTCATCATCCATATCAATATCGTCATGACGTATCTTGAAGGTGGGCCGCTCGACCTGATAACGGTCGTGCTTGGGTCCTTCCTTCAAATAGGCGCGGGTAATCAGCCCGGCAGCTATTTCACGCAATGCCAAGACGGTTGGTTTGTCATTATTCCAAGGGAGTTTGGCATCGTCTGAGTGGCGGGCTAATTGGCGGGCGCGTTTGGAGCCCAGTAACACCAATTGGAAACGGTTGTCGACCTTGTCTAGGCAATCTTCTACGGTAACTCTGGCCATGATGGCATAACCTCTAAATCAAGAAAAAAGGAAAGAAAGCTGTGTATAGCTCATTTAACCCCATGAAGGACGTTCTGTACAGACTTTAAGGCGAAAAAGCCAGTAACTTGGGTGTTTTCAAGTTTTGACCACGCACTGAAACCACTGAAATTGGCATTGTCCGGCCTTGCTTGCTTTCATGTCTAGGAAAGTGGGCTGACAATTCCACCATTACCACAACAATCACTCGGTTCAACCAAGCAAATGGACAATCACAATGACTTTGAGACGTTCAACTCAACCACCCTGTAGCATTTTGACAATGGCCTTGATTTTAACCACACCGGGCTGCGTGACGATACATGTCACTAACGTCGACACCACGGCCCAAGCCTATGTGTTGGGCGAAAAATCGCAATTTTCTAATGGCGAAGATTTTATAGAAGTCACGGTCGGTGCCAGCGATTCTGCTGATGGAAGTGCGGCATCGACTCAAGGCCAGCCGGTAAAGGTTGTGTACCACCTGAGCCAGGGCCTAGCCGAGGCTCAGCTTGCACTCGATAAGATTCTCAGTCACCTCGTAGCCGACCCGACCGCGAAGATTATCGTGGTGGCTAACGATCAAGGGATCGAATTCTTACTCGATGGTGCCAAAGACGGGGCTGGAAAGTTGTTCATGACTGCCGTTCACGACATTAAAGCAAAAGGCGTCGAGTTTAGACTTTGCAATGACACCTTAATCAAGCGCAATATTGACCCATCCAGAGTGATTGCGGACGCAAAGATTGTACCGTCGGGAGTCGCAGAGGTAGCGCGACTGCAATTCAATGAAGGCTTCGGCTACCTGCGACCGTAGGCACACACCGCTGTCCAACTAAAAAGCCAAGCGGACTCTCGGCGCTCATTAAATGCATTTAAGCTAAAATTAAGTCAAAGGTGTTATAAATTCGATTGTTCGGCGTTTACGAGGCATTATATCAGCGGGGCATGCAGATGAACGGTTTCAATATCTTAAATAAGAAAGTCATAGTATTTGCACTTGTCTTAGGGCTTGCTTTAATTTTCCAAGGGTGTGCGGGCTATCACGGTTACGGGTATTCCCCCTATAGCTATGGTTACGGCACTTATTATGGATCGGGTTATGGCTATCGTCCTTATGGCGGTTATTATGGCTACCGTGGCCCTGTCATTGGCTATTACGGCGGTTATCGTCGTGGCTGGGGAGGTGGATGGGGCAATGGCGGCGGCTGGGGCCATGGTTGGGGTGGTGGCTGGCGAGGCGGTGGATGGGGGCATGGCGGCGGTTTTCGGCACTGAACAGACTTGCAAATTCACAAACAGTTAAGGCTGATTAATCCATATGGTCTTGATGTTGGTAAACTCCTTGATGCCGTGGTCAGAAAGCTCACGACCAAAGCCAGATTCCTTGATCCCGCCGCACGGAAGGCGTGGGTCGCTGGCGACCACAGCATTGACAAAGCCCATGCCGCAGTTCAGTTGGCGGACGATATACTCGCCTCGTTCAATGTCAGTGGTCCAAACGCTTCCGCCTAGGCCATAACGCGATTGGTTGGCTAAGCTGACAGCCTCTTGTTCGTTGCGGACGCGAATGATGGCCGCCACCGGGCCAAACACTTCTTCGTCGAATGCCGCCATGCCGGGTTGCACCCAGTCCAAAATAGAGGGAAGGTAAAAGTTGCCAGATCCGGTCATGGGGGCGCAGCCAGTGATAGGGACTGCACCGGCGGCAATGCTTTTGGAAACTTGAACATGCAGATTTTCACGCAGGTCAAGGCGGGCCATTGGGGCCAAAGTGGTCGATTCGACCAATGGATTTCCAGGCTTAAGTGCTTCTGTCAGCGACTGGAATCTTTCCATGAATTCATCGGCAATGCCATCTAGTAAAATCAAACGCTTAGCGGCTATGCAGCTTTGCCCACAGTTGACAAACCGCGATGCAAGCGCTCGCGAGACGGTCCAATCCAAGTCTGCGTCTTCCAGCACAATAAATGGGTCGGAGCCTCCCAACTCCAGCACGGTCTTTTTCAGGCTTGCCCCAGCCTGTCCGGCAAGCTCTTTGCCGGTTTGGACGCTACCGGTGAAGGTCACGCCCTGTATGCGAGGGTCGGCAATTAAAGCTTTGACCGGCTCCACTCCAATCATCAAGTTTTGGAAGACACCCTCGGGAAATCCCGCTTCAAGAAATATTTGCTCTATCGCCAATGCGCACCCCATCACTGTGGGCGAGTGTTTCAACAACACGGTGTTGCCTGCCAGCAAGATGGGAACAGCAGCGCGAAACACCTGCCAGAACGGGAAATTCCAAGGCATCACGGCGAGTATGGTTCCTAAGGCTTGGAATGTCACAAAACTTCGTGTCGCCTCGGTTGAGACCATTTCTTCGGCGAGAAACTGTTCGCCATGGGTTGAGAAGTACTCCAATGCCCATATGCATTTGTCGATTTCCGACCTTGCCTCACCAATAAGCTTGCCCATTTCCAAAGTAATCAAACGGGCGAATCCCTCCTTGCCATTTTTCAGTCTATTGGCACTTGCGCGTAGCATTTCTGCTCGTTGAGTAATGGGCAGCATCGACCAATGACAATAAGTATGAGTTGCCAAGTCAATTGCAGCTTCCAATCTTTTATCTGACCAAACTGAGTAACTAAGCAACGATTCGCCAGTGGCGGGATTAACGGAGAAGAATTCCATAGTTTCTGATTTATAATGAATTATGAAAGAAAAATTAATGTTCCATATTGGTATAAAACATATTGAATGGCATATCATACCGTATCAACCCGTTTTAACCCCAGCAATTCTCATTTTGGCGTGGAAGCCGTCATTCCGGCATGGACTGCCGGAATCCAGTGCCATGGACGGTATCGGGTCGGCTGCGTAAGTGTTTGATTAAGCGCTGTGAGTGAACCCAAGTTTCACGCCCATGTGACTGGATGCATTCGGAACATCCCTGTCCCGAACCCTACGGGTGGCTGAGCCGTGCAAAAATGCTACACTAGGTGTGTGACACAAGGTAATCAATTTGTCCATTTTTTTAAGGGTCTAGCTGATGGTGCTGAGAATCGTGGTTTTTGTAATGGGTGCGGTGTTAATTGCAGGTTGCGTTAATCGTGCAACCCATGAAGGTGTCGTAGACAGGGGTCCTCAAGTCGCGTATGCCCCACTTCCGCAGTCCGAACGAATGACTATTGCAATTTCCCGATTTACCAACGAGTCGGTATATGGTAGCGGCTTGTTCACTGATGCATCGGGCGACCGATTGGGCAAGCAGGCAGCCGACTTGCTGGCCCGTCATTTGTCTGCAACCTCTCGCTTTAATATTGTGGAACGCCAAGATATTGGCAAACTCAAAGATGAAGCCAATCTGATGGGTTTAAGCGACCAGCAATTCAAAAAAAACCTCATTGGCGTGGATGCGTTGATTCTTGGGTCTGTCGCCGAATTGGGGCGGGACACTACCGGGGCTATTTGGCTGTTAGGCAAACAAAAAAACCAAAGAGCGAGGGCTAGAGTGGTGCTTCGCCTAGTTGACCCGAAAACCGGAGCAGTTTTTTACTCCCAAGAAGGATCAGGTGAGTCCACGTTAACCGATTCCAGCACCCTTGGGTTTGGTGGCACTGCGAGTTTTGATTCGACTTTGGAAGGTAAAGCGATTGATGCGGCTATCGTCAACATGATTAATAATGTTGTTCAAACCTTGGATGCCCACCGAAGTCAAAATCGTTAGGGGACAGACATTTTGAATAATCAACCGGTTCGATTAGTATTCATAAGCATCTTCAGCCTATCATTATGGGCTTGCGCTCCGAAAAGTCTTTTTTATTGGGGTGACTACGAAACATCAATCTATGACCGTTGGATTGGAATTGATAATAACTTGGGGGAGCAACACCTTCAACAAACAATAACCAATGCGGAGCAGAGCGGGCGAAAAGTTCCGCCCGGTTTATACGCAGATTACGGTTTTATGCTCTATCGTCGGGGCAACCTTGATGGTGCCATTGCTTATTTTGACAAGGAAAGAAAAACCTTCCCGGAATCGAGTCTATTGATGAGTAAGCTCATCGATAAAATTCATGAAAAACAAAAATCCCCACCTGCCCAAGATTCGCAAAGCACATCAGAAGAAGGGAAAAAGCCATGAACAAATTTCTCTTGTGGTTAATATTCGCCATGGTTTTTATTTCGGGTTGCACAACAGTGCAGAAAAAGGATTATTCTGCATTTTATGCCCATCCTCCACGTTCCATTGTGGTCGTCCCGGCACTCAACAACACCACAGAGATCAGCGCTCCCCCTGTTTTTACTTCGACCATCACTGCACCACTGGCTGAGCGAGGCTATTACGTTTTTCCGGTTTATTTGACCGATATTTTATTAAAGGACATTGGGCTATCTGAAGCAGGACATATTCATCAACTACCGCCTAGTCGATTTCTTGATCTATTTGGGGCCGATGCCGTCCTGTTTGTGACCATTGAGGATTGGAGTACGAAATATATTCTAATATCCTCCTCCGTGGTTGTTGACATGAAATATGAGTTGAAAGATACTCGTACAGGATTAAGCTTATGGCAAGGGGAGCAGCAGGTTGTGCATAATTCAGACGATGGTGGGGGTGGGGGTGAGGGTGGATTAATAGCAGGATTAATCGTCATGGCGGTAAAAGCAGCGATTACGGCTATTACAGTGGACTATATGCCGTTGGCTAGACAGGCCAATCAAATGGTCTTTTTACCCCCAAAAGGACTTCCAGCCGGCCCCTATAATCCTGAATATAAAACCGATCAGAGCAAATTCTAAACAGGGCCGTAGGGTTCGGTGAGACTCATTGACCGCCTGACTTATTCGGAATATATAAATCCTATTTAAATGAACGCCATTGCCAACTAACCCAAAACTTTTAATATTCGGCTACGGCAACCCTAGCCGTGGTGACGACGCCCTTGGGCCCTTGTTGCTGGAAAAGCTGCAAGCCGAGGAAAATCCAAACATCGAATACCTGACCGATTTCCAACTCCAAGTCGAACATGCATTGGATTTGGAAGGGCGGGATTTGGTTTTGTTCATTGATGCCCATCTGACATGCCAGCCACCGTTTGAATTCGCTCCGCTGCAAGCTGAAAACGACCGAAGTTATACCACTCATGCGATGAGCCCCTCCTCGGTGCTGCAAGTGTATCAAGACATCAAACATTCCTCTCCACCGCCTTCATTCATGCTGAGTGTACGCGGCGAGCAATTCGAGTTGGGGGAAGGCTTAAGCCCATCCGCACAAAACAATCTCAATGCGGCTTTGGCATTTGCAAAATCATTAATTGCCAAACCTGAATTAACCTATTGGCAGTGGTTGTGCAGTGCAGGGGGATTACAGCATACAATGGTTGAATGAGTTGTGTAATGGTCTGGTATGCCCTATCTGCCTGAAAAGAATAAAGTCTTGGAATCACGGGCAGAATATATGCATATGTCAACCGCCAATCTTGATGATAAAACAAATGTCATTGGGAAATTTCTAGCAACCGTAACGCTGCCTTTCTATAGCCTGCCGACTACGCTCACCCTTTGCGATGACTCGTGGTTGAGCGTGGAAACGCAATCATAAGCTACCTACCACAAAGAAAAAATCGTAGTGAACTCGGTGGTGTTGATAGACTTGCATTTTTTAGGTTCATTGATGCAAGATACATCCAATTTCGCATTGAGCAAACCTTCTTTATCAACCTCCAAGGTTAATGGGATTGGCGGGTCCGACAGCTTCATATAGACGTAATGTACTCGTATGGTTAGGTAGTCGTACTTGGTACGATCTGCATAAAAGATAAAAACACGGGACAAAGACTCGCCGGGATTGAGGTCGGCAAGCTCGCTGGACAAGTCTGAAGCGCCCTTGAACAGCCGCCCAAAATGCATGATCGTCTCGACTTTTTCAGGGGTTCCGTAGCGGCGTGACTCCTTAACTGTGCCAGAAGCCATGCTATTTTGGAAAAAGGCAGGGTTGGTTTCGTTCTCATTAAGAAAGCCTTGTTTGACCCCAATGACATTAAGCGTATAGCCAAGAACCTTCACGCTAGTCTGGCCAACGTTGGATCGGGTAATGGTGGCTAAAATGGCATCCTTGTCGCCTTTTTGGCCTGCCTTTTCCAGATTTGACGTGACGCTAAGCGTAGGCGGTGCAAGAGTGGGTACGATTTCCGCTTGGTAAATAAACGTGTATATGCCCCATATGCCAGCACCAATTAACGCCAGCGTTTGGGTGATATTATTGATACCCTCGGGGTTAAACCATTTTTCTTTTTTTTCGTCCGGTTCATTCATCTCTGACATTTCATGGATTCCTCAATTTCAATGTCTATCAATGGTAGTTTTGGCAACCAACCAGTCTGCATAAGGATTGCAAGTGATTGGATGACAGTTTTTTATTTACAGTAATGACTGGGCTTTATTTAATAAAATACGATCAGTGGTTCACACAATCGACATGCATTCACAAGTAAGCAAGAGGTTTTTTGGTCAATCGCTTGGATTGATGAAAAAAGCAACTGGTTTGCGAGTTTTTGGTGCTGGTTTTTCAAAAAAAACAGCTTGAGTTTCAGAATTTCCAATTGGTTTTAGTCAAAAGCAAGCTTGATTTTAGAAAAAACAATTGGGTTTTGCCAAAAACCAGCTTGATTTTCCGAAAAACCGACTAGAATTTTCTGAAAGTAAGCTTCATTTTTCCAAAAACCAGTTGGAATTTGACGAAAGCAAGCTTGTTTTTTTGAAAAACCAGTTGGGTTTTGCCAAAAACCAGCTTGTTTTTTTGAAAAACCAGTTGGGTTTTAACAAAAACCAGCTTGTTTTTTTTAAAAATCGAGTTGAAAATGTTGAAAACAAGCTGAAACTTGGCTTCAACCAACAACATTATCACACCCACAAATCGGCAAGCGAAAAAGTGATGGCATCAAATGGCGCGACGCTGACCGGATCATCGTCTTTCAGCGTGGCAACCAGCAGCTACTTGGCTTCCGTAAGCGAATAGGCTTCCAAAGTCTGCGCTAGAGGATCGACCAGCCAAGCATGGGCGACACCGTAATGGGCGTAAAGCGGCAGTTTGTTGATGCGGTCTTGTTATACGGTTAATTCAAGCCGACTCTCGATACGGTCAAGGCGACTTTCAAACTTGTCCATTCGACTGTGCATGATGGCGAAATCGGTATGAATTCCTGCCATCTGGTTTTCGATGGAGCTTAACCGAAGGCGAATCGATTCAAATTGCTCGTCCATCTTAACACCTTGCGCCTTGACTTCATTGCCTAGCAAATTAAGATGTTCTAGGATGAGGTTTTCAACACTGTCAGTCATGCGAGTATCCTGTCAGTATGTAAAATATGAAGAGCGAAAAATGAAGCATGATCCTCCGGTAATATTCGTTGGAACCCGTCAATGGTTCCGCCTTACGACCTTATATACCGATACTTCCAATATCTTGGCTTGCGTCGATGATGGGCTATGCCAATTATTAAGATATATTCAGGTTCAATTGTGAAAAGCACCGAATAAGGAAAAATAGGGGTTGTACAATATCTGACATCTTCTTCTAGTATTTTACATGCTGAGGGTGATTGCAAAATACGCTGAATCGCAGACTCAACGCACTCAATAAATCGCAATTCCAACCCTTTTCGTCGTTCAGCATAATACAAGGCCGCATCTCGATACTCTGAGAGTGCATCTGGGTGAAACTCATATTTCATTTTTTGCTACAGCTTCCCTGACTTGAAGTAATGCATCATCGCCAGGAATGGTTTCTACCAAACCATTTCGCACTTCATCTCGGCGTCGTAAAGCTTCGTTGGCCCACAGATTGTGAAATTCATCTTCGCTCAAAGGATCAAGACTTTCAACAAGCCGATCTGCCAATCGAATTCGGGCATCATTCGGCAAGGACAATGCCTGTTCGGCAATTTTTTCAAAGCTGACATTCATAAGCCTGCTCCTATAACAGATTTATTTTCATTGCGCCGCTGCGTGAGACCTTCTTTTGCTCTTTTCTCAATGTGACTTGGTCGTTTCCGTTGGGCCAAGATTTTTTTCCTCACGCAAAGGCGCAACGACGCAACGTTAACAGCAAAGAATTGACGTTAACTTTCAGCGGAATCCGTTACTAGTTCCGTATTACGGCCTTGGTTCGGCGTGGGCAAACGATAAAGCTGTTTGCCCACTGTATTCATTTCAAAGCCGGACGGGTATGGTATGCCACACCGTCCGAAACGTTTTATGTTATACCAGATGCCTAAGTTTTGCACAAAACGTTAGTGACGGGTTTACATGACCCGTCGCACGAATTACCCATACCCCGGTTTACTCCGATAGATCGTTGTATCTTGGAGAAGTTTGTATTAGGTACATTTCGATTATGAATTCAGGAGATTCTGAAAGCTATCAAAATCTGAAACAACATTTTGTATTAATACAGGGGAGCTAAAGTTCCCGCCATGACCTAGTTTATTTCTTAATTCATAATATCCCTTTATTTTTTGATAATGGTGAGAGCCTTTGTCAACTAGAAGCGCAACTCGATTTAAGAACGTTATATTATCGGATTGCTTTTCTTTTGGAAGTATATCCCAAGGTCTACGATCTTTCCAATCCAGCATATTACTTTGTTTATCGGATATTAATTTACTGCTTTGCTCCCTTATATGATCTTCTAGGCGTGTGAACATAAAAAGAAAATAAGCATGGTCATTTAGTTCCCGTTTACGAGCTAGTTTGATTTCTTCATCGCTATCTAATCTTGCTCTTGCATCGAATTCTCTTCTTGCATAATTTTCATTGATTTCAAGATATAATGCTTCAAGCTCTTCAAATATGCTCATTTTCAGGAATCCCAAGAAGATCATAAAGGAAACGAGTATTAAACGGCTTACCCTCGTAACTTTTGGTTCCGCTATATGCTATCCATTCGGGTTTTTCAAATTTGTCCGATTTATCAATTAATGTTGCAGTGCCATTTTTACATAGAATATCTACTCTTCCGTTCGCACCGATAAGCCACAAACCAATTGGCTTTATTGACGCAACAATGTGATCTCCTTTGTAAATATCTAATACTTTCATGGTTGTCGATCCAACCTGATATTGTTGCATTATCTCTTCATACATTGGGACTTCAGTTTGTATTTTTATGCTGTATGATGGATTAGATGCAAGCCAATTCTCAATAGAAGAATAGAGATTTGAAATCCTCGATTTCCAATCTTCAAGCCTTTTTTCGATATGCTCTTTTGAAAGTGTAGCTTCAAACATTTCTCTGTCATCTGCTTGCATAGTTAACATTGTATTAGAAATCATTTTATGTTTTTGCCAAAGTAGATGTTGTTGAATAGGTGCGTAACATAGCTAAATAAAGTACGGAATAAACCCATTAGTATACGTCTATAGTAATCGAATTATGGAATATCTAGGAAACGTTTTGAGTATTCCTGTCTGCCTCATTTAAAACTATGCGATAATATTCAACGGAATCCGTTCATTGTTCCGCGTGGACAACCGATAAACCCGTTTACCCACCCTACATGACTCATTCGCCGCAATAAGCCAGCCATGAAATACCAATTGACGTTATTTTTGATGCTACCCAAGTGTTTATGAGCGCATCAAATCCTAAAATATCCTCATTAGTCACATCAATACTCACCCGGATGTTGTATCCCTCCTGACTTGTACCTCCTGGAGTTGCATCTAGTTTATATATTGCTGCATGGACATGTGGTTTGCAATCACTAGGAAAAGGTTCTGGAAACTTAATGTGCTGCTTTATGCTTCTATAATTACCAAAATTAGGCATTGATGGATCTTCTTTATTGAGCGTCCATCCACTTGAATCCGCTCCAATTGGGAAATAATCAGATTGTATAACTTTGTTCGAGAGTGATTTTGGCTGATTCAATTTCAACCCCCAAATATCTATGGGGGTCTTTCTCCCATATAGCTGTTGGAATATAATACCCACAAAGACGAATACGCAAAAAGCAATCAACCAAACAGGAATCCTGATGTCATATTTCATATGTACTCTATAGGCAAAATTGTTTGTCGTGTAGTATGGGTTGCCGTTTTTGGCAACCCATACTACGATCACTCAACGCCCAATCTTCCCGTCACTCCCCCTCGTCATCTTATCAATCTGGGTTCCTTCCGCATCCAGCAATTCCAGTTCCAGCGGCATCTTGCCTAATGCATGAGTCGCGCAGGAAAGGCAGGGATCATAAGCACGAATGGCGACTTCGAGGTGGTTCAGCAAGCCTTCGGTGATTTCATTGCCATCCAAGTAACGGGCAGCGACGGAGCGAACTGCTTCATTCATGGCTTGGTTGTTGTTGGTGGTGGACACAATCAGATTCGCCTTGACGACAATATCGTTCTCGTCAATCTGATAATGATGGAACAAGGTGCCACGCGGGGCTTCGATGACGCCCACGCCCTCCATGCGCTTCTCGCCCGTAGTGACCAAGTCATTACTCAATACATCCGGGTCGTTCAGCAATTCTTTAATGCCTTCGGCACTGTAGAGCATTTCGATCATCCGCGCCCAATGGTAGGCCAGCGATTCATGCACGGGTGCGCCTTGATTGTTCGCTTTGAAATCGGCACGGGCGGCTTCTGCCAAGGGGGTAGTGATAAAGTCGGCATTATTGATTCGTGCCAACGGGCCAACGCGATACCAGCCATTTTCGCGGCCTAGTTCAACGATGTAGGGGAATTTCATGTAGGACCAAGACCGCACTTCCTCTCTCAAGTATTGGGGATAGTCGCGATAATCCACATGATCGAAAATGGTTTGGCCTTTTTCATCCCTTGCCCTCAAACCGCCATGATAAAGGTCCAACGCGCCGTCATTGCGGATGATGCTCATGAAATTCGACGGGAACGCGCCAAAATGTCGATGATATTCTTCATTGGACAGATAAATGCTCTTAATCAAGCCGACGACTTCTTTCGACCAAAGGATTACCTCGTTAATATCTTCTAACAAATAATCGCGCTCTTCTATGCTAAGGGCTTTGTTCATGCCGCCGGCAATGGCTGCCGTACCGTGTATGCGCTTGCCGCTAATCATACGGATCACTTCTTGACCGTATTTGCGCAGTTTCACGCCTTTCAAGCCGGTTTCGGCAAATCTGGAATCTGACAACACGCTGACAATATTGCGGTGGGCAGCCTCATCATCAAAACCAAATAATAAATCGGGGGTGGACAGATGGAAGAAATGCAAAGCGTGGGATTGCAAAGTTTGGCCCAAATGCATCAATCGGCGCAGCTTGTCGGCGGCAGGGGTTAGCTGATCGACACCGACCAGTTGATCCACGGCCTTGGCGGCTGCCAAGTGATGGCTAACCGGGCAAATGCCGCACAGTCGCTGCACCAACACGGGCAGTTCCCAGTAAGGACGGCCTTGGATGAAGCGCTCGAAACCGCGGAATTCGACAATATGCAAACGGGCTTGCTTGACATGGTTGTCTTCGTCCAGCAGCAGAGTCACTTTGCCGTGGCCTTCTACTCTGGTGACAGGATCGATGACTACGCGCTTGAGGTTTTCGGGATTGGCGGCGGTTTCGAGATGTTCGTACATGGGTTTCACCAAAATGAAAGATGACAGGATGCAGTAAATTACCCCAATCATACACCAAGCCTTGTTAGGTTTGCATGACACTTTAATCGATAGACTGTAAAACACTTGCTGTGGATAACTTGGCAATCGGTTAGAATAATAGGTTCGTACCGAACCATGAGATGGCCCCTGTGTTGCATCTTCAATTTTCCAATTTCGCACCCCTGAACCTAAGCGCCCCATGAGCAACCTCTGGAACCTCTGCATCACCAAACTTGAAGGCGAGTTGCCGCCACAGCAGTTCAATACTTGGATCAGGCCCTTGCAGGCCATCGAGGTTGATGGTGAACTGAAACTGCTTGCCCCCAACCGTTTTGTGTTGGATTGGGTCAAGCAGCATTTTTTTGACAAGATCGAAGAAGTGGTGGCCAACCAACCCATGGAACCTAGGCCCAATGTGGTGTTGGAAATTGGCAGTCGCCCAGTGGAAAACCTTGCCCATGCCGACGGAAAGACCAGCCAAGCCAAAAAACCGGCACCGGGTCGCAAGAGTTTGCCCAATAATTTGAATACTGCCTTCACTTTCGACAATTTTGTGGAAGGCAAGTCCAACCAGCTCGCCAAGGCGGCTTCTTTACAGGTCACTCAAAATGTAGGTCGGGCTTACAACCCCTTGTTTATCTATGGCAGCACCGGTTTAGGCAAAACCCATCTAATGCATGCGATTGGCAATGAAATATTGGTGACCAATCCATCAGCCAACATTATCTATCTGCATTCCGAGCGTTTTGTGTCGGACATGGTCAAGGCGTTGCAACACAATGCCATCAATGCATTTAAAGAGTTTTATCGCACCGTCGATGCCCTATTGATTGACGATATTCAGTTTTTTGCTGGCAAGGAACGATCCCAAGAGGAGTTTTTCCATACCTTTAATACGCTGCTGGAAAATAAGCATCAAGTCGTCATGACCTGTGATCGTTATCCAAAAGAAATTAAAGGCTTGGAGGATCGCTTAAAATCGCGTTTCGGTTGGGGATTGCCGGTTGCCGTGGAACCGCCGGATTTGGAAACCCGTGTCGCCATTTTGATGAGCAAAGCCCATCACGCCGGAGTCGAGTTGTCCCCGGAAGTGGCGTTTTTCATCGGTAAGCGCATCCGATCCAATATTCGCGAGTTGGAAGGCGCATTACGGCGCGTCACCGCCAATGCCCATTTCACCGGCAGACCCATCACCTTGGAATTCGCCAAGGAAGCCTTGCGGGATTTGATTGCTTTGCAAGATCGCATGGTCAATGTGGACAATATCCAGAAAACAGTGGCTGAATATTTTAAAATCCGCGTCGCCGATCTGCTATCCGACAAGCGCACCCGGACGATCACCCGTCCACGGCAAATTGCCATGGCCTTAGCCAAAGACCTGACCAACCATAGTTTGCCGGAAATTGGACAGATGTTTGGCGGTCGGGATCATACGACGGTGTTACATGCCACTCGCAAAGTGTTGGAATTGAAAGAGAGCGACAGTAAATTCTTAGAAGATTATTCCAATCTTATGCGTATACTTTCCAACTGATGGAATTCACCGACAAGGATGTATGGACTTTCACTCAAGATCGAACGGCCCACATGAAATTTAAGACCTCCAGAGAAAACCTTCTGATGCCCCTGCAACAAGTGGTGGGTGTCATCGAAAAACGGCAAACCCTGCCTATTTTATCGAACGTATTGATTCGGTTGGCGGATAACCGCTTGGAATTCACCGGAACCGATCTGGAAGTCCAGTTGGTGACGCATTCGGTGACAGAAGCGGGTGAAGACGGCAGCATCACCGTCCCGGCTCGCAAATTATTGGACATTTGCCGCTTATTGCCTGAAGGTAGCACGGTCAACGTAGAATGTCGCCAAGACAAGGTCAGCATCAATAGTGGGCGCAGCCGTTTCTCCTTGGGGACCTTGCCCGCCGACAATTACCCGGCTTTTGATGTCAGCGAACCCGAAGCCGAACTGTCCTTGAGCAGTAAGCTGCTAAAAAAAGCCATGGAAAAGACCTTGTTTGCAATGGCTTTGCAAGATGTCCGCTACTATCTGAATGGTTTGCTGCTAG
This sequence comes from uncultured Methylococcaceae bacterium, assembly GCA_903930145.1. GTDB lineage: Bacteria > Pseudomonadota > Gammaproteobacteria > Methylococcales > Methylococcaceae > Methylumidiphilus. The sequence goes on from CAIYXP010000319.1 coordinate 40,403, forward strand.
ACATTGATGGTCGTTTGTTAAGGACAGTGGCTTCCGACGGACACCGGCTGGCGCTTTATGAAGAAATGTTGGAAGGGGCGGAATTGGAGCCACGCCAAGTGATAGTGCCGCGCAAAGGCATCATGGAGCTTTATCGTTTGCTTAGCGATCAGGATGAAACGGTCACTTTGCAATTCGCTGCCAATAATATCAGTGTGATGATGGGCGAACTGAGTTTTTCAGCCAAGCTAATCGAGGGGCGCTTCCCCGATTTTCGCCGCGTCATGCCTAGGGATATCACCAAAATCATTACCGCTGACAGGGAGACTTTCAAAGCCGCTTTGAATCGTGTATCAGTCCTGACTGCTGAGAAAATCAAGGGCATTAGCTTGGAAGTGAAAGACGGATTAATGTTTTTGCAGTCGCAAAACCCAGACCACGAGGAGGCCGAGGAAGAATTCGAGGTCAAACTTGAAGGTGAAGGTTTGGGCGTGGGCTTTAACACGACCTACTTGCTTGATGCCCTCAATAATGTGGACTCGGAAACGGTGACTCTTTCCTTCACTGACGCAGGCAATAGTTGCCTGATTGAAGACCCGCTAAACCAGAAATACAAATTTATCGTCATGCCTATGAAGCTTTGATGTTGAATATTGATAATCCCACTGTCGTCATCGTAGGCGGTGGGCCGGCCGGCATGTCCTGTGCGTTATGGTTAAAGCATTTGGGCTTTTCACACTGCATCATCGAGCGCAATGCCGAACTCGGTGGGCAAATGCTAAACATTCACCGGATTAACCGTTGGGTGTTGGGCTGGTATGGACGGACTAGCGCCGATTTGGCAAATTCATATGGGAAACATGTGAAAGACGAATCCATCCCCGTCATCTATAATGCCCAGCTCGCATCGGTTGAGTCCACGCCCACAGGTTTTTGCTTGATGGTGGATGAAGCCGGCCAAAGCCAAGGTTTGACTATGCAGGTCAATGCGCTCGTCATCGCCACGGGTTTACAGGCCCAAGGTATTGAAATATTCGGGCCATCATCTGGATTGGAATATTTGCATTCGAATGGGTTAATTGGCTGTCATCCCTTGGATCATCTGGACAAGCTGGATCGTTTGCAAGGCAAAACGGTTGCCGTCATCGGTGGCGGCGATAATGCCCATTTTACTGTGAAAGATGTGGCTAGGGTCGCCAGTCGCGTCTATCTGCTAATCCGTTCACAAGCAAAAGCCCAACAAACGATTCGCAATGAAGTCAATGCATTGATAGGACAAGGTTTGGTGGTCGAGTTTGTGGAGTCAGAAGTTGTCGGGTTTCGGCCAAGTCAGGGGGGCATCGAAATGGATTTGAATCAGTCGGGTTTACCTACCGATAGTTTAATAGTAGATAGGGTATTCGTCCGCGCAGGCTTCGTGCCCAATAGTCGTTTTTTAGACACTCTTGGCCCTCTTGCCACCATGAGTAAACTCAAACAAGGCTATTTGTTGACAGATTCAAGGAAACGAACCTCGATTGATTCAGTCTATGCCATAGGCGATGTTGCCAGCCCCCATTTGCAGTCGGTAGTGACCGCTATCGCGGATGGTGCAATTGCAGCACGGGCCATCGCAAATGATATTAGCATTAACATTTAGATGACTTATGGAAACCGCTCGATTACCTATACCAGATATCCATGGCTCAACCCGTCCATTAGTATGGGTGGTGGATAGTGCCTACACAGGCGAGTTGAATGCCCGCATTGGTTTGGCAGATCGCCTAGGCTACCCGTATGAAATCATACCGCTACCCAGCGCAGATACTCAAAGCTATCAAAATGAACTCTCCGAACGTTATGCCCGCAATGTCCATGTAACAGGGCAACCACTCTTGATTATTAGCGGAACGGGCGAGGAAACGACTGCCGAAATAGCCGATTTGAAAAACCTCTTTCAAGATAGTCTGTTAAACGTTTACCTTGCCTCCATATTGCCTGATGAGCATCATCCTCGTCTAAAGGAATACGATCTGATTGCTTCCCCGCAATTGCTTGGAACCAATATCGTTCCCCTAGTTGGCGTACCGCATAAACTCACGCAAGAGGTTTTAGCGGATGCCTATTGCAAGCATCAAGACTATTTCAAGTCATTGCCTAAACCGATCATTGGTTTGCTGTTGGGCGGCAATACACGTTACTGCGACGGGTTTGATGCAGCCCACGCCAAAGCCTTGGCGCAGCGGGTTTATAAGATTGCAAAGCCCTTGGAAGCTTGCTTGGTCATTTCCAATAGTCGAAGAACGCCTGCGGAAGCCCAAACCGCTTTGCTGGATAGTTTGACCGAGTTAAATACTCGTTTTTTCGATTGGCAGCAGACCGAGCAGAGCTTATACCATGCCTTGCTTGCCCACGCCGACCTGTTCATCGTCACCGGGGATTCTTTATCAATGTGTTCCGAGGCCGCTTTTACCGGCAAGCCCGTTTTGATCGATATTAGCGAAGCTGCGACTGAGTGTTATCATCGCGATATTGTTGGCAAACTTATCGAGTATGGCGCAGCCAAACGGCTGACCGACCGTTTTGAGCCTTGGTCTTATAGGTCAACAGACCCGACTCAGGCTATTGTTCAGGCAATTCGTAATAGAATTCAGATATAAAGAATGTCATGCTCAATCAACAACACTTGGAATTGATTAGTGAGCAAAAGTGACGAGAACAAAAAAAGGGGCGCATCCTGTCGCCCCTATCAGTTGGTTGGGATGAATTATTCAATCCCCTATTTGGTGAAATTAGCTTGAACCGATACGCTGCCACCTCCGGTGACCACGCAAGTCGGTAATGTACTTGAGCAAGCCCCTGTCCAATTGACAAATCTGAAACCGACTTCGGGTGTCGCATTTAACGTCATGGTAGTGCCCGCAGCGAGTGTGGTGGAGCAAATATTGCCGCAAGAAATGCCGGCTGGCGTACTGGAGACGGTCCCTTTGCCACTGGTTACTTTGACCGATAGCGTCGAACCCGTTGTCGAACCGCCACCTCCGCCACTACCGCCGCCGCCACTCGCAGGCGCTGCATTAAACGTTGCCGTGACATTCACCGCATCATTGATGGTGACATTGCAAGTGGCTGCGACTCCCGTGCAAGCCCCAGTCCATCCGGCAAACGTGCTTTTGCTTGCGGCCACGGCAGTGAGGGCAACCTGTGTCCCGAGTGCATAAGTCGAGGTGCATTTGCTCCCACAACTGATGACTTTGTCAGCAGAACTGACATTGCCGCTACCCACTTTGGTGATGGTCAAGGACGGGACTGCGATATTGGCGGCAGCCATTTGGGCGCTGATTAAAGCGCCGAGTTCGCCATCCAGTGGGGCATTGCAAGTGCCATCGCTACAGACGGCTTCATGCGTGATGGGATCGTAGGCTCCCGTATAAGCATAGGTTTCATAGCGTCGGACAACGGCTCTAGTCCCCGTCAGTGGCTCACCTTGATTGACCAATTTGCCGCGTTGACGATGTTTTCCGTCAGGCGGGGGGCTAGGCTGCATCAATTGCCATTCTGTCTCGACTTGAGTGGCATTTTGCGGAACAACGGCATTGCCCTCGACCAGTTCGACTAAAGCCACTTCACGCGCCAATTCGGTTTTATAAACTTTTACCCAAGTCGCGTCGCCATATTGCGGCACTGGTTCAGGCACGGGTGGTCGTGGTGGAGGTGGCAACTCTACGACAGCCACAAGTTCGGGAGGTGCGGTCGGTCGGGTCGGAGGTGGAGGAATGAAGTAATAGGTCGCGGTTGGGACCATGACCGGGTTGGTTGAACCGATTAAATGACCGGGATTGGCGGGGTCTTCAAACATCCATCGATAAGTTGTCGAAGTCGCTTTCGTCATCGCGGTGTAATTCAGATGCACGCCGAAATGATCGCAACCGGCGGTGTAGTAGGATGGGTATCCCATGTAGCAAGAGCCAAGAAAAGCCGCACCCGGTGTTTTCGGCACTGTGGCTTGGGTAAATCTATGATTTACCGAGTCATAAGGGCTTTGATAGCGCACATAAACACCGGTTGCATAAGGCACAACTACCGGTGCGCCAAATTTGTTCCCAGTCCAAGAAGGCATCAAATCGCTGGCTTGTATGCCTTCAATCTTGACTTCAAATCCATAGGCATCCTGTCCTTCATAATTGGCGGCATCAAAATTGCCAAGCCCCCCCACGATAAAACTGGCTGCGTCCCCTATTGCAGGCAGTGTCATCAAAGAAATGGCCAGCAATGGGCCAATAGCAAGCCTGCCGGATAGGGTGTTTCGATTCAGATAAAAGGCTTTCATCACGAATTTCCTCGTTGTTTATTGTTCTTACATCCTGTTTATTCTTATTCGTGATTAAAAGGTTCATTGTTTATTCAAAAAATGTAAATGAGGGTTCTTGCAAAACCCTTGGTGGTGATTCATGGCACGAATGCCATCACGGAGAGCGGTGTCCCGGACCCTTCCTTCAACCTCAAAATCCCCAAAACCAAGGTCGTACCTGTCGCTGGCAACTGGTCGAGATGATCCAGGCATTCCAAGATGATGCCGTTTTGAGCAAGCACTTGCGTGTTGGTCATAAAACGTTTATCCAAACCAGGGTCTGCGCCATGGGTATCAATCCCAACACCGGCAACACCGCGATCCTTCAACAGGAAACGAGTGGTAGCGCCATCAAACCCCGGAAAGTGGAGATTGCCTTTTGCGTCTTGATTGAAGAATCCCACCGGGTCGCTCCATTTTTCTTGCCATCCCGTATAAAGCAGGACGACGCTACCGGCAGGAATCCTACCGTATCTGCCTTCCCAATCGATCACGTCTTGCCGACTGAGGGCATAGTCAGGATTGAATTGCGTTTTGGCTCGAATGTCGATCACCACAGCTTTGACCACCAAGGATTGCGGCGTATAAGCATCAATCGCTATGCCGCCTTGATGGAAGCTATTCGGGGCATTCATGTGCGTGGCACTATGTTCTCCTATGGTGAACTTCCTCAGATAATACCCATCCGTCGCGAATTGGGCCACATCTTGGAACTCCACCGGAGGGTCGCCGGGCCATAAGGGAATGTCGATGGCGATGATATGGCTAAGATCCACGATGCGGGAGTAGGCAATTGTGTTGGGCGGAGTGTTTGATTGGGCAGCACAGCCATTGACCGTAAACAAGGAAAGAATGGCAGCGGCGATAAAATGCGTGTGATTCATTTTCGGATTCCAGAGATTGATTGATGATGAGATTCTAGCGCACTGTTCTTGGTACAAATTCAATTTTCACCCCGCCAACTTCTTCGTCCATGCTTCCTCCAAACGCTTTGCCGAAACCGGATATGGCGTTTTCAAAGGTTGGGCGAAAAGGGATACCCTAAACTCTTCCAGCATCCAACGGAAGTCATCCCGTTCCGGTGTGGTTTTATCCTTGCCCGATTTCACCCGGTCCCAGTATTTCTTCCAGAATGGGGCGATTTCAGCGACCAAGCGAGCGTCACGGCCTGGGTCTAGTGCCGACTTTTCCAAGCGGTAAAGCATGGCTTTGAAGTATCGGGGAATTTGTTTTAATGACGGATAGGGTGTGACGGCGATAAAACCAGAAAACACCAACAGTTCCAATTGGCTGCGCATATCTGCGGTGGCAGGGTCATTGCGGGTTTTAAGCTTGCGGTTCACTTCGGCATAGAGGTTGAGGATTTCGTCAGCCAATTTGGAGTTGGTGTTGCCGATGGGAACCAATTCGCTTTTGCCTTCTGCCAATCTTTTTTCAAAGGCCGCTTTGGTGCGGATGTCGGGATGACCGTCCAGAAACAGCGCCGCCATGATCCGATCCAGCACGTCTTCACGTAAATCACGACCCGCTTGAAATTCAGCATAGAGAAAAGGATGTTTGGGCAGTTGTCGGTAAGCCACTTCGGCCGTCGGAGAGATCACCAAATTTTTTCGTAGATATTTCAAAGGCTGGATCATAGCTAGGCGAAACAAACGCACCAAACCGCGTTCTTGAGACTCAGCGGCTTTTTCCGTCGTATCGAACACCCGCAAGCCGACCGTCTCGCCTTCGTCCACTAGCGCAGGGAAGCCATGGATTTGCCCCGATTGAAACCGGTCCGCCAAATCGCCGAAATCCCATTCCTTTTTACCCGTGATGGAAAACTCCTCTTGGGCCAATTCGGCAAAATTTTCCACGGCTGCCGATTCATGCCGCTGTTTTAGCTCATTCAGATTGCGAGCCCGGGCGATGACGACATTCGCATCATCCACCAATGCGAAGTTCATCCGCAAATGGATGGGAATGCCGTCCTCGCTCCATTCTTTTTCAGGGATGGTGAAGCCTTCGATGCGTCGCAATGAAGCACTGATTTGCTCGGTGAATTTGCCATGACCATAATCCAATTGCGGGACGACTTTGTCGGCATAATCCGGTGCGGGGACGAAATGCTTGCGGGTTTGCTTGGGCAGGTTTTTAATCATCGCCACCACCTTTTCCCGCAGCAAACCCGGAACCAGCCAAGCAAACGGTTCAGCCGGTAATTGGTTGAGCAAATGCAAAGGAATGATCGCCGTCACGCCGTCATCTTCATGACCGGGTTCAAAACGGTATTCCAGCCTAATTCGAATAGACCCGATTTTAATTTCATCGGGGAAATTCTTATTGTCTAGCCCTTCCTCTTCTTTACGGGTAATATCCTCGCGGGTCATTTTTAATAAGGCAGGATTGGCCTTTTCCGCTTTTTTTCGCCAAACCTCAAAACTCACCCCGCTGACGACTTCTTCGGGCAGGCGCTGGTCATAGAATTGATAGATCCATTCCTCATCCGCCACCAAGTCCACGCGCCGGCCTTTTTGCTGCAAATAATCCGCCGCTGCCAGTAACTCGCGGTTGTGTACAAAAAAGGGTGCTTTGCTGTCATATTCCATTTCCACCAATGCCGAACGGATGAATATTTCCCTCGCCTGTTTGGGATCGACATTTTCCAACGGCACTCGTCGGCCATTGGTGATGGTGAGGCTAAATAGCGTGACTTTTTCCAAAATACCGGCGCGGGCGGCTTTCTTTTCCCAATGAGGTTCGTGATATGTCCGCTTAACCAAATGTGCGCCACATTTTTCCACCCATTCCGGCTCGATTTTGGCAACGGTGCGGGCAAATACTTTAGTGGTTTCGACTTGTTCGGCGGACATGATCCATTTAGGCCGAATTTTAAACAAGGATGAACCCGGCCAAATTTGGCATTTCAAGCCGCGAGCGCCTAGATACTCCGAGCCTTCTTGCTTGAAGCTGACATTGGACAATAATCCGGTCAATAAGGGGCGATGGATTTCCCCGTATTCAGATGGAGCCATATTCAAACGTAAAGCCAATTCGCCCTTGGCGACTTGCATGATTTGCTGATGAATATCCTCCCATTCCCTTAACCGCAGATAGGACAGGAAGTTGGTGCGACACCATTGGCGCAGTTTGCTATTGGAAAGATGTTTCTTTTGTTCTTGAAATTCCGTCCATAACTTCATATAACTCATAAAATCCGAGTTTTCATCCTTGAACCGGGCATGCTTCTGGTCCGCCGCTTGGGCTTTGTCGGAGGGCCGATCACGCGGGTCTTGAAGGCTCAAAGCCGACACGATGATGGCGACTTCGGTGAGGCTGTTTTCGTCCGACGCAGCCAATAATATCCGGGCCAGTCGCGGGTCAACCGGTAATTTGTATAATTTTTTTCCAATCTCAGTGAGTTTGCGCTTGTCATCAATAGCATTGATTTCTTGCAAGGTGCGTAAGCCATCGCGAATCATCCGTTCGTCAGGCGGCTCCAAGAAAGGGAAATCTTCCAAATCCCCTAAATTTAAAGCCTTCATTTGTAAGATGACGGCGGCGAGATTGGTGCGCAGGATTTCCGGCTCGGTGAATTCGGGCCGTCGCACATAATCCGCCTCGGAATACAGCCGAATACATACCCCCGGCCCAACGCGACCGCAACGGCCAGCGCGTTGGTTGGCGGAAGCTTGGGAAATATTTTCGATGGGCAAGCGTTGCAGCTTGCTGCGATGGCTGTAACGGCTGATGCGGGCATGGCCGGCATCAATCACCGAGCGTATGCCCGGAACGGTCAGAGAGGTTTCCGCCACGTTGGTGGATAGCACAATGCGGCGTTTTTTATGCGGTTTGAAGATTTGTTCCTGCTCGGCATTGGATAATCTCGAATACAAGGGCAGGATTTCACAATCCACCGGATGGTGTTTGCGTAAAGACTCAGCCGTCTCGCGTATGTCCCTTTCGCCAATCAGGAACACTAAAATATCCCCGGTCGATTCCCGATGCAGTTCATCCACCGCCGCCAGAATGCCGCGTTGCAACTCATTCGAGGTCTCGTCTTCGACATCATCTTCTTCCACGATCACGGGCCGGTAGCGGATTTCCACCGGATAAGTCCGGCCCGACACATTGATGATGGGCGCATCGTTAAAATGCCGGGAAAAGCGCTCCGGGTCGATGGTGGCAGAGGTGACGATTAATTTGAAGTCAGGCCGGCGCGGTAGCAGCCATTTCATGTAGCCGAGCAGAAAGTCGATGTTCAGGCTGCGCTCATGCGCCTCGTCGATAATCAGCGTGTCGTACTGGTCCAGAAAGCGGTCATTCTGGGTTTCCGCCAGCAAAATGCCGTCCGTCATCAGTTTAATCAGGCTTTCCGGGCTGGTATGGTCACTAAACCGAATCTTGAAACCAACGGCCTTGCCCAATGGCTGCTTCAATTCTTCGGCAATGCGGTTAGCCACGCTGCGAGCGGCGATACGCCGCGGTTGGGTATGACCGATATAACCCGCCACGCCCCGGCCCGCTTCCAAGCAAATCTTCGGCAATTGGGTGGTCTTGCCCGAACCGGTCTCGCCGCAGACAATCACCACTTGATTTTCCATGATCGCTTTTAAAATATCGTCCTTGCGCTCCGAAACGGGCAAATCGCCGGGGTATTCCAAATCCGGGAGGCTGGCTGCCCTAGCCGTTCTGGCGGCGACGGATTCAACTAAACGGGTTTGCAAATCCTCTAATGGCTTGGCAATATCCTTGCCGGCTTTTTGGTCAGCCTTGAGCCTGTCAAGGGTGCGCCTGAAACGGTGCTGGTCTTTGCGTAAGGATTGGAGAATTTGTTGTTCTAAGGGTTTGAAATCGAAGGGCATGGGGAAGAGTGTTCTTTACATTATTTTAGCTTTGAGGGCTATATCAATCACTACATTGACGGTTCAAGTCATTTAACCAATGTTGTGACATTGGCCACTCGATTGCCATTATGCTGACATTCGCAGTCAATTGGAAAGTCACGGCAGTGGATTGTTATTCGCACGAGGCAATCTTAATTCTGGCTGAAATACTAATCTTGATCTTCTTGCTCTATGGTTTGACGCAGACGCAATACGCCCTGATAAACAAAATAACCAATGATGGGAATAAATATCGCCATGAGCAATTCGGAGTTGATATTCATGCCGATGGCTTTGAATCCGCCAAATAATACACCTAACAAACTCACGGCGGTGTAGGTGATTGCCATGACCGACAAACCCTCTATGGCCTGTTGCAAGCGGAGTTGGATTTTCGCCCGTCGATTCAAGGATTCCAAAATATCTTGGTTTTGCTGCTTGCGGCGCACATCTATCCGGGTTAGCAATAATTGGTTGACATTGGAAATACGCTGGGCCAATTGATGCAGCCAATGATCGACCGAATTACAGGTGTTGATGGCGGGGTTGAGCCTTCGTTCCAAAAACTCATTGAATGATGGAATGCCTTCGATTTTGGATTCCCGCAATTGCTCCAAGCGAGTATTGACGAGTAAAGCATAATTGCGGGTGGCGTTGAAACGGGCGTAGGTTGCGGAAACTTTGTTTTCAATCGTGGCGGCAAGCCGGGTGAGTTCATCCAATAGGTCTTCGTCAGTGCGCCCGTCATCCTGATCCAATGAAGCCGTCAGTTGGACTAATTGATAATCGGCTTCGGGCAGTTGCGGCATAATCGACTTGGCCTTCGGTAGACCAAGCAAGGCTAACATGCGGTAGGTTTCGATTTCCAATAAGCGTTGCAAACTGCGCCCCGACTGGCCGGGGGCGAAATTATAGTTGATGATGAGCAAACGGCTAAAGCCATCATCATGCAATAAAAAATCACTGAATGCCGCACCATTGCCGCCGGCAATTTTGCCGCCGATCAAACGATTGCCTTCAAAATAATGCGGCAAATATTCCGGTTCAAGATTTAAGCTTGAATTTGACTCGTCAAGAATCGCCACATGAATGCCGACCAAGACTTTACCCGGCAATCCTTCCAGCCAAGTTTCCGGCAACGATTGTATGGGCGGGTCGAAAAATGGGTCTGCGAGGTTGGCTTGGCGAATGATTTTATAATGGGTGTATTCCGCATGGACTTCCATCTTCAGGCGAAAATCACCAAAATCAACCATGATGTCTTTACCATCCAAGTCCGGCGCTGACAAGCCAAAATGTTCGCACAGTACAGACAAATGCCCCGCTTCCCGCAAGCGTTCTTCGCGGCTCACTAACAAGGCGAGATAGGAAATTTGCTGGGGTGGGTTTAGTTCGAGATAGGGGCGCGCATGTATGTCGTCGTTGAGCGATTTACGTTCTGGGCATTCGGTCAAATATTTCATGGTGGGCAGTTGATTGCATTCAGCTTTATGGCAAAGTATATCACCGGGCGAAGGCTTATATGAATTTGTGGCTTGCAAGCCGGCTTCGCTTCTGCGGGAAACGATCAAGCTTTGTGATTCCTGCGAGAGTCAGAAGCCTTAAAATCGTGTAAACTGCCAACACTCAATAAACTTTGAAACCGTGTTCCCGAGGTGTGGCATAACATGAAAGGCGTTGTTGCAGCGATGATATGGATAGTCGGTTTTGGAATCGCCCAAGCCGATGTGTACAAGTGGACCGACTCAAATGGGGAGGTGCATTATGGGGAGTTCCCCAGTCCACCGAACCCTAGCGCGCAAAGGATCATGACGCAGCAACATATCCAGCAGGTGGAAAATGCCGATAAAAAAGTCGAGCAAAACAATCCCACACCCAATACGCCTTACGATACGGAAGCAACTCTCCAAGAATTGCAACACCGGGAGAGTGAATGTGAACGTTATAAAAACTTAAGAATCGATAGGCTAATGAA
>CAIYXP010000320.1 GCA_903930145.1 uncultured Methylococcaceae bacterium
AAAGCACCGAGTGAGGTCAAGGTTCCCGGTGTGTGCGCCTAGCCCACCCTACGTTAGGAACGTTGGTCATGCCAAAATGAGAATTGCTGATTTGTTCCAGCGTCCCTGATCTAAATAGTGCGCCCAGAGAATATCCTTTTAGCCAATACTCAAGTTCGTCTTTAGGTAAGGTACGCAAAATAGTTTCGCCATTTTCCCATAATGCCACGGTAGTAGTGGGTTTGGCTTCAGTCATCGCATCCAAAAACTGCGGGGAATGGGTGGTGAATATGACTTGAGAGCGCATCGCCGCATCTTGGGCAAATTCGGCAATGATCGGCAGCATGGAAGGGTGTAGACCAGTTTCCGGTTCGTCTATCGCAATGACGGGTGGAGGGTCTGGACTGGCTAATACGGTCAGCAAAAACAGAAAGCGCAGAGTTCCATCGGATAGATGGGCGGCAGATTGTTCGCGTTTAAGGGATTTCCAGCGGATTCGTAATTGTATTCTTTGATCTGAGGCGGGTGGAAACACCAACTCCTCGAAGTCATCGCCAAAAGCGGCTTTCATCGCGGCGTTTATATCGGCTTTGAATTCCCTGTCGCCGGTATATAGCGTATGCAAAACTGATATGAGATTCTGACCGTCTGATTCTACTCGCTTTTCAAAACGGGTGATTGTTGATTGGCGGATGGGGGCGTTTTTGTCGGAATGAAAGTTTTGATAAATGCTTATAGAAGATAGGAATTGTTGAAAATTTGAAATATCATCATATATCAAAAATGAACCCGCTGCGGAATGTAACAATGTTTCTTCATTACTTATTGATTTGTCCTCAACAAACACAGGAACAATTACATTTGATTTTTCTTCATTGCCATTAATCGGGTAAGCACAATGTATAACAGAGTGTTTAGAGTCTCTTTCCAAAAGCTTATTTTGAACTTTTCCCGTCAATAATTCGTTTTCAAGAATATATGAGCTTCGACTTCCAAGCCTAACTAAATTAAGTTCATAATGACCTAACCCTAATCCGACATTTGAAGGTTCCGTATCCAAACCAAACCTAATCGAAGTCGCTTGACCATCCCAAACCAAGGCATCCATCCCACCCAAGGATTGAATATATTTCCCTAACCGACCTTGGGCGGAGACGCTGATTAACTCCAAAAACTGCAATAGATTGGATTTGCCCGAACCATTTGGCCCAATCACCACATTCAAGTCGCCGGGTTCCCAACTGACTTTACGGAGCGAGCGGAACCCTTCAATATCGAGCCGCTTGATTTTCATGAATCAAGCAGCAATCTCATCATAAACGCCATATTGCATCAGCCGTTGATACCTTCTTTCGATTATCGTATCCATAGAAAAGAAACTCAGATCATCTAAGTTTTTCTTCAAGCTGGCTTTTAGGTTTTCTGCCATGGCTTTGCGGTCACGATGCGCACCGCCTACCGGCTCCGGGATGATTTCATCAATCATCTTCAAATCCATCAAACGCTTGGAAGTGATTGCCATGGCTTCGGCGGCAAGTTCGGCCTTTTCTGCGCTTTTCCACAGGATGGAGGCGCAACCTTCCGGCGAAATCACCGAATAGGTGCTGTATTGCAACATCAGCAAGCGGTCGCCCACGCCGATGGCAAGCGCCCCGCCGGAACCGCCCTCCCCTATCACGGTGCAGATGATAGGGGTGCGCAATTTCGACATTTCAAATAGGTTGCGGGCGATGGCTTCGCTTTGCCCGCGCTCTTCTGCGCCTATGCCCGGATAAGCCCCCGGCGTGTCGATCAGGCAAATGATGGGCAGATGAAAACGCTCGGCCATTTTCATCAGGCGCAAGGCTTTACGGTAGCCTTCCGGTCTTGGCATGCCAAAATTACGGTAGATCTTTTCTTTGGTGTCCCGGCCTTTCTGGTGACCGATGACCATCACCGGCGAACCGTCCAATCGACCAAGCCCGCCAATAATGGCCGGATCGTCGGCATAGGCCCGGTCGCCATGCAACTCATGGAAACCTTCGAAAATAGCGTCCAAATAATCTTGGGTGTAAGGCCGTTGCGGATGGCGCGACAATTGGGAAATTTGCCACGCAGAAAGCCCGGAGAAAATAGACTCCGTTAATTTCCGGCTTTTATCCTCTAATCGGCTAATTTCATCTGAGATGTTGATCTCAGTATCAAAACCGACATGGCGAAGTTCCTCGATTTTGGCCTCAAGTTCAGCAATGGATTGTTCAAAATCCAAAAATTTCATGTCCATGGGTCATTATTCTAGTGGCAAGCAGGATGGAAGAAAATAAGCGCTATTTTAACACTTCTTCAAGGAAATTCCCCATGCTTTGCCATGACCGCCGGTCTGCTGATTCCTGATAGACCGTACCAAAACCTGGATCGTTGGCTTTTGGATTGGTAAAGGCGTGGACCGTGCCGCCATAGGCATGTATCTGCCAATCCGCCTCTGCCTTGGTCAATTCGTTGGCGAGCGCCAGCATTTGCTCCGGCGTTGCCATCGGGTCGTCATATCCGTGCAACACCAACACTTTGGCTTTGATGGCCTTGCCGTCGGTGTTTCCGGGTGGAACCAGCAAGCCGTGGAAGCTAACGACACCCTTAAGCGAGGCACCACTACGCGCCAAATCCAACACACACAAGCCGCCGAAGCAAAACCCTATGGCCGCGACCCGACCCGCATCCACTTCCGGTTGATTTCTCACTGTCTCCAAAGCCACCATCATCCGGGATTGCAGCAAGCTACGGTCCTCCATGAATTGGCCCATCAATTTGGCATTTTCTTCTGGACCCGAGCCTATAATCCCTTTGCCATAAAGATCTAGGGCAAAACCGACATAGCCTAAATCAGCCAGCGCACAAGCCTTGTTGATGGCGAATTCGTCCCGCCCACCCCAAGCATGTGACACCATCACCCCCGGACGGGCCGCCATGGTCGAGTCATCCCAAGCCAAAACAGCTTCTAAAAGTACGCCTTCATGTTGATATTCTATTTTACGGGTTTGGATAGTCATGGCTACGCCTAGTTACGGTTAAAGATTGATGGATTGTTAGGATATTGTGGGCAAATTAGCCGTTTTGCTCAAGCTTATGCCTCAAAGCCTATGGTCAAGCCTGCTAGACAAGCGGGTTTGAATAAAAGTGATTCACATAGACACTGGATATGCTTGAAAACACGTCGGGAGTGCAAGGCTTGCCTTGCCCGAAAATCCTCTCGCAAGGCAAGCTTTGCGCTCCTGTCGCAAGGCAAGCCTTGCACTCCAGCATCACAGCAAGCCCGGCAATGGTATATTATGCACTTTAGCGCATCCTCTGAACCTGCCACCATGATTGACCCCAGCTTAGCCGCCCGCTTCCGCCGCATCAGCGTGATTACCCTGATTGCCGTTTATCTAGTCATTCTTGCGGGCGGCATCGTCCGTGCCTCCGGTTCAGGCATGGGCTGCCCAGACTGGCCGAAATGCTTCGGTCAATTGATACCGCCCACCGAGGAATCGCAACTACCGGCCAATTATCATGAAATTTACGCCGAACGCGGTTATGCCGACACCCGTTTCAACCCGGTCAAGACTTGGACGGAGTATGTCAACCGTCTGGTGGGGGCAAGCACGGGCATCTTGGTTTTTCTGACGCTGTTGGCTTCACGTCATTACCGACAATCGGACCCCGTCGTGTTTTACAATTCGTTGGCGGTGTTCCTGTTAATTGGCTTCCAGGCTTGGCTAGGCGCTAGGGTGGTGGCTAACCATTTGAATCCTTGGGTCATCACCGCGCATATGCTGATGGCCTTCGGTATTGTCATCCTGCTGATATTCACCATCGCCCGTTCCCAAAAAGCCAGTCTGTCCACGCTGGATGCCAGCGGGCTACCCATGCGTTTTGGCTTGGTGTTAAAAGTTGCCATCGGCATGAGTTTGTTGCAGATCGCGATGGGCACTCAAATCCGGCAGGCCATGGACCCGTTGATTTTCCAGCACTTGGTGCATGGTGACGGCGGGGACCGCAGCCTATGGCGGGAAAGCTTTCCCATCATCTTCTACATCCACCGGTCGTTCTCCTCCATCATCCTGTTCACCAATCTTTGGTTGGTCTGGAAAATCTATCAATCCATCCGAAGCGACAGCCTCATGTACCGCTTTGGTTTAGGTTTGTCCGCATTAGTGGTGACCGCGATCATTTCGGGAATCAGCTTGGATCGTTTGGGCTTCCCTGCCATCGTTCAACCCGTGCATCTGTTAATGGCAAACCTGATATTTGGAACCCAATTATTTTTATTCTTGTGTTTTCACTATGCATCAAACCACTTGATCGCACCCACCGATGTCAGGGTTCGTTCATGATAGCCAAAATGGACTCGGCCAGGCTTGCGTATTCGGCAACGACGATATCAGTCAACCGGTTGATCTCTTCCTGACCCAGTTCTTCACGAAAGGCCGCGTCCAAGGCTTGGGCGTGAGCCTGTAGCAGCGTAGCGCCCAGAGTCCCCGCCAAGCCTTTTAGAGTGTGCGCTATCCGCTTGGCAGTGACGAAATCGTCTTGGGCCAAGGTATTGCGCAAACTGTCCATATCTGTCGCTTGCCTGTCGGCGAACTTAATTAACATCTTCTTGTAACTTGATTCCTTGCCGCCCAAACAATTCAATCCGATTTGAGTGTCCATGCCGGGAATGGCATCAATACGCGCCATCAAGCCCGAAGCTGTTGAATTTAGAAGTAGGTCGGCATCCCCATGCCGACTCTCGCCGCTGCCCGACTGTTGGCGGCAAAGGGTTGCCGCCCTACGACTATTGTTATTGGGGCTTAATTCAACAGCATTGTCCCCAACCTCTCTTCCCGGCGTTTTGTTCCCGTTCTCTGCATCCGAATCCATGCCCGTAATGGTCGCTGACTTGAACCCTAGCCAGCTAAACATGGCTTCATATAACTTGCCCATAATGATGGGCTTGGCAATATGGGCGTTCATGCCAATACTGAGATAGTGTTCAATATCCTCCTTGAAGGCATTGGCGGTCAGCGCCAAAATCGGGACATGAACCCCATCAGGCAGGCTTCGTATGAGTCGCGTCGCTTCCAAACCGTCCATGATCGGCATTTGTATGTCCATCAATATCAAATCATATTTCCGATTTGTCGCCAGTTTGACGGCCTCTTTGCCATTAACAGCCAAATCCACAGTCATATTCATTTCCTGTAACATTTCGATGACGATATCTTGGTTTAATTCGTTATCTTCGACCAACAATATTCGAGCATCACTAAAATTTTCAGCCAATTGCCGGGCCAATTCAACCGTCAAGCGGACATCATTCGATTCAACTTGAGGGATTGATCCCTTGCTTAACGGTATCCTAAACCAGAAGGTGCTTCCTACACCGACCTTGCTATCGATGCCTATACTGCCACCCATTTGCTCCACCAAACGTTTGCAGATGGCAAGCCCCAATCCTGTCCCCCCGAAATGACGGGTATTTTTGTTATCAACCTGCTCAAAGAGGTGAAACAGCCGTCCCTGATCCTCATAGGAAATTCCAGGGCCCGTGTCTTGAACCTCAAACCGGACCATGAAACCTTCATCCCCAGGCTCCAAGCGCAAGACTCTGACGGTCACACTCCCCTGTTGAGTGAATTTCACCGCATTGCCCACCAAGTTGAAGAGAATCTGCCTCACTCTTTTTTTATCACCCCTTAAGAATTCGGGAAGTTCAGGGTCAATGACAGCATTCAGTTGCACACCCATTGCCTCGGCCTTATCGGCAAGTGAAAACAAGACCGCCTCGACTTTGTCCCGAATGGAGAAATCAGCCAACTCCAGATTGAGTTTGCCCGCTTCGATTTTGGAAATGTCAAGAATGTCGTTGACAATGGATAACAAATGCAAGGCTGATTCTGATATGGATTGAATTTGCCTTTTGATTTTATCGTCAAGTTTTTCAGTTTGAATGAGTTGGACCTTGCCGAGAATGCCATTAAGCGGTGTGCGTATTTCGTGGCTCATGTTTGCCAAAAACGTACTCTTCGCCCGATTAGCCACTTCGGCGGCTTCTTTCGCCTTGGCAAGTTTTTCAGTGATGAGTTTGCGCTCAGTCACATCCTGAACAATGCCAGACACTTCTTCGCAATTGCCATCCGGGTCGGTCATGTGACCCCCTGCGGCATAAATCCAACGCACTTCGCCATCAGCACGGCGGATGCGGTACTCAAAATTCCATTCCTTCTTGTCCTTCACGGCTGCTTGGAATACTCGATCCACTTCTGTGCGGTCATCAGGCAACACATGATCCAAAAAAATTTGATAAGTCCATTTGGGCAACATCGTTTCATAGCCATAAATCAAGTCATGGATGGGTGTGCGCTCGGTGGTATGATCCCGTAAATTCATTTCCCAAGCACCAATTTGGCTATTTCTCAAAGCGAAATCCAACCGCTCCCGACTTTTCCTAAGCGCGTCTTGAATTTTCTTCTGTTCGTCAATATCCGTGTGTGTCCCAATCATGCGCAAGGGTTTGCCCTCGGCGGACCATTCAACCACTTTGCCGCTAGAATAAATCCATCGGTATTGTCCGTCTTTGCATAGCAACCGGAATTGTGTCTGGTAATGGGGTGAAGCACCTTGAAAATACTCTTCCAAACTTCTAAGCATGAAAGGCTTGTCCTCAGGATGCATTAACCATTCGCGGTCATTGATTTCGTCACCGATATCCTCTTCCGAGTAGCCCAACATGGTTTTCCAGCGGGGCGAGCGGTAGACAGCGCCTGATTCTATATTCCAGTCCCAAACGCCCATGTCATGGCTTTCCAGCGCCACAAGCCAGCGCGATTCTTTTTCTGCCAATTCCAGTTCGGCTAAAAACCTGTCTGTGACATCCAAATTGACTCCGACCATACGTAATGGTTTTCCATTTTCATCTCGAATGATCCGGCCAAAAACCATAATGTGATGGATCGACTGATTGGGCCAAATGATGCGAAACTCGGTTCGATATTCATCCCCCTCAATCAATATTTGTTTGGATAATCCATCTTGAAACTCCTTGTCATCAGGATGCAAGGTAGAAATCCAAGCGGCGTAGGCAGATGAAAAATCTTCCCGTCTAATTCCATAAAGGGCATACATCCGATCATCCCAAACCAAACGGTCTTCTTGAACCATCCAATCCCAAATACCGAGTTCCGCTGCTTTGGTCGCAAGGGAAAGGCGCTCCACAGCCTCGCGTAGTTCATTTTCCAAACACTTGCGTTCGGTGATATTACGGAAAAACGTGTAAAACAAACCTCCTTGGTGTTCGTTAAAAATGACACTGATTTCCGCATCAATGATCTGCCCGTCCTTGCATCGGAGCTTGGTCTCGAATAGATCAACCCCCTCCCGCCTGATTTTTTCAATATGCCGTTGGGTTTCCTCTGGATTCTCGATGTACTCAATATCAGAAATGCTTAGATTGAGCAGTTCGGCTTCGCTGTAACCCAACATACGGCAGGCTGCCGGATTGACCCTTAGCAAACGTCCGGTTGAATCAACGACATCGAAACCATCTTGAGTAGTGTCAAGCACCGACTGCAATTCCGCTGTCCTTTCCGAGACCCGCTGTTCAAGTTCTGAGTTAAGCGCTTGTAATTGAGCCTCGGCATGCTTCCGACCGGTAATGTCTTGCCCTAAAATCAAGAAAGCCGGCTTGCCATCCAGTGTGATGGGCACTGAGGTGGATTCGGTTATGACAATCGAGCCGTCTTTGCGCAATAAGCTAAGTTCTGTCGACGCATTGGCGAATCCGTGATCCAACTGACTCATTCTTTCCTTCACGATGTCTCTGGAGTCGGGGTGGATGACATCCATGGCAGACATGCCGATCAGTTCCTGCACGGCATACCCAGCCATTTTTGCCGCAGCAAGATTGGCAAACACATAACGACCTTCTTGCACAGCCAAGATACTCAAAGGTGCATTGTCAACGATGGCCCGGTAGCGAGCCTCACTCTCCCGCAAACTGGCTTCAGCCCGTTTGCGATCTGAAATATTCCGCGTCAGACCAAAAACCTCCACCTTTTGGGTCAATGGATTCAACTGGCATTGGCTGACACTTTCAACCCAAATCAAGGAACCATCCTTGCGCGGCATTTCAAATTCAACGGTGAAGTATTGGCTGCCCTCATCTTCTCCCGACAGAAACGCCATTACCCGTTCTTGAATCAAACCTTCGATATATTCTCGGGTATTGTCAGGAAATCCCACCAAGGCAGGCAAAGACATAATTTCTTGAAGGCTATAACCTCGCAGCTTCTCCACCGAAGGGCTGATATAGTCAAAACGCTGGGTTTCGACATTCAGCATCCATATCACATCCTGCATGGTCTCGGTCAACAGACGATAACGGGCTTCACTTTTGCGTAAAGTTTGATTGATCGCCAATTGGTGTTTTAAGCCTTGGTTACGCCAAACGAACCAAGCAATTAGGTAACATACAAACAGCGCAATGCCGAAAGCCCCGCCAGCCAGCCAGCCAAGCCGATGAATCTTGGCGTATGCCTCGTCATTATCTATTTTTGCCACCATGACCCAAGGCGTCCCTTCGATTGCAGCGAGGTACGACAATACTTTTTTGCCACGGTAATCCCAGCCATTTTCGTAAATTCCGCGAAATCCGTTAACACCCGCTGCGGCGGGAAGTCGGGAATCTCCCAATGGGACACGTTTTGCAAGGGCCGGAATATTAAGTAGGTGCAAAGGGCTAACGTAAAGAAGCTTATCGTTCTCCCGCTCGACTAAGATTGTTTCCGCCGTGGCATGTGATACCGGCCAAGAGGCCAATAACGGATACAAAAAGTCTTCCGCATAACCTGCCAAGTACAAAGCGCCAATCACTTGACCCGATTCACTGATTAAGGGGGCAATCACACCCAGTTCAACCGATCCGTCACTGTTTTTGTGCAAATCAATAAATTGGGGCACGCCTTGACGAATCACTTCCAGAGCTACCTTGCTGTGTTCTTGAACCTCTTGTGAGCCAGACACTTGCACAAGCTGGGCTTGAGCGTCGAACACAGCTAGACTGCTGTAGTGACGATTTGAACGAATCTGTTCCAAGCGCAGGCGAATCATCTTTTCCATTTCAGCATCGCGTTTTCCACTCAAAATCCATTTTTCCACCATACGGGCTAAGGGTGTACGATCACAGAAAAGCGAGGCATCTTCGCTAATATTGGACAGCCAAAGTTCGATCTGCCGGCTTTTCTGATCGGCTATCGTCGTCAAGCTTTGCTGCACCTCAAGCTTGATGGACTCCCTAGCCTTCATGAATGCGTAGCCCCCAATCCCCCCCAGCACAAGGGCTGGTAATAATATGAGGGCTAACATGACTAATCGATACCAAGATGATGGCTTTTCAGGTCTAGGCTCACGACTTGCCGAGGTTGATCCTAATGAACCTGCATCATCTGTTTCGTTCATGCTTTTAATCAGAGGGGGTTTGAAGTTAGCTATTGACCACAAGATTTACCTTGGCAACCACCGTGTTGCCATTGCCTTGGTATTCTATACTGTCAAAGCTGGTTGTTCGCGCCATGGCAATGCCCCTGCCATTCGAATCGAACACCCGTTCAGGGTCAAAATCCAAGTAACGCTTCCATTCAAAGCCATCGCCTTGATCCCGGATGGTGAAAATCAAAGCGTCAGGCTTGCGCTCAAAAATAACTTCCACGAATTTGTGACGGTTCTCTTCCAAAGCCAAACGCCTTGCAATTTCTTGGTGCATCAAATCGTCGTTAATCAGATCGCCCTTTTCATCGTAAGAAATGCCCAAATTGCCATGTTCGACAGCATTAATCAATAATTCCCGCAACCCTAGAATAGCTTTGTCGGGTTTTGGACAGGCATGGGCAAAAAAATCTGCCAACAAACAGCCCTCTTCCAAGGTCTGGAAATGAAAGACTCCGCTATCCAGAAATGCAAAGGGACGTTCAGCCAGCTTAACGCTTTCCAGCATGGCAAGATGCTCCCGATATTGAGCGACCGCAGCCCCGACTATGCTCAACAAAACCTTAGGTTCAAATGGTTTGATCAAGTAATAGTAGGCCCCGGCGTTCAAACCCTCCTGCACACTCACGGAATCGCCAGCGCCCGTTTCCATGATGACGGGAATTTGATCCAGCTTGGGGTCTGCCTTGATCTTCCCTAACAGTTCGATGCCATCCATGCGGGGCATGAGCCGGTCCAATAAAATGGCATCGAAAGCAATATCACCCCCTTCAAGAATTTCCCATGCGGCCTGTCCGTCCACGGCATGACGAAGCGCGAAACCCGCATCGGTAAGCACCTCCTCTATAATTTCGGCAAAAATGATTTCGTCTTCCACCAATAAGATACGATTTTCTGACATAGTTGTTTTCTCCAACACTGAATTCTGGAAAGCCCCAGTTGGCGGTGTTTACTATAGCAAGAATGAGCCAAGAATTCCCTTGTGTTAAGCGGTAGATGATGATCCACTTCAACAATTCTTGCACTTGACTAGCCATCAATCCAATCCTGACTTTGGTCCATTTGTAGTCTCTCATATCAGTAATCCAGTCGATGCCACCATTGCTTATCTCGGTGCGGCAGAAACCTTTGGAACCGGGGCAGACCCCATCGTCAACAAGCGGGTTGCCGGCATCAATACATTTGGCGGTGGCTTGGCACTTTACAACAGCGCCAAAGTCAAGGTTGGTGCGATAGGCGTTTCCGGCGACACCTCCTGTACTGACCATGCGGTTGCGTGGAAAATCCGAGCCATTATGGGTTTTGACAACGTTCCAGGCGGTTTCGTGTCTGGCTTCAGCCCTCTGCCCTTCCCAGTCAAGGGTGACGAGATGATTATCAACTTATCGGGCAACGTCGTAAATTCCTATCAGCAAGTCAGTTGCGCCCATAATAAAATATTGAACCCAACCCAAGGAGCGGCACAGGGTACGATCATCGTGCAGTAAACCATACTGTCAAACCCCTTGATCCTAGGCAATCTTTATAGAGTGTGACGGATTTTCTAGCGGGTTTGGATGTCACAATTACAGGCCCCTTCTGGGATCAATGCTGTTGAATTAAGGATTTTTCCGTTCGCCCTGAGCTTGTCGAAGGGTGAGCGGAAAAAACGCAACTTACTGGAAACTTAGGCCGTTCATGCTTCGACAGGCTCAGCACGAACGGCTTTCAACAGAATTGCCATCTGGGGCCTGTTTCTTGTCAAGCTTATTCCAAGAGAATCCATGGTCGTCCGAAAGTCTGTATTATTTTTGCTGATATTGGTTTTGTTAGCGATCACTGCCAATGGGGTTTATTTTTGGTATTTGTCAAGCATCAACGAGAATGAGCCAGAAACGACTCCCACTGTAACCAGCAAACCGACAAACGTCGTGCCTCCCCCGTTGGAAATGATGGGACAAGGCGCAAGGATGCCCACACCGGAAGAATTGGAAGATGAGGCACGTTTTACGGATCAACAAGTGGCTTTGGCAACCCAATGGCTGAATGACTCATCCATCGAAAAACGAGTGGCGGGCGCGGAGCAATTAAGCGCATTTCCCACACCTGAATCGGAAAAGGCATTAATCAACACCTTGGGCTTGGATTTCGACCCGGAGGTACGCAGGTCGGCGGCGCAAAGTTTAGCGGCATTTAAGCAACCCTCAGAGATGTCAGTAACTGCTTTATTGACGGCTTTGCAGGATGACCATGAATCTGTCCAAATTGAGGCTCTGAACACCCTGATTAGCTTTACCGGGAGGATGGCGGCTGGCTCTGCGCCATTCAAATCACTCTTAAGCAAGCTTTCGGTTCAGGCCAAAACCAAACAGATAAAACCCAATACACGGCTGGCACTTCGTGCCTTTTTAAAAGAACAACAACCCTTGCCACCCATGATGGGCATCAGTAGATAAGCTCTGATGTATTTTGATTTCACTAACTCCAAACTTATGGTATGATTTAAGAACGTTTAGTTATTGATTGGCCGATTAATTATATTAAAAAAATCGGGTTTAATTTACTTTATTCCAATTTCTGGATGACACTACTTGAACTGTTAACTAGATGCTTGTCAAAGTTTTTAACCAGCCAGATTTGCTCCAACTGAACCTATTGTCATTGGGTTAAATGATTCGAGTGATCCCCCTAGCCCACTTTCCTTCAATTTTTAGTCGGATTTACAATTCTCATGTCAACTATCAGTGAACGAATTTTTCAAGGCGAGGCCAATCGTTTTGGAGAAGAGGAATGGTTCTACCGAGCGCGTGAAGGTGTTGGCGGCCCTTACTCTTGCAAGGATGATGCGATTCTAGCCCTGCACCATTTCATCAAATATTGCATTGACAACGGTTTTACCGGCGGACGTGACGCAATGGAAAATATTTTTGCCCGGATTTGATTTTTCACGCTAGGTAGGGGGATGCTAGGAATTTTTGGCGGCACTTTTGACCCGATCCACTTTGGTCATTTACGCACAGCGTTTGAAGTCAAGGAGTCGCTGGGAATTATTGATTTGCGCTTTCTCCCTTGCCGCACCCCTCCACACCGCAATTCTCCCGGAGCCAGTCCCGAGCAGCGTTTATTGATGCTGAAGTTGGCTTTGCAGGATGCAGACGCAGGCTTCTCCATCGACTGCCGCGAATTGAACCGGGAAGGACCATCTTACATGGTTGATACCTTGGCTTCCTTGCGCAAAGAGGTAGGGAATCAGCCAATCTGCTTGATCCTCGGCTATGATGCGTTTGCCGCACTTCCGTCCTGGCATTGCTGGCGGGATATTTTTAATCTGGCAAATCTTGCGGTCATGCAACGACCAAACTCGCCCGATCCTGCCTTGAATAAGGAACTCTCAGAAATAATGCTGGCAAGGCGCGTTAAAGGTGCAGATGTCTTAAATATGCATCCATTCGGAAAAATTGGCATTGTCCGTGTCTCCCAATTAGCCATTTCAGCCACACTCATCAGGAATCTCATTGCGAGCGGGAAAAGTCCGCGCTACTTATTGCCGGACCCTGTGCTGGCTATGATTCAATCAACGGGTCTTTACCAGTCGAGAAATCCCTCGCATCTAAACAATATCTGATTTCCATAATCAGACAAAGACGCTCAAAATTCGGCAGCCAGTCACTGTGTATTTGCGAATTCACTTGCCTAATCAGCAATTTATGGGCGAATAAACGCCGCTACAAGCTTTCCAACTGCCGGATTTGGGTTGATCGATTTAACCAAAACGAAACATTAATTCGGCTCGTTAAAATCAACACCCAAAATATCCCAACTCTTCCCATCCCCAAGGTCTCCACCATTGTATTTGATTTTGCAAGCGTATTTCCTTTCGACAGCGGATTGTTCCGGGGAGGTGACAACGACCGTGGATCGAATAAGGTAAGTCCTGCCGCCCAAAGCCCATGCTTCATAATCCTTGGCTGAAAATTCAGAGGTTTCGGGGACATGCTTGTCCGCCTTCATCACATCTTTGCACTGCGCAAAAGCCTTATCGCTCCTCTGGTTGCTGATCTTCCCCAACTCCTCCTGCTCTTCCTCCTGCTCAAAGAAAAAATTCGATTGAACCACCGACATCACACCGGGCATGATGACTTTCTGTAGCAACACATATAGCCCTACGATAAATACGATAAGCAGTGCGACGGACAACGCTTTAGGGAGCTTGGCAATTTTTTCTTGAAATGTATTTGGCATATTTTTCCTCAAGGGTTGGTTCAATGGACACTGATAACATGAGTGTGCTTACCCCGTTTCATATAATCAGCATCCCGTTGGTCTTATTTCTTTATCATGCTTTGGCGGAAATTTTGCAGAAAAGTTCAGGGTGAATTGTGCGACAACTGCATAAAAATGTATAGATTGCTTTCCTGCCCATATTATGATTCGACTTTTGGGCAAGTTTCGTGCAAAGCATTCGATTAATCATCATCATTCAAATTCACGAATTCAAGCTAATACAACCTTAACGCATAAGGGTCCGCTATAATAGCGCTATTTGCCAGCTTAACTCCCACCATGTCCGAACTGCTCAACGAGTTGAATCGTCGGCGAACCTTCGCCATCATCTCCCACCCCGATGCGGGTAAAACCACACTGACGGAAAAACTATTGCTTTTCGGTGGTGCCATCCAATTGGCTGGCTCGGTGAAAAGCCGCAAAGCCGCCCGTCACGCCACCTCCGACTGGATGGAGATGGAAAAACAGCGAGGAATCTCAGTCACCACATCGGTGATGCAATTTGAGCATAAGGATTGCATCCTTAACTTACTGGACACTCCGGGCCATGAAGACTTTTCGGAGGATACTTACCGGACATTGACGGCAGTGGATTCCGCACTGATGGTCATCGACAGCGCCAAAGGTGTTGAAGACCGCACCGTCAAATTGATGGAGGTCTGCCGCCTTCGGGACACGCCCATTCTGACTTTCATCAACAAGCTTGACAGAGAAGGTCGCGAACCCGTCGATTTGCTGGACGAAATCGAGGACATCCTAAAAATTCAATGCACTCCAATGACTTGGCCTATAGGCATGGGGAAACGCTTCAAGGGCGTTTATAACCTCATCGAAGATTCGGTGCATTTGTTCAGCCCCTCCCACGGCGAAAAAATCATCAAGGGAGAAGTCATCGAGGGTATAGACAACCCAAAATTGGACGAAGTGCTAGGTGACATGGCGGATGAACTGCGCTTGGACATCGAGTTGGTCAGGGGCGCAAGTCATGAATTTAATTTGGAAGACTATCTGTCAGGCAAACAAACCCCGGTGTTTTTTGGTTCGGCGATCAACAACTTTGGTGTGCTTGAATTACTGGATGCATTTGCCGACTTTGCGCCTCCCCCCAAACCCCGCCAAGCCGTTGAACGTTTAGTGGATGCCATGGATGATAATTTCAGCGGGTTTGTGTTCAAGATTCAGGCTAACATGGACCCGGCGCACAGAGACCGTATCGCTTTCCTGCGCATTTGCTCGGGCAAATACGACAAAGGCATGAAGATTTACCATGTGCGCACCGGCAAGCAGGTTCAAATAGCCAATGCCATCACATTTCAAGCCGATAGCCGCAAGAATGTGGAAGAGGCTTTTGCGGGCGACATCATCGGCCTGCACAACCACGGAACGATTCAAGTGGGGGACACTTTCACCGAAGGCGAACGGCTCAAATATGAAGGCGTCCCTTATTTCGCGCCTGAATTGTTCCGCCGCGTGGTGCTCAAAGACCCCCTGCGGGCCAAGGCATTGCAAAAAGGTTTGCAGCAATTGACCGAAGAAGGCGCCACCCAGTTGTTCAAACCCATGAAGAATAATGATTTGATCTTGGGTGCGGTGGGTATTTTGCAATTTGACGTGACCGCCTTCCGGTTGAAATCAGAATACAATGTCGAATGTGTCTACGATAACATTTCCGTCACCACCGCCCGCTGGGTGACTTGCGAAGACCCCAAGAAATTGGAAGAATTCAAGAAAAAAGCCTTTGAAAATCTCGCCGAAGATGGCAGCGGCTACTTGGTTTATCTGGCTTCCAGCCGGGTTAATCTATCCCTCACTCAAGAGCGCTGGCCCGACATACATTTCAGCGCGACCCGCGAACTATGAACAAGACGACAAGCTCCACAACTGACCCCCTTGAACTGGAACGTCAAGCGCTGTTCAACGCCTTCCAACAACTGCATAGCCCTAACAAGGCCGTCGTCAAGTTATTGGCGATCAACTGGATGTCGTTAAGCAAAACACAAATTTCGACGGCTTTGCGCAAAACCCTAGGCCCAACCGGGCTAAAGTCCATAGACTACAACAGTCTGGGTAAAATGAAACTGTTGGTTGTGAACAAAGAATGGAATGCTGAACAACTTCGCTGCAATCTATTGATTTGTGAAATGGTTGCCCGCTATTGCATTCTCGATAACACGTTCAATCTGTATGCAGACTTGGCCCATTTAGCCGCCCCTTTGCAAAAAAGTTATCAACCCATGGGGAAAGATGATTATTTTTTCCGCAGTGAGGACGAACTGATCCGGGAAACGCGATTAGGCATGTATTGGCGGGATGACGCCTATATCACCGCCTTGTTCCGTATGCTGGACAAGCATCGTTACAGTTATTTCCAAGCCTCCATGCGCTCCCTCTCCGACCCAACGCCAATTTATGCGATGGTTTGTTCCAACCCGTTCGACTCGGAATGGTTCCTCGGTCTGCCGGATGGCATTCGCAACAAAGCACTCCCTAGCACACTCTCCCTGCTTCTAAATGATTGGCGCTGCAACGAAGATGCCTATTCCTTGCTGGTCGGAGGCTGCCAAGCCCCTGACACCAACCCGACATGGCTTGCACTAGCCATCAATCTGATGATTTGCCGTGGCGATTGGGAATCTGCTGAATCCTTATTGGCTAAGGATGGCAACCATTCGACACTGGCTGGCTTGCGCGGCCTGCTGACCCTATTGCAAGGCAATACCGAAGCCTCAATCAAACAATTTCAGGAAGGCTTGGCACTGTTGCGCAAAGAACAAGGCTCAATTAAAGGCTTGTTTCCAAGCTTCATCGGCTACTTTCATATCTATGCACTTTATCTGCGCAATGCACCCGGCGACATGGAAGAAGCCGGGAAACTGATGGTGCATGGCATGGATAATGTCGTGTTCCGCACCGGATATGAATTCTTGGGGTGGGTGTCCTTGCTGGAGTTGGCCGAAAAATCAGTGTTGCCCAAAGTCCATGAACAATTAAAATACACCATTCAGTCACCTTGGCCATTCTGGATAGGCTTGTTGGTGCTGGCCCGCTATCAATCAGGCAAAGCTTTGATGGACTACCTACCGACCATGAAACGGTTTCATGATCTGGCTAAGTCCAATGAATTGAATTGGTTGGCAGCGGAAATGGCCGCATTTATCGCCATGGCGGACCCTTCAGCGGAAGATCATCTAACACTAGCATCGGACTTTGAAACCCAGCATGGCTGCAAATTGTTGCTAAACCGCGTACAACGTGAAGAACTCTGGGAGCGGGCATTAAAAGCCATTTCCAACACCACGATAAGGAAGCCAAGGGAAACCAAAGAAAAAGTCCCCATTGAAACTAGGTTGGCCTGGTTCGTCACACCAGACATGACCCAGTCGATTGGTTATAAAGTCGAAATCAAGGAGCAATCCCGCAACGCCAAAGGGGGGTGGAACAAAGGCAAGGCCGTGTCATTTAAACGTCTGCGCGAAAATGCCACCGACATTCAGGGACTGAACGAACATGATGTACGCGCCGTCTCCCACATCTCTGTGGATCGTTGGAATAACACTTATAACTTGAGTGAACGGGGTTGGCTGGCATTGGCGGGACATCCCAACCTATTCTGGAAAGATAGCGGGGTCGCGCTGGAATTAGTCGCCGCCGAACCGGAATTGCGCGTCAAAAAATTGCCCAAATCTGCGCAAGTGAGCATTAGCTTCTGGCCGGAAATCCATGATGAGCAGAAAGTGGCCATCACTACGGATGGGCTTACCCGTTTGAAAGTCATCGAGCTTAAGCCCGAACATCACCGGCTCGCTGGCATCATCGGCAAAGGGCTGGAAGCCCCGTTACTGGCCCAGGAACGTATTCTTGCCAGCCTTAGCTCTGTGTCTTCGCTAGTCACCATCCATTCCGACATCGGCGGGGCCGAACTGGCTGCCGCAGAGACCGTCGAGTCTGACCCGCGTCCACGCATTCAGTTGGTCCCTGAAGAGGAAGGGCTGCGCATAGCCATGTTGGTGCGTCCTTTTGGTGAACAAGGCTCTTATCACGCCCCCGGCGCGGGTGGTGCGGGATTGATTGCCGACATCGGCGGCAAACGGATGCAAACCTTACGTGACCTTGAACTGGAAAAAAAGCTGGCGGATGAAGTCCTTTCACTCTGCCCGTCATTGCTGGACAAAGTGGAAGAAACCCAATCTTGGCAATGGCTGGCCCAAGATGCCGAAACCAGCTTGGAAGTGTTGTTGGAACTGCATGAAATCGGCGAGAAAGCCTTGGTGGAATGGCCGCAAGGCGAAAAATATAAACTCATGGGCCAAGCCGGTTTGAACCGGTTTAGCGTCAAAGTCCAACAACACCGGGACTGGTTCAGCCTCAGCGGCGAATTGAAACTGGACAACGGCGAAATCATCAATATGCAGCGCCTGTTGGAGCTGACGGCTGGCAGTCGGGGCAAGTTCATTCGCCTGGACGAAAACCGCTTCCTCGCACTGACCGATGCCTTCCGCAAACGCTTGGACGACCTGCGTAGCTATTCCGAAAAACATGGCAAAGACCAGCGCCTGAATGCCTTGGCCTTGCCGGTGATGGAAGAAATTGCCGAGGAAGTGGGCGAATTCAAGGGCGATGCTGCTTGGCGCAAACAAGTTGACCGACTGCGCCAGGCCGAGCAATTCGTGCCTAAGCTACCCTCCACCATGCAAGCCGAATTGCGTGATTACCAAGTTGAAGGGTTTGAATGGCTGTCACGCCTATCGGCTTGGGGCGTGGGAGCCTGTCTAGCCGACGACATGGGTTTGGGTAAAACTCTGCAAGCCATCGCGGTGATTTTGACCCGCGCCGGTGAGGGACCCACCTTGGTCATTGCCCCAACTTCCGTGTGTTTCAATTGGCAGAACGAATTGGCCCGCTTCGCCCCCACCTTGAATGTCCGTGTATTAGGTTCAGGCGACCGGCAACAACTGATCGATAGCCTACAACCCTTGGATTTGCTGATTTGCAGCTATGGCTTGCTGCAACAGGAAAGCGTCGGGGAATTGCTGGCGAGCGTGAAATTCCGCACCATCGTGCTGGACGAAGCCCAAGCCATCAAAAACCCTGCCACCAAACGCTCCCAACAAGCCATGGCCTTGCAAGGCGAATTCAAGCTCATCACCACCGGAACCCCGGTGGAAAACCATCTCGGCGAATTGTGGAACCTGATGCGCTTCGTCAATCCCGGCCTGTTGGGTTCTTTGGAAAGCTTCAACCGCCGTTTTGCCGGGCCTATCGAGCGCAACCAAGACCGCGAAGTCAGGCATAGACTGAAAAAGCTCATCCAGCCGTTCATCCTGCGCCGGACCAAATCCCAAGTCTTGGACGAACTGCCGCCGCGCACCGAGATTGAGTTACAGGTTGAACTCAGCGAACAGGAAATGACCTTCTACGAAGCCTTGCGCCGGAACTTGGTGGATGAATTGTCAGCGGCGGATACCCCGATTGAAGATAAACGTTTCAAGGTCTTGGCGGCCATCACCAAACTGCGCCGGGCTTGTTGCAACCCGCAATTAGTCGCCCCCGGATTGGGCTTGAGCAGCAGCAAACTCGAACTGTTTGGCGAAGTGCTGGACGAATTATTGCAAAACCGCCATAAAGCCTTGGTGTTCAGCCAATTCGTCGATCATCTCAGCATCATCCGCGCTCATCTCGACGAAAAGAAAATCAACTATCAATACCTAGACGGACAAACCCCGGCCCCGGAACGCAAGAAGCGAGTGGAAGCCTTCCAAGCCGGTCAAGGCGATGTGTTTTTAATCAGCCTCAAAGCCGGCGGCGTTGGGCTTAACCTGACAGCGGCGGATTATGTCATCCACATGGACCCATGGTGGAACCCGGCGGTGGAAGACCAAGCCTCCGACCGCGCCCACCGCATCGGTCAGCAACGCCCGGTCACAGTTTACCGTTTAGTCACCAAAGGCACGATTGAAGAGCAGATTATTTCCCTGCACCGGCAAAAGCGCGACCTTGCCGATAGTTTGCTGGAAGGCGGCGAAATCAGCGGCAAGATCGGCGCGGAGGATTTGTTGCAGTTGATGCGGGGTTGAAAAATTACAGTTGGAGTGCCAAAGCTTGCTTTGGCTGTTGGCTAATAATTCCCAAGCTCCAGCTCTCATCGTTATACACAAGTCCAGCCAAGCCAGAAAAGCCGTCATTTCGGCATGGATGCCGAAATCCAGGCCATGGACGGTAACCCATCGGTTGTGCAAAAGCTTGATTCATGGGACTTGCCAAGCCCTTGTTACCGACTGTGGATACAAGGGCATCTGTTGTGACCCACAGTTTGCCATCCTTGGACGATGGATTCCGGCATCCCTGACCGGAATGACGGGACTCCAACATTTGTGTATAACGTCGAGAGTTCCAGCTTGGGAACCCTTGTTTTACAAGCTCTAGCTTGCTGCGAATTAGGAAGCTGGAGCTTCCAATCCCACGTTCCCAAGCTGGAGCTTGGGAACGAGCGAAAACGCTCCAAAACCAACAACGAGTCCACCATGAATACCGCATCACTGCTTTGGGGTTTACTATTCGGGTCCATCGGCCTGGGCTTCTTTATTTACGGCAAGAAACAACAAGCCCTAGTTCCCTTGGTCTGTGGTTTGGCACTGATGATTTACCCGTATTTCGTCACCAACAACCTTCTGCTAGTGGCAATTGGGGTTGCACTCGTTGCCCTGCCCTATTTCTTCAGACTATAAACGGATTTAGAAGGACCGAATAAAGGCGGACAGTGATCGTTTCCGGCATTTAAACTTTCAGACTAGCCCCCGACAAAGCATGGAATGGTAGAATGAATCATGCCTGATAGAAAGATCATTGATGAAGTTCATAAAATATCTAATAAGCGCGGCAATGGTCAATTGCGGAGGGAAATATGGGTAGATCAAAATGGCAGAGTTACACGCTACAACTTAGCCTACATCAATCACGATTTGCACCATGGAGATAATGGGCGTGTTGTTGGCTATGACAACCAGCATGGCTACCACCATAGACACTATTTCGGTCAAATTGAACCCATAGCCTTCATCAGTTTTGAACAAATTGAAGAACAGTTTCAACAGGATTGGATTAGCCTAAGGCAGCAAGTATGAAAACTCTGACAATCAAACCAGAATCGGAAACAGAATTCTTTAACCGGGGTCGTGTAATCGCAAAGTTAGCCGATGCTGGCTCGACCCTACCTGAACACTGCGTGATTAGTTTTGATGATCCATCTGAGCTACTCAAGCTGTTGTCAACAACGCGTTTGGCATTGATAAAAACTATTAAAGAGCAACCCGGTTCAATCACCCAACTGGCTGGGCGAGTACATAGACATCGTAGCGCTGTTAAACGCGATGTGGATGAATTGGAAAAACTGGGTATCGTGACGGTAGAATCAAAAAATTTGCCTGGTCAAGGCCGGATTAAAGAGGTAAGGGCGGGGGCGAAGACATTTCGACTTGAGGCCGAACTGGCATAAGCGGAACATGCCCACCCATTACGACGTTTTCCTCAGCTATCACTGGCAGGACCAAGCCTCGGTCCTTGCCTTGGCGGAAAAGCTACGGGCGCAACAGCTTAATGTTTTCCTCGACCGCTGGTATTTGACCCCCGGTCAGCCTTGGCCGCAGTTATTGGAACAGGCGTTGGCGAGTTGCAGCGCGGTGGCGGTTTGCGTTGGGCCGGGGGGAATGGGTTCTTGGCAACAACGGGAAAAGGATCTCGCTTTAGATCGACAGACACAGGAAAAAGGCTTCCCGGTGATTCCGGTGTTATTACCGGGTGCGGAACCGCCGCTCGGTTTCCTCAAGCAAAACACCTGGGTGGATTTTCGCGCTGGACTGTCCGATGAACTCTCGCTGCAACTGCTTGCCGCCGCCATTCGCGGCGATCCCCCCGCCGCCCTGCTGTTGGAACGCCAGCGCGAAACCTTGGCGACGATATGTCCTTATCGCGGTTTGCAATATTTCCGCGAAGAAGATGCCGCGTTTTTCTTCGGTCGTGAACTTGCCATTGCTGAACTTTATCAAGCCGTGCAACAACGCCCCTTCATTGCCTTGGTCGGGCCTTCGGGCAGCGGCAAATCTTCGGTGGTCCGCGCTGGCTTGGT
This sequence comes from uncultured Methylococcaceae bacterium, assembly GCA_903930145.1. Lineage (GTDB taxonomy): Bacteria > Pseudomonadota > Gammaproteobacteria > Methylococcales > Methylococcaceae > Methylumidiphilus. Next base: position 21,848 of record CAIYXP010000320.1, read on the forward strand.
TCCGAAACTGCGCAAGGAAACCCAAGAACCTTGGGAAATCGTCACGATGGTTCCCGGTGGACGGCCTTTCCGCCATCTGGCTTCCGCATTGTTGCCACTTTTGGAAACAGACTTGCGCGAAGTGGATCAGTTGGATGAAATCGGTAAACTGGCCCTGAAGCTGCAAGAAGGCACTATCGAACTGTGCGATGTCATCACCCGCGTTTTGGCGAAGCAAGCGGGAACCCGGCGTTTGCTGCTGTTCGTGGACCAATGGGAAGAACTGTATACCCATGACAGGAAAGATGGCAAGATCGCCCAAGACTCCATCGCCTTCATCGACCAACTTTTGCAAGCAAGCACTACCAGCCCGTTGAATGTAGTTTTGACCTTGCGGGCCGATTTCATGGGCGATGCGATAGGCTACCGACTTTTGGCGGATAGGTTGCAAGGCGGACAAGTGAACTTGGGACCGATGAATGCCGAAGAATTGCAGCAGGCCGTCACCCAACCCGCCGCCCTAATGCAAACCGGATTTGAATCCGGCTTGGCGGAGCGCATCATCAAGGCGGTGGACGGACAGCCCGGCCATTTGCCCTTAGTGGAATTCGTGTTGCAGCGATTGTGGGAAGCCAAACCCGGCGCAATGCTCCGCCATCAAGACTACGAAGCCATGGGTGAGTTGGAAGGAGCCATTAGCGGTTATGCCAGCACCGTAATCGAGAAACTTAAGGATATGGAACCGGAGAGTGAAGATAAGGTTCGCGATATTTTTCTCGAACTTGTTCATGTGGGTGAAGGAATAGAGGACACACGGCGTAGGCTGTTCATCGACGATTTAGAACACGACGAAACCACACGAATTCTAGTCAATAAACTGGCGATATCCCGTTTGGTTGTGACTGGAAACGATCCTGGCACAGGGAAAATGACTGTTGAAGTGGCGCACGAAGCTTTAATTCGCGGATGGAAAATGCTACGAGATTGGCTAGAACAAAATCGAGAAGCCATTTTTCAACGTAGAGAAATAGAGCGTGCCGTTAAAATATGGGAAAAACATAATGAAAATCTGCTTTATCGCTGGCCTGATGAGCGGGTTATGTTGGAAGCCTTGCCCGTAATTTCCGAATGGGAGAGACATTCTCCAGTAAGCGAAAAAGTAAAACGGTTTATTGGTCCCTTGTCAGTCGAAGATTGTTTAGCCTTGTTGCATAACCCTGAAACATCACACGTCGAACGTGCCATGATTGGTGACCGATTGGCTCTTCAAAAGGGCGGTGACCCCCGTACCGGTGTTGGCAATAGAGCAGACGGCTTGCCTGATATTAATTGGAAACCTATCTCTGGTGGAAAGGTAAGCTTGCAAGTCAAAGCAGAGGGTTGGAGGAAATTGCTACCAATTAAGTCAACCTTTGAGGTAAAACCCTTTTATATGTCTCAATATCCAGTAACCGTTGCACAATGGCGCACTTTTCTTGATGCAGAAGACGGTTATCAAGCTATGGTCCCAGAATCTGATCGGCGATCATTGGCAGATAGGCCAGGACGAGACAACCAACCCGTAGTCAATATAAGTTGGATGGAAGCGAACATTTTCTGTAAATGGTTGACCCGGCGTTTCGGCTTTGAAGTCAGGCTTCCTTACGAATGGGAGTGGCAATTGGCGGCGACTAGCTGCAACCCGCAATACCTGTATCCATGGGGTTGTGATTGGTTCGAAAATCGCGCAAATACATCTGAAAGCGGATTGATACGGATGGTTGCCGTTGGGCTTTATCCGACTGGTGCTTCACAACAAGAAGTGTGGGATCTGGTTGGGAATGCTTGGGAGTGGTGCTTCAACCAATATGAAAACCTTAATCAAACAAAAACAGATAGTGAAGCCTTGCATGTGGTGCGGGGTGGCTCTTATTCCTACAGCCAAAAAGAAGCAAATTCTACCTACCGTTACTTTGATCGACGAGGCAATCGATGGTACTTCATCGGCTTCCGTTTGGTATGTGTCGCCCCCATCCTGAAACACTGAACACTGTTACTCTGATCTCTGTTGCCCGTTTTGCTGTTCACTGGCTTTTGCTTTTCTTAAACCGCGTAGCGGTCGCGATTTTTTTTTCAACCTCTGCTCGCTCCCAATCTCCATATCTCATCGTCATACACCAGTGTCGACGAACCGTCCTCGGCATCCGTACCGAAATGTGCCCTCATCCGCTATCATATATCCAGCCCACAACCTGTCAGCAAACACCAATCCCGATAACCCATCACGAGGAATCTTCCTATGGCTGAAATCCCCTATGTCCCCCAGAAATTTAAGGATGCCATTGAGGAAGCCAATGAACTCTCCAATCTAGGAAAACGCGAGGAAGCCCTGAGCATTCTCGATCAATTGGCGGAAGAATGCCCCGACTGGTGGGCTGTCCATTATAACCGGGGAAATGTCCTGAATGAGTTGGAGCGCTGGCAGGAAGCGTTGCAGTCCTTGGACCGTGCGCTGGAAATTGCCACGACCCCGCCTTGGGGGGATGTTTTGCCCCCAGTCATCATTTCCTGGATACACAATAACCGAGGCAGCGCATACTCGAAAGGCTTACGCTTCGCGTTGGCGAAGGAAGCTTTCGAAGCGGCCTTGGCGGTGTATCCAGACGACGACGTCTCGCGGGACAATTTGGAGGTTTTGAAGGAAATCGACGACATGCTGCTTGAAGGGCAACCCGATTTGAAAGACGGCAAACTTTGGGTGCATTGACATCGTTCCCACGTTCCTTGCTCATCGTTATACTCAAGTGTTGGAGATTCGTCAATCCGGTCAGGGATGCCGGAATCCATCGTCCAAGGATGGCAAACTGTGGTCACGACAGATGTCCTTGTATCCACAGACGGTAACAAGGGCTTGATAAGTCTCATGAATCAATCACTTGCACAGCCGACTAGTTACCGTCCATGGCCTGGATTTCGGCATCCATGCCGAAATGACGGCTTTTCTGGTTTGGCTGGACTTGTG
>CAIYXP010000321.1 GCA_903930145.1 uncultured Methylococcaceae bacterium
CAGTTGATGTATTATAAGCAAGTCATTGATATGAAGACAAAATTTATCTGAAAGTTGCAATACGGCAGATGAATCCTAGGTATGGAAAGGCTCTACCAACGCATTCTAAAGTGTAATTCATGCAAAACATACAAACCCACTTTGATAAAGGCAATGTCGAATTTCTGACATTCATCATAGGTGGGGAAGAATACGGAATCAATATACTAAAAGTTAAAGAGATCAGGGCCTATGAGAAGGTCACCAAAATCGTCAATTCTCCACCGTTCATCATCGGTGTCATCAATCTGCGTGGATGCATCGTGCCTATTGTGGATATGCGTGTCAAGTACAACCTAGGCCCCCAATCTTATGACCAGTTTACGGTCGTAATTGTTCTCGTTATCGAAGGAAGCCTGATTGGCATGGTTGTTGACAGTGTTAACGATGTGGTGTCCCTAGCTACCGACCAGATTCTCCCCGCACCCCAGATCGGATCTAACTTGAATTTCCAGTTCATTTTTGGGGTGGGGGCTATTGACGGTCGCATGATACTGCTAACTGACCTGGAGAGATGGCTTTCCGCTGAAGATATGGTGCAAATTCATAAGGCTTGGCATTCATGACGCCTTAATGGTTAGATTATGATTAGCCTAAAATGATTCCTTAGGAAAATTGATTGGTTTTTTTTGGAGATGTGCTATGAAAGTGGGTACTAAATTAACAGTATTGGTTCTATTGGCGATGCCAGGACTGATCGGACTGGTTAGCATAGGGCAATACCAGTTGGACAAAGTCTTTCTGGCGGCGAATTATTCCAATGTGAAGGCTATGCCCAGTGTCATCTTGCTGAATCAGGTCTTGGACGAATTAGCCGACATCCGCTCGAAAACTTGGCAACACATAAGCTCTGCCGACAAGGACAACAGGGAGTCCATCGAACAGATTGTTGAGGAATCAAGGAAGAAAATAGACGAGTGGTTAAAGCAATACGAGCATGCCTACATTGCCGACGATAGGGATCGTCTTTTATTGTCCTTAGACCAAAAAGCCTTGGGTGAGTATGATGTGCTTCGCGCAAAAGTGTTTGCTCTCTCAGGTGCGGAGAAAAGCCAGGCAGCCCGGGATTTGCTTATGGCTAACCAAGACAATATCAGCAAGCTCTACGAGACTTTCCATTCGCATCGGCAATATAATGTCGTTTTGGCGCAAAATAGTGCTGTCAAGGCTTCGGAGATTGCGAGTGACTCCATTTGGTCAATGTTGATCATTGCCTCCCTCATTTTGGTCGTGATTGGCGTCGTTGGCCGGTTCACCACGCGGAGCATCATTGACAAATTGGGCTGCGAGCCGACTGAGGCGGTTGAATTTGCCCGGAAAATCGCCTTAGGAGACCTCTCGTTTGCAATTGACACGAACGGGAAGGAACAAGCCAGCCTAGCCGTGGCGGTGAAGAGCATCGTGGATAACGTGAAATCCATGATTGCCGACGCCACCCTGCTGTCTGCGGCCGCTGTCGATGGTAAGTTGGCGATTCGTGCCGATGCCAGCAAGCACCAAGGCGACTACCGGAAGATCATTGATGGTTTCAACCAAACCCTAGACGCGGTGATTGGTCCGCTGAATGTTGCTGCCAACTATGTTGACAAAATTGCAAAAGGAGAAACACCGCCAATTATCACTGACCAGTACGCGGGCGACTTTAATGCCATTAAAGACAACTTGAATCTCTGCATCAACGCTATTGAGACTTTGGCGGAACAGATAAGTATCATTATCCAAGCCGCCAAGACCGGGCAACTGAGCATACGTGCGGACGAAGGGCGCACTCAGGGTGTTTACCGCAAACTGCTGGATGGAATCAATGATACTTTGGATGCGGTGGACAGCCCAATCGAGGAGGTGGTCCGTGTGTTGGGGGCAATGGCTAAAGGCGATCTGACCGAGAGGATCAACCTAAACTATCAAGGTACTTTTGCCAAGCTTTGCAACGATGCCAATACGACGGTTGATAACCTGGCGCAGAGTGTGACGACCATCAAGGAAGCGGCCGATGCAATCAATACGGTGTCAAGGGAAATTGCCATGGGCAACACGGACTTGTCGCAACGCACGGAGGAGCAAGCTGCAAGTTTGGAGGAAACAGCCACTAGCATGGAAGAGTTGTCCTCAACCGTCAAACAAAATGCAGACAACGCGAAGCAGGCCAATCAGATGTCGGTGATGGCCTCCGATGTGGCGATGAAAGGCGGGAAGTTGGTTCAGCAAGTCGTTGAAACCATGAATGATATAAACGAAAGTTCCCGGAAAATTGTCGATATAATCAGTGTCATCGACAGTATTGCATTCCAAACCAACATCTTGGCATTGAATGCCGCCGTGGAGGCGGCCCGGGCTGGCGAGCAGGGGCGTGGTTTCGCCGTTGTCGCCAGCGAGGTGCGAAACCTTGCGCAGCGGTCCGCTGCCGCAGCCAAGGATATCAAGTCTTTGATTGGGAATTCAGTGGATAAGGTGAAGCACGGATCGAAGCTAGTTGCCGATGCGGGCCGCACAATGGACGAAATTGTTGCGTCGGTCAAGAGAGTCACTGACATCATGGGGGAAATAGCTTCCGCCTCAATGGAGCAAAGTAACGGCATTCAACAGGTTAACCAAGCCATCAGCCAAATGGATGAAGTGACCCAACAAAATGCAGCGTTGGTGGAGCAAGCAGCAGCAGCTTCGGAGTCTTTGGAGGAGCAGGCTGAGCGATTGGCTATTTTGATGTCACGTTTCCGGTTAAGCAATATCAACGAAATCCCTGTTGTCTCAATTCGGGCGTCTGATGTATCCAGGCCGATTGCCGCCAAAATGGTCGGCAAAGCAAAAACCACGCCCGTCCGGCCAGTTGCATCGGCCAAGATACTGCCAAAGATGGATGAAAACTGGACCGAGTTTTAGAAAAAACTCGGGGTTGTTAATTTATTTGCCCGGAAGGAAAGAAACAAGCAGAATGGAAAAACATGAGAACAAAAAAATACTGGTTATAGACGATTCGCGATCCTTACGACAAATGGTGGCCTACACCCTCAATACGCTAGGTTACGAAGTGGTGGAAGCTGTCGATGGCAAGGATGGCTGGCAAAAGTCCCAAGCTGAGCCGTTTGATTTGGTTTTTACCGATCAAAATATGCCCCAGTTCGATGGGATATGGTTGATCAAGGCTCTGCGCAATTCCCAAAATTACAGGAACATACCCATATTTATGCTCACCAATGAGACAGGGGAAGAAATGAAAGCCTTGGGGAAGGAGGCTGGGGCAACCGGCTGGATCGTCAAGCCTTTCGATCCAAAGCGTTTGCTGGAACTTGTCCATAAAGCAATCGGCGATGCCAACGGATAAACTCCCGCCGGAACGAAGACAGGGGGTCAACCGATGACTTCATCGATAGATATCGGTCAATTTCTTGACGTATTCTTCGAGGAATCGGGCGAGCTATTGGCTGAGATGGAAGGATTGCTGTTGGCAATTGACATATCTTCGCCTGACAAAGAAGAGTGTAATGCGATTTTTCGTACAGCGCATTCGATCAAGGGCGGGGCGGCGACGTTTGGGCTGACCGACATGGTCGAACTCACACACATCATGGAGTCTCTGCTCGATAAGATTCGTAAGGGCAGTATGAAACTGACGGAAGACCATGTCAGCGCATTCCTGAAGGCTAAGGACATCCTTAAGCGGCAACTATACGCCCACCACCAAAAATTACCGGTTGAGAGCAATATTTCCACTGAAGTTCTAGGTTTGCTGAGAGATTTGTCTAAGCAAAGCACGGTCGATTTGGATGCCACAGATGTGTCCGATCATTCCCAAGCAATCGCCAAATCAACGGATGAACCCCTTTCGTCGGAAGAGGTGAGGAGTTTTTTTCGCATCGAATTGCCACAGATTTCAAAGGATGATTTAGAGGCATTGACAGCGGAACTTGCCCTGAAGGGGGACTTAAAGCTTGAGAAATTGCCTGACGCAAGGACTGTCTTACTATTGGAGACCTCAAGCACATTCGATGATCTGGTTGCCATTTGTTCGTTTTTGATGGATCCCAAAGATGTGCATATCACGGAGGTGTCGGCCCTATCCAATGTTGTCGAAACAATGGGGTGCATTCCGGCAGACGATGTCTGCGGCAATGCTGTCACTAGCGACGAATATGGGTTGTTCGAGCCATTAAATAGGGATAAAACCGCTGGGGACATGCCTTTTCCGGCCAAGGATATTGATAACTCAATATTTTTAGCGTCGGCACATGCCTTTCCGAAGAAAGAAGCTGCCGATACAAATTGTGAAAAGTCTAGGTCGGGCGAAGTCATTGTTTTCAATCAAGATTCAAGGTATATCCGAGTAAATCTGGAAAAAGTCGATCAATTGATCAATTTGGTCGGTGAGTTGGTCATCACTCAGGCAATGATAGACCAACATGCAGGGAGGATTGACGCAATCAATCACGAACAACTGTTGAATCACTTGACCACTTTGGCAAGGAATACTCGCGATTTGCAGGAGTCGGTCATGTCGATCCGAATGATGCCGATGGAGTTAGTGTTCTCACGCTTTCCAAGAATGGTTAGAGAACTGGCAGGGAAACTAGGAAAAAAGGCCAAACTCATTACAATCGGTGGGGCCACAGAACTTGACAAGGGGCTGATCGAACGTATCATCGACCCTTTGACCCACCTTGTTCGAAATGGCATCGACCATGGTCTCGAAGAGCCTCACGTCCGATTGCAGAATCACAAGCCTGAAACGGGAATAATCACACTTTCCGCTGTCCATGAAAGCGGTAATATCGTGTTGCAAGTCCACGACGATGGCTGCGGTCTGGATCGGGAAACCATTGTTCGGAAGGCCATGGATTGTGGGATTTCTGTATCCGACGAAATGAGCGACGAAGAGGTCTGGCAAATTATTTTCGCCCCTGGGTTCACTACGGCAAAGGCGGTGACAGACGTTTCCGGTAGGGGTGTTGGAATGGATGTAGTGAAACGCAATATTGCTGCCATGGGGGGAAGCGTGGACATTCATTCTATCCATGGTCAGGGCACTTACGTCACCATAACATTGCCATTGACCTTGGCGATACTCGAAGGTATGTTAATCCGTTCGGGTGAGGAAGTGTATATATTGCCTTTGTTGGTGGTCGTCGAATCCCTTCAACCAGTTTCTGGTCAAATCCGTGAGATTAGCGGCAAGGGTATGGTCATACGTGTGCGCGAGGAGTACATACCACTCATCTTTTTGCACGAACTTTTTGCGATTCCCTCCCGTTTGGCTGAACCTACAGAGGGCATTGTCGTAGTCGTCGAGGCGCTAGGCAAGAAAGCTGCCTTATTGGTCGATAGCTTGATTGGTCAGCAGCAGATAGTGGTAAAAAACCTTGAAACTAATTTTCGCAGGATTCCTGGCGTTTCTGGCGCGACCATTTTGGGTGATGGAAGTGTTTCTTTGATTCTAGATGTTCCCTCGTTGTTGAGTATTTCTAACCAGCTTTATACAAAACAAACTAGCTCCAACCTTGCCCTTTCTTAATCTCCTACCATGATGGAAATAGTGATGTCGGAATTTGTAAGACCTATAGACGAAGATGTTGAGGAAGGCGAAGATTGCCAAGAATTTCTTACTTTCATGCTGGGTAATGAGGAATATGGCATCGACATTCTTAAAGTCCAAGAGATTCGCGGCTATGATAATGTCACGCGAATCCCTGGAGTACCCGATTATATTAAAGGAGTGACCAACCTTCGTGGTTTGATTATTCCTATCGTAGACATGCGCATAAAATTCAAATTGGGGGTTTCCTCTTATGACCATCTAACGGCAGTGATCATTCTCAATATCAATGGGCGTTTGGCAGGTATAGTGGTTAGCGGTGTCTCCGACGTGATTACACTAAACCCTAATCAAATCCAAAGCTTGCCAAATTACAGTACGATCTTGAAATCGGAGTATTTGTTTGGATTGTGTTCAATTGGGGATCGCATGGTGATTTTGATCAACGTCGATAAGCTAATGACTAGCGCAGAAATGGCTCTGACCGAAAACAACGAAGATATGGTTTAAATGAAACAAGTCGTCGGATTATTTTAGCGAGTTTGCTAATGGAAATTAGCAGATTTCTCCAAAGAAGACAAATAGCTCAATACTCGAAATGGCAGATCATCAAGCGACGCAATGACGTGAACAGCACCCAATGCCACGGCTTCCTTAGGCATGCCATAAATTGCACAGCTTGCTTCATCTTGGGCAAAGTTGATTGCCCCTGACTTTCTCATGTCAAGCAACCCCATGGCGCCGTCTTTGCCCATCCCCGTCATGATGATGCCGATTGCTTTCTTGCCAGCGTTGGTGGCTATGGAGCTGAACAGGAGATCCACTGACGGCCTGTGGCGATTGACAGGAGGCCCTGAATCCAAGAGGGTTAAATAGCGTTCCCCGCTACGCCGAACCAGAAGGTGGCGGTTGCCTGGCGCGATATAAGCCACACCCGGCAGAACAGGCTCCCCATCCTCTGCCTCTTTTACTGAAATCTTACATAAAGCCATCAGGCGGCGTGCAAATGACCGGGTAAAGCCTTCAGGCATGTGCTGGGCAATCAGTATGGCAGGGCAATCGGCGGGCATTTGTGTCAGGAATCTTCTAATCGCTTCGGTTCCACCTGTCGAGGCACCAATAGCGATTAGCCTTTCATTGTTTTGAGATAGGTTGTGCAAGAAAGAGGGGGCTTCCATTTCCTTGATTGGAAGAGTGTTCTTGGGCAAGGTTCGTCTTTCAACTTTAGCGCTTGCAACTAGGCGAATTTTATCGGCAATTAAATGACTGTATTCCATCATGCCGCTTTGTATGCCTAATTTGGGTTTTGTGATAAAGTCCACCGCCCCTAACTCTAAGGCTCGCAAGGTCGTTTCCGAACCCCTTTCCGTTTGTGAAGAAACCATCAGTACGGGCATTGGCCTAAGGCGCATCAGTTTCTCCAAGAAATCCAAGCCGTCCATTTTTGGCATTTCAACGTCCAAGGTTATGACATCGGGGTTCAATTGCTTGATAAGTTCCCTAGCGACATAGGCATCCGGTGCAGCCCCGACCAGTTCCATGTCGGGTTGGCTGTTGATGATCTCCTTCATGATGCTGCGAATTAAAGCTGAGTCATCCACGACCAAAACTTTTAGCTTCATCGTATCTACTTCCTGTTCACAATGAATCTATTTTGTCAGACAGTGTTTCAACTTTCATAGAGTCAGTGTATTCCTTTTCGATATTTAAAATAGATGGTGTTATGATTGCCATCTTTTTTACAAATACTTTGCCTGAACGCGGGAAAAAATAGACCTTCCTCCCTTGAATGTCAGCAAGGTCTTCGGCAGTAATTCTAATGCCCTCATTTCGTAAGTACTCACGCACAAAAATGACATTATTCTTGCCTATGTTGAAGTTAGTGTAATTCCGAGATACATTCCCACCACCAAATACCTTGGCTTCAAGGTTTTTTCTGATGGCACCCAATTTAATCACTTCATTCACAAGAGACTCCATTGCGTAAGCTCCATACCTTGCCGATTCGGATGCTGGATTGTTAGGGTCTGATCCAATAAAAGGGAGTATAAAGTGATTCATTCCACCTATGCCTGATATTCGATCCCTGATACATGCGGCCACACAAGACCCTAAGATAGTGCAGATCAAAATATCCTGGTCTGTCACATAAAATTGTCCTGGAAAAATATTAACCGCTTCACATTTAAAAACCTGATGGTAATAGAGGGTCACTACCGTCATGTTCGTTATTTTTGCAGTTCGTAAACTGTCCTGCTGTGAAGCTTGAACAAATTTGATATTAAAACAATGTTTTCCGAATGTCCCACAAACAGGAGGCCATGGGGTGCCAATAAAGGCGCGAATCGCTGGAGCAGATTCGCTTGGGTTTTTTTATCTAAGTAAATCATTACATTGCGGCAGAAAATAGCGGCAAATGGGCCTCGTACCGGCCAATAGTCGCTTAGTAAGTTCACTTGGCGAAACGTGACTATTTCCTGAAGTTCCTCACGAATTTTGACTAGTCCTTCATTTTCGCATTTACCTTTTAAAAAGAAGGGTCTCAACTGATCTGGTGTGAGCATGTCGACCTTGTCCATGCTATATATGCCAGCTTTCGCTTTTTCAAGAGCTTGGGTGTCGATATCGGTGGCAATGATACGTACTGGGGGGGTGTAACTGCCAAAAAGCTCGACCATTGTCATAGCCATGGAATACGGTTCTTCACCGGTCGAAGAGGCACAAGACCATAGGGCAATCGTTTCTTTCGTATCAAAATTTTTAATGTGCTCTGCCAATACGGGAAAGTGGTGCGGCTCACGGAAGAAAGAGGTCAGGTTTGTGGTGAGTGCGTTAATAAAAAGCTGCCACTCTTTTTTATTCTTTGCTAATAATTGAATGTAAGAAGAAAATTTAGTTATGTTGTTTTCGCGTAAACGCCGACTTAGCCTACTATAAACAAGATTCTGCTTCGCATCGCTCAAGGATATTCCAGCATAGTCGTAAATGAGTTTTTGAATCATCCTGAAGTCGTCTTCAGTGAAATCAAACTCATGAGTATATAATATGGGGAAATCCATTGGTATAATTATGAAATTATAGAGTGAGCATAGTTGAGTGCTGAAATCTCTTTTCTAGTGGGTAAAATTATGATTATATCGAAAAAATGTTTTTGTGCTTGATGACTTTTCTGAATTGAACTTTCGATTGTTGTGCTTGGCAATTTGCAAGCGGATCATCTATACCTTCTCTCAGGCAATGAGCTGTTAATTGCATTGCCATCGGTGGTAAAAAAACCTTTATTTTTGCATAAAACCACTCGGTTCCTACCAACGGCTTTGGCGATATACAAGGCTTGGTCAGCTTCAGACAATATTATTTCTTGGGATTCTCCCTCACTTGGAAATCCGCAAGAAACACCCATGCTTACGGTAACATAGGATGCCACGTCGGATTGCTTATGGGCAATTTGAAGCGATTCCACGAATTGCAAGATCCTTTTTGAAACGACTGTTGCGCCTTCGAGATCGGTTTCTGGAAGGAGTGCTACGAATTCTTCGCCCCCATAGCGTGCAAGTATGTCGCGGGGTCGCTTCAATGCGTTTGCTGCCGCTTTGGCCACCCGGGCAAGGCAAAGGTCGCCTTCTTGGTGTCCGTAGGCGTCATTGTAGTTTTTAAATAAATCGACATCCAGCATGATCATCGCCACTGGCAGGCATGCGCGCCTAGCTTTGCGTAATTCGATCAAGGTTTGCTCTTCCCAATAACGCCGACTGTATACTCCTGTCAAACCATCAATGATCAAATTTCGTTTTAATTCCTTAGCCTGTTCAAGTAGCATGTTTTCGCGCTTGACAGCCACGCTAACGTTGGCAATCTGGACCAAGGAAAACCGCGGCGAATCTCCGCTTCCCAAAGGGATGACTTGAATTTGCTGTTCGATTCGAAGCCCCATCCTACGCTCTTCTTCCCCTGCGAAAAGAGGGAAGGGCGCTCGATTAAGGGATTGAGAGAGCAGGGCGGGGAACCCCATTTGCAGGGAAGTTTCCACCGCGTTTTGGAGGCGGGAGTCTTTAAGTTCCGGGAACAATTCGGTCAGCCCTTTGCCAAGGGCTTCAGTTTCTTTCAGATTGGCCGCTTTTGACAGCCAATCATTGAATAAAACAATTTTTTCATTAGTGTCGAGAACCATTAATCCAATTTGCGCTTCGCGGACAACAAGCTCAGCCAGATGAAATTTGGAGTTCTGGAAACACTCGTCGGAAATTGAACCTAAGCTCGTCATGAGGCTGTTATTTGGTGAATTCAGAAATAAATCGGTCAACATTGGCGGTTAAGCGCTGAATGTCTGGCAACACCGACAAAAATGCCAAGTATCCCTCGATCTCGTGCTTTTCCATTTGTAATTTGACCAGCATCAGCATGATTACCCGGTTTGTTTCTGCGACATCCACACTTAGCACATGCTCGCTTGTGCCGGACCTATATTCAGGCATTGTTGCTCGAAATTCAGCCGAAAAAATGTCGGCTATTGGCGCCATGCAGGCATTCAAGACAATGTTGCCAATTTCGCAGAGGGCTTCTTGTTCCATTTCGGTTAGCCGTTCCAGCAGGGAGTCCAATCCCAAAATGTAACGAATAATTTCTAGTGATTTCTCCTCAGGAAACATGAGGATTGCCTCAGTGTTGAAGGGTCCGTCAAAACGCTGAGAAATGCCACATATTATCTTGCCGTTGCCGGGTAAATGTTGCTTGGCCTCCTCCCATTCCAAAAATTCAAGGGTTGGCACACTCAGCAGAACCTCCTCCGAAGTCATTTTACTCAAGGCCGCCGCCGCTTTTCCCACGCCTATGTTAAATATTTCCAACAATGCATCTTGTTGTAAGTCGTTTAATACAAACATAGGTTTATTCCATATATGTCAGTGCTTTGGAGACCGAATCCGCAGTAATTGGCTTTTCAACAAAGCCTACTTTAAGTTCTGCGCACTTCCGGCTGACGCTTTCTTGAACGTTAGCGGTCATAATGACTATAGGGACATTCTCCCATGTTTTCCTGATGATCGCGGCCAAAGACAAGCCGTCCATCCCTGGCATGTTGACATCCAGGGTGATTAGGTTGGGCTCTTCGATCGTGTCCACCAAAGAGAGAGTTTGTTCTGCATTTGTTGTTTCCATCACCTGCCAATCGGGATATTTTTCCAAAATCAGGGCTTTGATGATCATCCTTGAGAGTCTACTGTCATCTACGATCAACACTGTTTTAGATGTCATGATGGTTATGGCCTGATTCCATTATTCTTATATTTTTATAGTTTAGCATATTTCAATTCACTAGAAACGTTGCCTTGCTGGGAGATGTGCCGCGAAAATAATGTTGGGGTTTGCAAACGTCCAACAATACTTTGGAGTATTATTGCAAAGGCCATGACGATAGAGTTGTGTAAAGGGACCCTTCGGGATGATGTGTGGATTCGACTAAAGCGAATTCCCTTGATTCCCAAACGATGTTTTCCTGCAAGCGAATTTCCGTAGCGTGTGCAACTGCTTTCCGGGCTAGAGTCAGGTGGGCGCGGAAAGGGCGATTTTCCAAAATGAAGCCTGCATTTCGTAGCCGGGAGGTCAAGTCGGTGGCAAGATCATCCAAAACACCCGAGGGTTCTGCCGAGGTCAGGCAAATCACTTGGGGCTTACGCCAATGTTCTATGCGGTCAAGCTTGAATTTTACACCCCGTGGTTCGACTTCGCTAGCTGCGGAGGCCAGACTTTTTATGCGCCCTTTCTCCACGTCGCCAAGAAAGGCTAAGGTGATATGAAGATTTTCCGGCCTAATCCAACGGGCGGGGGTGTTGGGTCGCAGACGATTTGACAAGTCAGCAAGCTCATTGCGGGTTGCCATCTCCGGCCAGAGCGCAAAAAACAGTCTATGTTGGTTGTTAGCCATAAATATCCAACAAACCCTGCAAGGCCGTAGCCACCGCTTGTATTCGCACTGAGCGCCGGTCGCCATCGAAATGTATTATTTTGCTGGCAAAATTGCCGTCTCGTTGTTGCCAGGCAAACCAAACCGTGCCAACAGGTTTGCCAACGGTTCCTCCGCTGGGTCCGGCAATACCGCTAACTGCCAACGCTGAGTCAGCCTGACTATTCCGCAATGCCCCGGCGACCATGGCTAACACTGTTTGCTCGCTAACTGCGCCATATTCGTCCAAGATGGATTTTGGCACGCCCAGCATATCCTGCTTGGCATGATTCGAATAAGTGATGAATCCACAGTCAAACCAAGCCGAACTGCCGGCAATGTCAGTCAAGATTTGGCATATCCAACCTCCTGTGCATGATTCTGCCGCTGTCAGTTTATGGCCTTGTTCATGAAGTTTATCTGCAACTTTTTGTGCTAAGCTCTGTAACTGATTGTCTTCGTTCATGAATATGGCTCTGCAATATAAACTAGTTTAGGAGGCTTGCAGCAAGTGGCTGGTTACCTCATCGAGTCCCTGTCCATCGACGAATTGACGCCGATAGCCTTCCAAATCAGCATAGCTGAGGGATAGGATGCCTTCCTGTTGCAGGTATGCAAGTTCCCGGCGCTCCCGCCATGAAAGCGTCCCATCAAGTATAAACCCAAGAACAATGATAAGTTTGCAAATGTTTGCGACTATCGGTCTCGATGATTTTAATTTTTCCAAATAATCAGGGGGAAGAGGATGAGATGCTTGAATCTCAATGCCATAATGTTCGATCATGGCTTTGGTCAGGTAATAATGGTTGGCATGATAATCCTGCTTGTTCACAGCAATAAATTGCAAACTATCATAGATAAGGTCTGTTTCACTCTGAGTTAGATGCACATCTGGCAATTGTCGTTGCACAATTTCAATCGAGGTTTGGCCCATAATCACAACGCGGGCATTGCGGAGAATTATGCGGGTAGTATACCAGTTGATTGCCATGTAGATAGGCATACCCGAAAAATCCAAATAAACCCTCAATATCTCACGTCCAAATAAGTTGGATATGACGGCTCGTGCTATCACACTCCCGATTAAACCCTTTAAACGATTGAAAGCTAGGAAAATATACAGCATCCAAGGACTCATTCGCTGATAAGGGTCAATCCCAAATTGTTGTAGTTCCGAAAATTGCCTTTCTAAAGCGATTTTAATCAACCCAATCGTTTCTTGGGCCATTTCATTTCTTTTTATGTAACCAGTAGCCACGGCAATGCCATGAACCGCAGCCAAGTTTAGCAACAGTAAGACATAGAGTTCGATGACGGTCACTAAAAACATCCAACCATCTTTCAACCAATGAAATTTTCCTGTTAAATGGATAAATGGCCCACCTAGGCTAATGGTGTGTGATTCAAAAAAATCAGGGAACTCATAAATTGGAAGAAAAACGAATAAATATGCGACCAGTTCAATCAATACCGCTAACCATAAAGCCCATCGTTCGGTTTTTCTGACCAAATGAAGTTCTTCCGGGGTCAACAAATGCAGATCTTCATCTGTATTCACATAATGGATCGGCAAAGCTTGAAAGAATTTTTGATAAAATGGATCCATGTTTGTAGGGTGTAGTTAGTTCGCAAAATACCAGAATTGATGCCAAGTATGGTGTCCTATGCTTGTTTTGGAAACCCCTTCTAGCAAATCACCAGAAATCAAGCTATTTTCGCCATTCAGGACTGCCAAGTTTTTTCTTGCCTCATAAAGAGCGTCTTCAGACCAATCATAGCCTAAATAGCGCTCAACGTGGGCAGTTGAAAGTGCCTCAGCCGAACAAGAGGCATCTCAACAACCGAATTCAATCGCAGAAATTGAGCGCTTTGTGTATCGCTGTTGCAGCAGTTCAGTCAAAACAGCATCAATTTCCGTGTGATACATGTAGTTGTATATGGCGACCTTCCTACCAATCAACCATTTCATTGTAAAAAAATTCGACGGGTTTGTGAAACTCTTCAATTTGCGACATTAAGTTTCTTCGCGGAAATACGGCTCCTGCGGTATCATTCGCCCCTAATCCCTTTAGTGGCTTGGTAACTTTTTTGGAAGATTCGAATTGTACCCTCGAAGTAGGTTATTTCAACGTGAACCCCTGTGGCGACCTGCAAAAGCGGGTGAATTGGGAGTGCCGAATGCGGTCAGATCGTGGTTGGACGAGTCGGGTTCATTGACGGCCCGTTTGAAGTACGCTGTCGGGCAGGGGTTTGGCGTAAGATTGATAGGGCAATGCTGGGCCAGACCCTATGTTGACGAAGCCGCGTTGCTGGGTTTGCAAACCCGCCGCCGCGCCTTGGTCAGGGAGGTGCTGTTACATTGGCGAGGCAAGCCCCTAGTGTTAGCCCGCTCGGTGATCCCCCCGCGCACGTTGCGAGGCATCCATTGCGGCATGGCCCATTTAGGCGAAAGACCCCTCGGCGAATTGTTGTTTGCCTATCGGGGTTTGCAACGCAGCCATTTGGAAGTGGCAAGGGCGATTCATACGCATTGGAAACCCCCTGTCGCAAGGGAGTTCTCGATCAATTCAACGGTTTGGGGTAGACGCTCCTTATACCAAGTGGATCAGGTTTCCCTCACCGTGAGCGAGTTTTTCCTGCCTTTTGTTTTGATGTTATCGGAAAGTGAATGATGAGTACTGCAAGCTTTGCCTTCAATCGTGATCGCTTAGGCCATTATTGGCGGCTGATGCGATTTGACAAGCCTATCGGCATCCTGTTGTTGCTTTGGCCAGCGCTTTGGGCTTTGTGGATTGCAGGGCAGGGAAGGCCCGACCCGCTCGTGTTATTCGTCATTGTGACCGGTGTGGTGATGATGCGTGCCGCCGGTTGTGTCATCAATGATTATGCCGACCGGGATTTCGACCCGCATGTGCAGCGGACCCAGCAGAGGCCCATCGCCGCCGGATTGGTATCACCCAAGGAAGCCTTGATACTGTTCATTGTGCTTTGCTTGGCTTCGTTTGGCTTGGTGTGCCTGTTGAACGGTTTCACCATTGCGCTATCCGTGCCGGGAGCCTTCCTTGCGGCTTCATACCCGTTCATGAAACGCTTCACCCATTTGCCCCAAGCTTATTTGGGTGTCGCTTTCGGCTGGGCCGTGCCGATGAGTTTTGCCGCACAGACCAATTCCATACCCTGGGTGGGATGGGAGTTGTTTTTGGCGACGGTTATCTGGGCGCTGATTTACGACACGATGTATGCGATGGTGGATCGCGACGACGATTTGAAAATCGGGGTTAAATCGACTGCCATTCTTTTTGGCGAATATGACCGGCAAATCATTGGTGGTTTGCAAGTCTTGATGCTGTTGATATTGGCAGTCATCGGGCTGCAACTGAGATTGGCTTGGCCTTATTATCTAGGCTTAGTGATGGCTGCCGGGTTTTTCGTCTACCAGCAGACCCTGATTTTCCACCGGGTGAAGGCCGATTGTTTCAAAGCCTTTTTGAACAACCATTGGTTTGGAACGACGGTGTTTGTGGGCTTGGCGGTTAATTATTGGTCAATGTAGTCTATGCAAAAAGCCATTCGATAATCGCTGGTCAGGCTTTTGGCATTCCTAGCATTTGTGGTTGGCGAAGATTTATTCTGCGTGGGCAAACGATGGAGCCGTCTGCCCACAGCACGATTACACGTATGTCTTACGACGCCTGAAACCGATCAACCTCAGCAGGCCGATATTACCTATTCCCAATAGTATCAGGGTCAAGCTGTCGGGTTCCGATACGTAATAGACATTGCATGGGTCGCCTACACCAAATTGATTGGGGTAGCGCGTATCTTTGGTGATTGCCACACCCCCACTAAACGTAATACTGGGGTTGTTGCTGACATTATCCCCCGCGT
Source organism: uncultured Methylococcaceae bacterium (assembly GCA_903930145.1). Taxonomy (GTDB): domain Bacteria; phylum Pseudomonadota; class Gammaproteobacteria; order Methylococcales; family Methylococcaceae; genus Methylumidiphilus. Next base: position 15,396 of record CAIYXP010000321.1, read on the forward strand.
AAAAATATTGGGCCGCCCCGCCTGCATAGCAGGAGCCGAGATTACCGGGAGGTTGAGGACCGGCCAAGCCCACAAAGATATCTGTGTTAGCTTTGACAAGCACTTCCTCCCGATAATAGGCAAAGTTTTGAAATTGCGGATTGGGGGGGAAGGGATAAAGCGCCAATTTGACGATGACATCCGAATTCAAATTAAAAAAATCGGTGGTCAGATAACGGCCAATATTGATGGTAGGAGCCGAGGGAAAGCTATAGTAACGAAAAAAAATGGTATCTTGGCTCAGGGTTTCCAACGAACATTGATAGCCGGCGAAAGAATGGATGACATCATCGGCATTAAACCACTTGTCGGTTGTATTGGTCTCGGGAATATTGCAAGCCCCGGTGGTGTTGGCGGGGAGGGGCATCGGCCCGGCGCGGACAGAGAAGGGAATCGCCAAGAACGCAAGGATCGCCAGCGTTTGAAGAACGGTATGCCAGCGGTAAGGATTACGGATATCGCAGTGTTTCATGTCTAAACCTCAGTCTATGGGCGGAAAAAAACGGTGACTGCTGCGCCGTCAACGCCCTTGCGTGGTCCGCCGTAAGCCGCACTCGCAAGACATAAAAGTCTAGCACTAGTGAGTGCTAACTGTCATTTTGAGTCACTTACAATATGAGCCTCACTCATCAATCAGAAGCCCGAAAATATCTTATCTTGCACAAGTTGTCTACGGTTGTGAACGACGGTCAACACTTTCCTATTAAGGGGGGATTGAACTTGCAAGCATCCATGCAGTTGGGATTCCGGCGGTCCATGCCGGAATGACGGGGTAGCAGTTATATCTTCTCTCTCCACGTTCCCCCAAGCTTTTGCACCGTTCACCAAACATTGTGGAGCATTCCCCAACGGTTTTTGAATGCTCCTCAAGATTTGCGGAGCATTCCCCGAAGACTGGGTAGCATCCTAGAGGCTTGGGGAATGGTGCAAAATCGTTTAGCCCATTCCTCAAGGCTTGAGGAACACTCCTTAACCGCTGAGGAGCATTCCTCAACCGTCGGGGAATGCTCCGCAGTGCTTGAGGAAGCGTCGCAATGCTTAAGGAACGCTCCGCAAGGCTTGAGGATTGTTCCGCAATAGCCGGGGAACGGTGAAAAATGCTTGGGGACTGTTCCTCAGCATAGTTGCGATGTCCAAAAACCATTGCGGAATCAATTTTTCAAACCGACATAGGGCTAAATCGACTAGCCTGTCCAGCCAACTATTATTCCGCCTTACACTTACAATCGATGCTGAGGGTTCGCTGAAAACCGAGGAGCATTGACAGCCCATATTCCCAAGAACATAATCAAAATTTAAGTCTTTCGTTCCGAACAGTGAGGAAATAAACACCATGGGTGATATTCGTCTCTTCATCAGTCATTCTCATGATGATAAAAAAATTGCTGCTGCACTCGTAGACGTGATCGAGGCAACGATGGTGCCGCGAGAACGCATTCTCTGCACATCGCATGATTTTCCGAAATACCGTGAACCGGAGGGTTCGGATGTGAGTCTGCATCTACGCAATCATCTGACCCAATCCTCCTGCGTCCTCAGCCTGTTGACGCCGAATAGCTTGCAAAGTCCATGGTGCATGTTTGAACTCGGTGGGGCTTGGGTATTGGCTAAGCGAACCTACCCGCTACTCGCAGGGGTGACAGTAAGGGATTTGCCAGCCGCGATGAGAGGGTTCGATGCGGCTCGACTGACTGAAGTGGAGGAAATTCGCAGAGTGATGTCAAATGTCCGCCATGCACTCGGTTGGGATGAGCGGGTCAGGGGTTCAGCGGAGAAGGAACTGGATGTCCTTGTCAACCTCGTCAAGACGACCGCTTGGCCCTCCCTATCGAAACCGCTATTTATTGGCAGAAGTTGAGGTTTTGGATTGATGTCAGCAATTCTCATTATGTGGCAAAGCATTGACGTATAACCCGTCATTTCTGCCGATTTGTCCGGCAGTCCATGCCGGAATAACGGCGTTTTAGCCATAATGAGAATTGCTGAAAACCTATCCCTTTACCCGCTTTTCGTCCCGAAATCATATACACTATGGCTTTTATCTAGTTTAAGAAGAAAATGGCTGAACATCTGCTTTTTCTGACCGGCAAACTAGCCCAAAAACCATTGCGGCAGATTCTTGCTGAAATCAACCCAGAGTTTGAATACACCGTCCATGAATTGGGTTTGACGGTGGCGGCACTGATGACGGCGGATATGATTAGGCGGCGTTTAAAGGATTGCTTCGGTGCAGATCGGGTCATTGTCCCCGGTCGATGTCGGGGTGATTTGGAGCAGCTTTCCACTGACATGGGATTGCGTTTCGAGCGTGGGCCAGACGAGTTGCGAGACTTGCCAGAGTTTTTCGGGAAAAAGTCGAAAAAGCCATCGCTAGATCGCTATGATTTACGCATTTTCGCCGAAATCACCGATGCGCCCCGGATGGAGGTGGATGCCATTTTGCGGCAAGCCCGCGATTATCGCCGCGATGGCGCGGATGTCATCGACTTGGGTTGTTTGCCGGAAACACCGTTTGAGCATTTGGAACAATCCATCGTCGCATTGAAGGAAGAAGGCTTTAAAGTCAGCGTGGATTCCTTGGACAACCAAGATTTGTTGCGAGGCGGAAGGGCAGGGGCGGATTTTCTATTGAGCCTGCATGAGCATTCGCTTTGGGTGGCGGACGAGGTGGCTGCCACCCCGGTGTTGATCCCGGCTAAACATCAAGATTTGGATTCATTGGACCGAGCCATCGCGGGCATGGAAAGCCGTGGACGTGAATTCCTCGTTGACCCCATCCTTGAGCCTATCCACTTTGGGTTTGCCGATTCCATTGTGCGTTATCATGAAACCCGCCGTCGGCATCCCGATGTGGAAATGTTAATGGGCGTTGGCAATCTGACTGAACTGACCCATGCCGACACCGTGGGGATGAATGCCATGCTGTTGGGCATTTGTTCCGAATTGGGCATCAGGGCAATTCTTGCCACCCAAGTCAGCCAACATGCCTGCAAAGCGGTGCGCGAAGCCGACCTAGCGCGGCGTATCCTGTATGCAGCACGTGAGATGGGTTCTTTGCCCAAGCAAATCAACGATGGTTTGATGGCTTTGCATGAGCGCAAGCCTTTTCCTTATTCGTTGGCTGAGTTGAAGGAATTATGGCAGGCCATACGCGACCCCAGCTTCCGCATTCAAAACAGTGCGGAAGGTTTGCATATTTTCAATCGTGACGGTTTTCACAGTGCCACCGACCCATTCGAGCTTTTCCCCAAGTTGGGAGTTGAACACGATGGTGGACATGCGTTTTATTTGGGGGTGGAGTTGGGTCGGGCACAAATCGCTTGGCAATTAGGCAAGCGTTATAATCAAGACGAACCCTTGAACTGGGGGTGTGCCTTTGAAAGTATCGATGCCAAGGTTGATCCCCATGTTTATAAACCGGCAGGGACAACCTTTAAAAAACCAGATAAAGACAATCAATGATCCTAGAAACCATTGTCACCACCCAATCCCACCTAGGCGTGGTTCACATTGCCCCCATGGGCATCCATGTCATGGACGACGGAACTAGGCTAGTCATGCCATTTCGACCTTCAACGACCTTGGAAAACATCCTTGCCACGGGCTGTGCGGTGTTAAACCATACCGACGATGTTCGAGTCTTCGCAGGTTGCCTGACTGGACGACGCAATTGGCCCTTAGTCGATTCGGTAAAGGTTCCAGTGGCGAGGTTGGCTGATAGCCTGTCGCATGTGGAATTGGAATTGACCCGCGTAGAGGATCATGATCTGCGTCCCAAGCTGTATTGCAAGGTGACCCACGAAGCCAATCATGTGCCATTTCAGGGCTTCAACCGTGCTCAATATTCGGTGTTGGAAGCGGCTATCCTAGTCAGCCGTTTGCAGATGTTGCCTTGGGACAAGGTGGAATCGGAATTGGCCTATCTGCGCATCGGTTTGGATAAATGTGCCGGCCAGCGCGAGAAGGAGGCTTGGGGCTGGTTGATGGAAAAAGTCGAGGCGCATAAGAATGGCATGGATGGGGACAATGCCGTTGAATTAACCCCTTCTCCCAACGGGGGTAGGTCGGGATGGGGGCAATCAATAGACGGCGAAACCACTGATTTTACTCGTCCCCACCCTAACCCTCCCCCGTTGGGGGAGGGAACTGGTTCGCTTAATTCAACAGCATTGACGGACGGGGGGAAGCACACATGACCGGTATGCTTGCCAGTGTTGAAAATCTGGCTGAGGCTAGGGTGGTGTTGGATGCGGGAGTGGACATTATTGATTTGAAATCACCTTCTGCCGGTGCATTGGGGGCTTTGCCCGTGTCTGTGGTCAGGGAAATTGTCCTAGCGGTGAATGGCTTGCTACCGGTGAGTGCTACGATAGGCGACATGCCTATGTTTCCGCAACAGGTCAGGGCAGCGGTGGAAGCCATGGCTGACACAGGGGTTGATTATGTCAAGATTGGCTTTTTCCCCGGTGGAGACTGGCGGCAGACCGTCTTGGAACTCAGCAATCTTGTTAATAATGGAGTCCGGCTCGTCGCGGTGTTGTTTGGCGATCAAAATCCGGCGTTAAGTCAAATTGCCGAGTTGGCTCAAGCCGGTTTTAGCGGTGTTATGCTGGATACCATGGACAAACAAGGCGGTTCGTTGTTGCAGGTTTGCACCTATGATTTCTTAAGCCAATTTGTGGTGGAGGTCAAAGCTAACGAAATGTTGTGCGGGTTGGCTGGCTCCTTGCGCCGTAGCGATATTCCGTTGTTGCTGAACTTGCGGCCTGACTATCTTGGCTTTCGGGGGGCTTTGTGCATTCAACATCAAAGAACGGCAGGGATCAATGGCAATGCAGTGCGAGCGATAAGAGCCATGCTGGAATAAAGTTTCCCTAAGATGCTTGTTGCATTATTGTTGGAAATTTGTTGCGTAGATTGGACAAAACTATAGGGGAGACAGGTTGTTTATGGTATATTGCCTTTAATTCACTCATTTAGGAGCCAGCAATGTACTTCCATTCCATTATCGGGATTTTGCTGCTTTGTTTTGCACAGTTCTCTTTTGCCGAAGAACAGGCTGCTGCCAAGCAAACGGTCGATAAATTAAACGCAACGCTCATTGAAGCGATGAAGAATTCCAGGCAACTCGGTTACAAGGGTCGTTATGCCAAGCTTGACCCGGTCGTCAAAGAAACTCACGACTTTCCGACTATCGCACAAATTGCTTTGGGCAGTCATTGGAAAACGCTGAGCGATGAACAGAAGAAAATGTTCGTCGACAAGTTGACTGATCTCAGCATCGCCACTTATGCGGCCCAGTTCAATGACTATGCCGGTGAGGATTTCAAATTTGCATCCGAGCAGGGCATGAAATCCAACCGCGTCACCTTGCGTTATGAACTGACTGCCCCCAAGGAAAAGCCTGTTGTTTTTGAATATGTCTTAGGCCAGAGCAATGGTCAATGGGCCATCATTAATATTGTCGTGGACGGCATTAGTGACTTGGCGCTGAAAAAGGCCCAATACACCAGCATCATTGAGCGCGAAGGTTTTGACAATTTATTGAATAAGCTAAACCAGAAGATCACCGATTATGCCAACAACAATGGTGCTTCGACTTAAGTAGGGGTTCATAAGTGTTTTGACAACTAATGAATAAGGCTTAACCGTTCGTCCTGAGCCTGTCGAAGGATGATCGGTTAAGCCGTTCATGGTTCGACAAGCTCACCACGAACGGCTTAATTTATTGTCAGCCAAAAAGTTAAAAAATATATGGTCACCTACTTAAGCTTTGGTGTGGCAAGACTCGCTTTTTCTTGTCAAAGCAAGTTTTGACGCTCCAAGATAGACATAGCTTGAATCATGTCACTCACCGACGAGCAATTCGCCGTAGTTGAATCGCAAGCCCCGCTACTGAAAGTCAATGCAGTGGCGGGGAGTGGCAAGACGACGACCTTGGTGGAGTTTGCAGCCCATCATCCTGATTGTCGAATCCTGTACTTGGCCTATAACAAGTCGGTGACGGTGGAAATGAGGGAAAAGGCACGGGCAAGGGGGTTGGATAATTTAAAGGTCTATACCATTCATGCGCTGGCCTACCGTCATGCCCACGGGCATTCTTATGAGTTGGAAAGTGACCTGAATGAATGGCGGTTGTTGGACCAGTATGTCCCCGTCGCGTTTAGAGGGACGGATCATGGCATGGTCTATGCTTGGTTGTTAAAGGACATTGTCAATTTTTACCTGAACGCCGAACTGACCCAACTGGATGCCGAGCTATTGTCTGCCTATGCATCGGTCACGCTGCCGGGTGAAGACTTGAAGTCCCTGCTCGCGTCACGTGGGGAAGAGATGGTGGGTTTGGTCAGGAACATCCTGTCCGATATGAAGAACCGCAAAGCACCGGCTCTGCATGATTTCTATCTGAAGATGTTCCAGTTCGCCAAAATTAGGCTACCCTACGACATCATTTTGGTGGATGAGGCCCAAGACACTTCGGGCGTCATGCTGTCCATCATCAACCGGCAGGAACATGCCCGACGGATTTTCGTGGGCGATTCCTACCAGCAAATCTATGCTTTCCGCCATGCCGTCAATTCCTTGGACCGGGTCGATGGGGAAAGCCTTTGGTTAAGTCAAACCTTTCGTTTTGGCGATGCTCTGGCCCAACAAATCAGCCAGCGGGTCAATCAGGGCTACGAACTGCTAGGCGAAGCGGCTGAATTCAAGATGAAGGGCATGGACATGGACACTCGCTATGGCAAACGCGCCATCAAAGGCAAGTACCCTTTGGCCGTCATCGCCCGCAGCAATCTGTCCCTGTTTGAAGCCGTACTCGACCAATTGTACCGTAAAGGGATTAGAACCATGCACTTTGAAGGCGGCTATCCCAGCTATGCGTTCATGAATGCAAGGGTGGCAAGTCTGCTTTATCTCAAAGAAGGCAAGCGCGACAAAATCAACGATCCCCTCGTCAAAAAATTCAAAGCCTTTGAAGACGTGAAGCGCTTTGCCAGCGATACTCAAAACCACGGGTTGTCGACCATGATTGATTTGGTCTCCCGCTATGGCACTAAGTTGTTTGATTTTGACCAGAAGATCAAAAGTCGCTTGGTCGAGAAAAATCAAGCTGATCTGATCTTCACCACAACTCACAAAGCCAAGGGGCAAGAGTACGACTACGTGGAGATGGTCCAAGACGACTTCGCCACCCGCAGCGATATTCGCAAACTGTTGAATTCCGACAAGGAAGATGTGAGTCTGATCAAGATCAAGGAAGAGATTAATGTTTACTACGTCGCCGCCACCCGTGGGAAAAAGTCGATCATGCTGGCGGAGTTTTAGGCGTAAGGGTCACTTCCATTAAGTTAGCGTTCGTAGTCCCGCCTTTAGGCGGCAAACTAACCGGAAAGAACCGGCTGAAGCCGGAACTACGAACGGTTTTGAAGGGAAGAGGCTTTAACAAACTTAATCTTTATACGCTTCCACTGGCACAAACACCTTAATTTCATCCCCGACCGCGGGAAGATACTTGGTCATGCCAAATTCAGAGCGTTTCAATTTGGCCTCGATGTCAGCGGCACAGAGTGGTTTCTTGTTCATCGGGTTTTCGCCGCAAACGAAGCGATGAATATCCAATTTAATGGGTTTGGCAACGCCCAACAAAGTCAGTGTTCCTTCCGCCGCCACTGGTTTGTCGCCTTTGAAAATTAACTTGTCAGATTTGAATGTAATGGTTGGGAATTTGGCGACATTGAAAAAATCTTCCGACTTCAAGTGATCGTTCCACTTGGCTTGCCCCATGTTGATGGAATCGGCCTCAATGGTCCATTCCACCGAGCCAGTTTTTTTCTCCAAGTCCAGCAGGACTTTACCGGCAGTCTTGTCGAAGCGACCGCGCTGGGTCGTGAAGCCAAGATGATTAACCTCGAACACTGGCAGGGTGTGGTTTGGGTCTATCGTGTAGGAGTCTTCAGCCAAAGCGGATTGGGTGATGGTTGAAGCCAGCAGTGCAAGTGCGAATTTATTCATGGGTTTTCTCTTTCGTTAAATTGTGGGTAAAAGTATGGGTAGTACGACGTAGCGAGTAATAAATTGCCCGTCATTCCGGTCATGGATGCCGGAATCCATCGTCCAAGGACGGCAGATGGCGATACACGACAAGTTTGCTATCACTCGCATTGCAACTACCAAAGCATGTTGGCAGTAGGGGTGGCTTGCGTCCGCCTGAAGGCGAATGAATCCCCTTATAGCCATTATCATCAGGCCAATCGCCCCGACCTATAATCATTGATCGCTTGAACGATTTCCTGTTGGGTATTCATCACAAACGGCCCTTGTTGCACAATCGGCTCGCGCAATGGCCTTCCGGCAATCAGCAACACCCGGCTTGTGTTTGCCGCTTCTATCACAACACCATCGGCATTGGGCGAGTGGGTAAAAATCGCCATTTGCTGTTTGCTAACAGCTTGACCGCTGATGGTGACTTCCCCCCGGTAGACATAGACAAAAGCGTTATGGGTGGGATCAATGTTTTGGACAAAGGAACTGCCAGCCGGTAAATGCAAATCCAGATACAATGGCTCAGTCACTGGCTTTTGGATTGCACCCTCAACGCCGTGGCTGGCTCCGGCGATGACCCTGACGTTGACACCCTCATCCGTGACCAATTCTGGAATTTCTTGGCTTTGGAAGTCACGATACCAAGGGGCGGTCATCTTGTCACGGGCGGGCAGGTTTAGCCAAAGCTGGAAGCCTTCCATCACGCCCTCTTCTTGTTCAGGCATTTCGGAATGGATCACGCCACGCCCTGCCGTCATCCATTGCACCCCGCCGTTTTGCAACAAGCCTTCATGGCCTGCGCTATCACGGTGGCGCATCCTTCCTGCGATTAAATACGTCACCGTCTCAAAACCACGATGCGGGTGGTCAGGAAACCCGGCGATGTAATCATTAGGCGAGTCGCTACCAAAGGCATCCAGCATCAGGAACGGGTCCAGCCGTTGGTGCAAGCTCTGCCCTAATACGCGGGTCAATTTGACACCCGCCCCGTCCGATGTGGGATGCCCCACGATCACTTGCTCGACTTCGCGGGAGCGTGAAACCTTCACCGCGTTTGCGGGTTTCAATAATGCGTTCATGGCCTACCTCCAAAGATTAGATGTTGATACAACCCAGCTTGTCTGTAGGAAACTTTAGGCTAATTATCGATAGACCGGAAGACTCCAAATTGGATAACATTGTTCCACCAGAGGGACAATCTATGCAAATCGAAGCCAATGACCTATTCATTTTTGCCAAAGTCGCCGATAGTGGAAGCTTTTCCCGCACTGCCGAGCAACTGGGCTTGCCTAAATCGACGATTTCACGGCGGGTTGCCGCGTTGGAAAACCAACTCGGTGAGCGGCTATTGCAGCGCACGACCCGCAAGCTGGTGCTGACCGATTTCGGCTTGGCCTTGTTGGAACATGCCCGTCAAGTGTCGGAGGAAGTGGATTCAGCCATCGCGTTGGCCCAACACCGCCAATTCCAACCCAGCGGAGTGTTGCGCATTTCCATGCCCAATGATTTTGCCAATCAAGTCTTGGCTGATCTGCTGCCGGCATTTGCCGAGCGATACCCTGCCATCAGGCTAGAACTCGACCTTTCAGCGAGGCGCGTCGATGTGTTGGGCGAGGGGTTTGACCTTGCCATCCGTATCGGTGACTTGCCCGACGATGCCAGCCTTACGGCAAAACGAATATATCGGGTGGACTCCGGCTTGTATGCCTCGCCTGCTTATCTGGCAAAACGCGGTGAGCCGCAAACACCCGACGACTTGATGCAGCATGACAGTTTGCGCTTGTTGCGGGGTAGCCGGGAAACCGTGCCTTGGGAGTTGGTGTGCGGTGACCAGCAATGGAAGGGCAACCCGCCCGTCCGCGCCACGGCTAATTCGCCAGAACTGCTATTAAGTTTTGCCCGTCAAGGTTTGGGCATCGTCGCCGCGCCGACGGACTTTATCAAAGCATTGCTTGCATCGGGAGAACTCCTTTCCGTGCTGCCTGAATGGTGTCCCCCTTCGGTGAATGCTTGGGCGGTGTTCCCCAGTCGTAAGCTGATGCCGGGGAAGACGCGAGTTTTTATTGATCTGTTGGAAGCGTTGTTGCCGCAGGTTTAGCAGTGGAAGGCTTGCGCTAAGCCTTTTTTTCTCGCATAGTATTTATGTTTTATTGATTGAGTCTCCCATGAACCAACCCGCACTCACCCAAAACCGTCTTTCCCATGAGGAGTATTTGGAAATGGAAATCACCAGCCCTGTCAAGCATGAATATGTCGCCGGTTTTATTTATGCAATGACCGGAACCACCGACATCCACAATTTCATCAGCCTGAATATCGCCACAATTCTGCGCACTCATCTGAAAGGCTCGCCTTGCCGGGTATTCATGGCCGATGTCAAAGCCAAACTGGATCAGTCCGATGCTTATTACTACCCGGATGTGATGGTCTCCTGCGAAAAAGCCCCCAATCCCTATTACCGCGAACAACCGAGTTTAATTGTCGAAGTATTGTCTTCCTCCACCGCCAAATTCGATACCGGGAACAAACGGCACGATTACCAAACTTTGCTAAGTTTGCAGGAATATGTGCTGGTCTCCACCGACTGCATGGACCTGCGGGTATGGCGGCGAGAAGAATCCGATTGGAAAGTGACGATATACACCGACGGCATGACGATACCGTTGGCTTCGGTGGGATTGGAGATTCCGATAGAGCAAATCTATGAAGAGGTTTGGGTGTAGGCCCATAGGATGAGGTGAACGCGATGAACCACATCAATTTTGTTGGCTACCAAACTCAAGTTTAATATACTTTGGAGAAAACCCGTGTCCTTAAACAATTTAAAATCACAAGCTCACGAATTGGTTGAAAATCTCCCTGCAAACGCCACTTGGGATGATTTGATGTATGAAATATATGTTCGCCAATCTATTGAAGCTGGTTTGCAGGATGCGGATGAGGGCAGGCTTCATTCGGTTGAAGAGGTACGTGCTAGGTTCGGTTTGGAACCATGAAAGTTCGCTGGACAGACAAGGCTTTAGACAATCTCCAAAATATCCATGATTACATCGCACAGGATTCCCGATTCTATGCGTTACGCATGATTGATCGACTGACCAGCCGTTCCAAACAAATTGCGTTTATGCCTTTTTCTGGACGTAAAGTTCCTGAATATCAAACCGAGAATATACGAGAACTCATTGAAGAACCTTATCGGATGATTTATCGCATCAATGAGGATTCCGTTGATATCTTGACGGTCATACATGGTGCGAGATTATTGCCAAACGACTTGAAATGATTGCGCTAGTTTTACAATTTGGATTATTGAACAGGCAAAATACTATAAAAATACTATAACTGGGTTTGAGGCTGCGATCACCCGGATTCCGATTTGGCTGGTTCCCAAGCTCTGCTCTCATCGTTATACACAAGTTCAGCCAAGCCAGAAAAGTCGTCATTTCGGCAGGGATGCCGAAATCCAGGCCATGGACGGTAACTAGTCGGTTGTGCAAGTGCTTGATTGATGAAACTTGCCAAGCAATAATTTACGGTCTGTGGATGCAAAGGCATCGGTCGTGACCCACAGTTTGCCATCCTTGGACGATGGATTCCGGCATCCCTGACCGGAATGACGGGTCTCTAACACTTGTGTATAACGACGAGAGCTCTGCTTGGGAACCTAGTATTTGAAGCTCCCGCTTCTGTCGTGATGGCAAGCTAGAGCTTGAAAGGCAAAGGTTCCCAAACTGGAGTTTGGGAACCAGCCAACGCAAGGCAAGCCTTGAACTCCACACGCCAGACTTGCGCAAATCCATTTTTTCTTGCATAGTATTCATTAGGGAGGGGGTCATACGTTTGCCGGCGGGTGATCCGTGGTGGCTCTTGGAACAACAAACCGGACGCTCTGCGCTCGGCCAACCGCAACAGGAACAACCCGGACAACCGGAACAACAACCTCGGCTTTCGTCTTGCCCAGTCCGCCCCAATGCCCGGATCCGCGCCGTCCAAGGATGTCGCGGGTGTGGCGTGGGGTGTCCATGAACCCCCTTCCTGGATTCGCAACGGATGGGAAAGCCAAATAGATTTGCCAAGGCCGGTTGCGGCGGGGCTGGTAGGCTAGTCCGAACGTCCCGTCGTTTTCAAAAGTCATACACGCTCTCGATTGGCGGCAACCCGCCAGCCGTCTTTAAGGAATCCAAGCATGAATGAATCTGCTGAAAATTCTTCTCAGCATCCCACCACCCCGACTGCCCGACTAGAGACATCAGGCCATAAGCTGACCCGCATAACCGGAAGCTTAAGTGGTATCGGGCTAGTTTTATGGGGTGGGCTGGAAGCGCTGGATAGCTTCAATGGAGGTTTAGAGGGTTTTGGAATACTGAAAGGCTTTTTCAAGGAAAATCCTTGGGCAGGGTGGGCGCTATTGGTAGGTTTTATCCTAGTGGCCTTGTTAAGCGCTTATGTAGAGTTGCGAACATTCGAAGACCGCCGCGCCGCCCATCGGCTGGCCAACGCTGGTGCTGAACCCAAGCCCGGTTATTTCCGCATCGGCCCTTATTTAGACAAGCCGGAAGACCGGCAAGAATTTCGCCGTGCCGACCAAGCCCAGGTTGAAGTGCTGGACTGGCTGGCGAACCCGGCAACCCTCGCCATGCCACTGTATTTGACCGGCGATTCCGGGACCGGCAAAAGTTCCTTGCTCAACGCCTATGTGCTGCCGAAACTTGTCGAGCGCGGCTGGGCGATCGTCAGCGCCCGTGCTTACCGTGACCCGGAAGCTGCCCTGCGCGAGGCGCTGATTGCCGGTCGCGCCCGTCGGCCCAAGGAGGACAAAACCTTGCGCGACTTGGCAGAGTCCGCCGCCGAGAAGTCCCCCGTGTTGCTGTTGCTGGATCAATTTGAGGAATTCCTCATCGTCGCAGCGCCGGAGGTACGGGTTCGCTTTGCGGCATTTGTGCAGGATTTGGCGCAACGCCCGGTGAAGAATTTGCGCTTGTTGCTGACCTTGCGTAGCGATTACCAGCGCGAACTAGGCAAGGTGGGCCTGCCGTTCCCCCATTACAATCACAATCTCTACGAAGTCGGTCGCTTTGATTTTGCCGCCGCCCGCAGTTTCATTGCCGGGTCCGGGTTAGGGCTGGAAGAATCTGCACTGACCAAGCTGCTAGACAGTGCCGCCGTGCTGGATGACACTCGCGGTCGTATCCGACCCATCACCCTCAATGTGTTGGGCAAAATCCTGCTGGAAGGCCGCCATAGTCTGATCGGGCTGGATGCCGCCCGCTTGGTGCGCGGCTATCTGGGCCAGACGGTGGAGCAAGACGGGGTGCGCGAGTTTGCCAAGCCAGTGCTGGAACAACTGCTGACCGAACAGGGTACCAAGCAACCGAAGACACAAACCGAAATTGCCACCGCCACCGGGCTGGAACCTTATGCCGTGTTGGCAGTGCTCAACGGTCTCGGCAAGGCGGGGTTGGCCCGGCCTCTGGATGTGGCGGGTGGGGTTTGGGAGCTATCCCATGATTTCGTGGCCCGCGCCCTCAATGCCTATCTGGGCCGCCGGCCCGGCGAACTGGGCCGCAAAGCCTTGGCTTACGGCAGTCCGGCCCTGTTCGCGGCATTGTTGGCGGCAGTAGGGGTTTACGAATTGGCGGTGGCCGCGCCGGAACGCGCCAAACGGGAGCCGATTTTGCCGGTGATGGTGGACATTCCCGTCGGTGGTTTCTGCATGGGTTCCCGCAAAGACGCACAGGAACCCGTGCCGGCGGAATGCGAAGGTTTGCCGCTAGACCCGGAAGACCGGGATAACGAAAAACCGGTGCATTGGGTCAAGATTGAGAAAGCCTTCCAGCTTGGCAAATACGAGGTGACGGTGGCGGAGTTTGAACGTTTCGTCAATGCGCAACAGGCGGCGGGTCAGAGGGAGACCTCGCTGGCTATCGACGCTGATTCAGTCAAAGGACTTCCTGAGTCCTTAAAATCACAACCACAACGGCTCCCAATGGTCAACGTGAGTTATGAGGAAGCGTTAGCCTACACAGTTTGGCTGACTAAGGAAACGGGACGAAAATTTCGACTGCCAACCGAAGCCGAGTGGGAATATGCCGCCCGCGCTGGCTCTCAGAGCAGCCGCTATTGGGGCGATGATCCCAAGCACCAAGAAGCCTGTCGCTATGCCAATGTACTTAACCGCGCAGCATTGCCGAACCTCAAGAGCAAGGGTTTCCCGATTACTTGGGCTGGCTTCGATTGCGACGCACCCGATCGGTTCGACTTCTCTGCCCCAGTAGGCCAGTTTCAGCCCAATGCTTTCGGGCTGCATGACATGCTGGGCAATGTTTTTGAGTGGGTGGACGACTGCTACCACGACAACTACGAGGATGCGCCGAAGGATCAAGCTGCTTGGGTTGATGGTACGAAATGTGCTCGTGCCCGGCGGGTGATCCGTGGGGGCTCTTGGAGCGTCATACCGGGCGCTCTGCGCTCGGCCTACCGCTTCAGGGGCAGCCCGGACAACCGGGACGGCAACCTCGGCTTTCGTCTTGCCCAGGACTTATAACCCTGTTTGGCGGGTTACGCCGCGCATGAATATGCTTGTTGAAGTCACATAGCTTGCTGTGCGCGGCTAACCCGCCCCACCAAACTTTTTCCCTTTTGCTTTTTGAATCGGCGCGAAGCGCCGACGCGATTTTTTTGGCATTCCCAAGCGCTGCTTCACTGCCCTTAAGTTTGGTCTTGCCTGCTCTTGGAGTGCAAGGCTTGCCTTGCTGGTATCGACAAGCCGTATGGAATCCCTGCAAGGCAAGCCTTGCACTCCTGCCTTGTTTATTCTTTAATGGCAGTGTCGGAGACCGTGGGAACGAACAAAAACAACTTTCTCTATCCATTAAGGAGAATCGCGATGCTAAGTGCTTCCGAAAGTAAATATTGCCAAAAACATCCTCTAAGACAAGCTCTCGGTCAGTGCCTAAAATGTAAGCAGTTTGTCTGCGATTTATGTGTACCAAACGGGAAAAAACATCTGATTTGTGTTGACTGCAAGCCTCCCGCCAAGAGAATTAAATCCGCGATAGTGATTGCGCTTGTCGCAGCCTTCGGCATTTACGTTTACTTTGCAATGTTGAAAGGGACCAATCAGTCACTATCCAAACATTTAAGTTTTGAAAGCCAAAGTTCAAGTGAAGACATCCTCACAGAGAAGAATGTTATTGACAAGGTTTCCGCAAAGTTATTCCCAAAGAATGATTCGTTGGGAGAGGTTTCCTGTGATCGAGTTAGCGTATTGAAACAATGTAATGATCTGATTCTAAATGGCAAGTCGAGATCATGCTTGGTATTGAGTGATGAGTTTTTTAAAAAGTGCGGCAATTATGACGAGTTACATGCCTATCGCAATATTGCAGCTAGACATTTATCAGAATGGAATACCGCACTTGAATCGGCAAATCAACTCATTGAGGCATATCGAGATAATGCCAATCC
>CAIYXP010000322.1 GCA_903930145.1 uncultured Methylococcaceae bacterium
GGGAATCGAACCCACGCCATCAGCTTGGAAGGCTGAGGTTCTACCGTTGAACTACACCCGCAAAAAGAAAATTGGTGGAGGGGGAAGGATTCGAACCTTCGAAGGCTGAGCCGTCAGATTTACAGTCTGATCCCTTTGACCGCTCGGGAACCCCTCCGTAAAACAGTCCACAATTTTTACCCATAGCTGGGAATATGTCAACAAATATTTTAGTTTTGCTCAATGCAACACATTCATAACTTCCTGTAGCCTACCGCTAAGAATCTGCGGTAGCTGATCCACACCCTTTTCAATTGCCCCCAGCAAAAGATTACGGTCACTCACTGACGGACGGTCAAGCACGTAGTTGACGACCTCATCTCGATTGCCGGGATGCCCTATTCCGAGGCGAACCCTAGTAAATTCTAAACTTCCTAGTTTAGCTGCAATATCCCTCAATCCGTTATGACCGCCATGCCCTCCCCCAATTTTGAGCTTCACCACACCGGGGTCAAAATCGAGTTCATCATGAGCCACCAGAATCTGGCCGACACTGATTTTATAGAAGTTAGCCAGCGCAGACACTGGCCCACCACTACGGTTCATGTACAACATAGGCTTCAGAAGGAAAATCCTTTCTCCCTCCAACTCCATTTGAGCCAACAAGCTCTGGCTTCTCGCATCAGAGCTGAAGCTTATTTGGTGACGGCGGGCAATTTCATCAAGCATCCAAAATCCGGCATTATGTCGGGTCGGTTCATATCTTGATGTCGGATTGCCCAGTCCAACAATCAACCTGTATGCCAAAGTCAATCGTATTTCACCAAACAGACAAGATCATTCTTCCGCATCGGTCGGACGATTAGTATGAATGCTTGCGACGGTTCGGTCGTTGATGTCGCCGTGGGTCAGGTCAAATAGTTCAACGCCTTTCGGAACTTTGAGATCGGAAAGGTGAACCAGTTCGCCCAAATCGACTTCTGCCATGTCAACTTCAATAGACTCCGGCAAATCTTGTGGAAAGCAGATGACTTCAACTTCGACTAAGTTGTGGCTAACTATGCCACCCTTTTTCACGCCTACCGATGTCTCTTGATTGATGAAGCGCAGAGGAATATGTACGAGTAGCTTTTCCTTCTCATTCACACGCTGAAAATCCATGTGCATGACGATGGGCTTGCTCGGATGTCTTTGCAGAGCTTTTAAAATGGCTTTGATTTCTTTGCCGTCGTAACGGATGGTGAGTACATGCGAGTAAACCGCATCATTTTCCAATGCCTTCGACACCCGATGATGGGTCAAGTACAACTGGACTTGATCTCCGCCGCCACCATAGACAATCGCCGGAATTTTACCTAAGCGGCGGGAACGACGAGCATCCCCCTTTCCTGTGGTGGTTCTAACTTCTGCTTCAAACTCAAAACTGCCTACCATCTTTTTCTCCGAAATACTCTTAGCAGGTTAATATAAACGATATTTAATCGACGTATAAGGAACTGACCGATTCGCCCACTGCAATTCTACGAATTGTCTCAGCAAGCATTTCGGCGACACTCAAAACCCGAATTTTTGGGCTTTCACTGGCAGCCGTACATAATGGAATCGTGTCGGTCACCACTAATTCATCTAACACCGAGGAAGCGATGTTTTCCACTGCACTCCCGGATAATACAGCATGGGTGCAATAGGCAACAACCTTAACAGCCCCATTATCTTTCAATGCTTTTGCGGCCTTGCATAAAGTGCCAGCCGTATCCACTAGGTCATCGACCATTACGCAGGATCGTCCTTCCACGTCTCCAATGATATTCATCACTTTTGATTCGTTTGGTCGCGGCCTGCGTTTATCGACAATCGCCAAGTCCGCATCATCCATTCGCTTTGCCAGCGCTCTCGCCCTGACAACGCCCCCGATATCTGGGGATACCACCATTAAATTGGGATACTGCTGCCGCCAGACATCGCCAAGCAGAATTGGGGATGCATAGACATTGTCCACTGGCACATCAAAAAAACCCTGAATTTGATCGGCATGCAAATCAACGGTCAAAACTCTGTCAGCCCCCGCCGCAGAAATCATTTTGGCTACGAGTTTGGCCGAAATCGGAACACGAGCCGAACGTGTCCTTCTATCTTGTCGCGAATATCCATAATAGGGGATTACTGCCGTAATCACCGATGCCGAGGATCGACGAAAAGCGTCAATCATAATCAGCAATTCCATCAAATTTTCATTGATCGGGGCGCATGTGGGTTGCACTAGGAAAACTTCCCTCCCCCTGACGTTTTCCTCGATTTCAACGGCAATTTCCCCGTCGCTGAATCGACCGACGCTCGCCATTCCCAAGCGCATGTTTAACTTACGGACAATGCCTTCGGCGAGTGACACATTGGCGTTCCCTGAGAAAACCATAAACGTGGCATCTGTCATTCAAGTTCCCCCAACCTAAAAAGCTAACGGAATACCCTAAAAATTATGGCTGGGGCGCCAGGATTCGAACCTGGGTATGCGGGGATCAAAACCCCGTGCCTTACCGCTTGGCGACGCCCCAATAAACTTTGGCAAAACCCTTAAGCTATCTCCAACGCTTCATGCGTAGGTGATCTATTCAATCCCTTGGCAACAAATATACTCCAATTCGAAGATAAGCCCCGTGCAGCGATTTGTGCCTCTGCCTCACTTTCAAATGCGCCGAAAACACAGCAACCCGTGCCAGTTAATTTCGGTGAAATCGCATATTGACCTAATGCCTTTAATGCATCCCCTATTTCAGGGTATGCCTTCACAACCACAGGGAGGCAATGGTTCTCTTGTCGACCTGCAACAAAGTCGGCTATTGTGATAGGTTTATTGTCCCTTGTCAATTCATCAGAAGAAAAAATTGCACCCGTGGCAACATGGCAGGGTGGATTCATCACCAAATACCAAGGCTCTGGCAAATCTGGCAATGGGATAAGCTCTTCACCCACGCCTTCCCCCCACGCAGCCCAACCGTGGACAAACACGGGCACATCCGCTCCGAGTTGCAAGCCCAAGGAAGCCAATTCGTCCATGGAAAGACCAAGTCCCCATAGGGTATTCAATCCGAGTAAAGTGGTTGCCGCATCGGAACTGCCGCCCCCTAGCCCCCCGCCCATCGGTAAATTTTTTTCCACGGTGATTTGAACGCCAAGAGCCTCATTCCCCACCGCTTGTCGCAAACGCTTAGCCGCACGGATGGTAAGGTCGGATTCTTCTGGAACTCCAGGAATTGGGCTTGACAATTTGATTGCGCCATCGTGACGTGGAGCAAGTTCGATCCAGTCACATCGGTCAATGAACTGGAAAACAGTTTGCAGCAAGTGATAGCCATCGGGTCGCCGCCCGACGACTCGAAGCATGAGGTTCAATTTTGCCGGCGCGGGCAAGCGCAATGACTTGACTGACATAACTCCCCCTGATTATTTCTGTAAAACCCACTCATCCACGACCAGCCTCAACCTCATCGAGCTTCCTTGTGCAGTTATTTTTTGAGGCATTGAGAAGCTGGAAACATTTTCATAATTATCAAACGTTAACACCCAATCTTGTTGTTTAAAGCCTTGCACATGCTGCTCGGCATCCCGGATTGCTTGAAAATTAATGTCCGGGGCAGGCACACCGAGAACCCAGTAGCGCAAACTCGGCAAAGGCACGCTGAAGCCCAGTTTTTGTTTCAACAAATCATCAGGGTCGCGAGAAGTGCTGACCTCGCCATTGCTTTCGTTAATGGTGATTAATCCGCCTTGCATGATGATCGAGACCGCGCCTTGGCTAAACGGCCCAGAAATGAGCAGACGATCCTGATCGTTCCCGTGATCCCATGTCAAATTGGCATTCCACCCTTCATCGCCTGACTTGACGGCAATGCGCCCATCCAGTTTCCAATTTTGGAGATTATAGAGTTGTTTTTGGATTTCTGTGGGTTGCGGCAATGTTGGCTTGCCTTTGAAAATGGCGCAAGCTGTCATGCTTGCGGCCAGAGTCAATGCGCAAAGGAGTGAAAATAGCCTAAATATCATCGATCAAGGCCAAACTGACTATTGGAATGCTTCGGGGTAGCGATCCCTGACTTTAATCAGGTCACTATGATTGGGGTATTTGCGTGACAATTCCTTCCAAATGGTCTCAGCTTCTTTTCGCTTTCCTGACTCCCACAGCACTTCGCCGTAATGTGCGCCTATCTCAGGGTCTTTAATCATGTCAAAGGCTTTGCCTAGATAGGTCAACGCCGTTTCCTTGTCCCCCATTCGATAGTGAACCCAACCATAGCTATCGAGAATGGCGGGGTCGTCCGGTTTAAATTGCAAGGCTTTGGCAATGTAGCCCTTGGCCTCTTCCAAACGCAAAGAACGGTCTGCCAAGCTGAAGCCTAAGGCATTGAGTGCGTTTGGGTCATCAGGATTTTTGTCGAGCAGCACTTTGAGGTCCGTCTCCATCACGTCGGGGCGGTTCAGTTCCTCGGCAACCAAGGCACGGGAATAAAGCAAGTCCGTTTGACCGGGATTTTCCACCAATGCCTGGCTTAACAAGTCGAAAGCCTGATCGTATTGCTTGTCTTTGGTCAGCAACTCGGCCTCCAGCAAATACAAACGAACGGCTTGCTGTGGAAATTGCTTACGAATACCGGGCAGACGTTGCCTCGCTTCAGCAATTTGCCCCATATAGATCAAGGAGGTGATGGCATTGATTTGGGCATCTAAGACCACTGGGCCTTCACTCACTTTGTCAAACCATTGCACAGCGGTTGGAAAGCGCTTTCTTCGGGCTTCGAGCAAACCTAGGTAAAAGTAGGCTTGCATTTTATGGTCAGGGGATTCTGTGAGCCGCTCTAAATTTTGTTGGGCCTTGGCATCTTGTCCCAACTCCAATTGGGTCATGGCCAAGCCCAGCATCGCATCTTGATTACGCGGGTCTTTAGCCAGCAATTGCTCCAACTCCTTGTTGGCCCCATGCAAATCGCCCGCTTTGGCTAGATATTGTGAATACATCAATCTCAGCCTTGCGTTGTTAGGCTCGTTCCGCATCGCCTTGCGCATCAGTTCGCGGGCATGATCAGGATTGCCCGACTTAGACATGATTTGAGCTTGAAGCAAGCGCGCCTTATTCCAATCAGGACGCAACAACAATGCCTTCTCGGTTTCTTGAAGGGCAGTTTGATATTCATGTTGTTCGGACGCAAGCAGGGCTGCGGCAAGATGCAACTCGGCCTTATTCGGGAAACGTTCGCCCAGACGGCGCATGATATCCATTCCGACATCCTTGGGAACGTCTGAGCTTAATAATTTTGCAAGGTCAATCAGCGTGGCTTCGGTGTCGACGCCCGGTGTGCTCAATAACACAGCCAATTGATCGACCGCCTCTTCGGTTCGGCCCGCTTTGATCAACAAAAAGGCGGTTAGCCTTCGCGCATCAAGGTTTTCAGGTTGACGCTGTAGCCAAATGCTTGAGGTCTCAAGTGCCTTGTCGTTTTTTTTCAGGTATAGCGCAATTTGGGTGGCGCGTTGGACGATTTTGGGGTCTTGAGTCAGCGTGGACGCTTTAAGGTAATTATCCAACGCTACTTCGTATTGCCCCCGCTGTACGGCCAATTCGGCCGCCAATATGAAATAAACTGAATCTTCGCCCTTACGTGGTGCGCTTGCCCCGATTTTTAAGGTATCATCGGGATCAGCAACCGCTTCGGAATGGGAGAGATTGAGGCTGGCGCATCCCGAAGCCAACAGGCCAAGCGCAGATGCCAAATAAATCAAACATTTCGTCACTGAATCAGGTCTCTAAATTCTCAGTTGGTAAATGGCAGAATCCTCATTAGAGATACAACCCAAGCCCTACAATAGTAAGCTTGGCAGGAACGGCCCGGGCAACATCGGCTTAATCGGCTATCATAACATGCAGGTCACTGCGGAACGGCCAAATCACAAGCATGGGCAGCAATTCTCATTTTGGCGTGACCAATGCCCCTACCGTAGGGTGGGCTAGGCGCACACACCGGGAACCTTGATCCCA
>CAIYXP010000323.1 GCA_903930145.1 uncultured Methylococcaceae bacterium
AGCCGTCACTCCGGCATGGACTGCCGGAATCCAGTGCCATGCCTGTCCTGAGCGAAGCCGAAGGGGACGGTAACGGGTCAGTTGCGTAAGTGTTTGATTAAGCATTGCGGGTGAACTCAAGTTTCACGTCCATGTGACTGGATTCCTGCTTCCCGGCAGGAATGACGGGATACATGTCAACGCTTTACCTCATAATGAGACTTGCTGTCATGGATGAACACCCTAGTGGGTCGCCCGTCATGATCTGGTATAATAACGCTGGAAGAAATTCAGCCACGCTTAAGCTTTGGCAAATTTACCTTTAACAGATATTAAATTAATATACAGGTTCGTTTTTAAATCCATGGCTTTGGACCTTATCCGTATCGCAACGCGCAAAAGCCCGTTGGCATTGTGGCAGGCTGAACATGTCGCGCATCGTCTGCGTGGGGCATTCCCCGGATTAAGGACTGAGTTGGTGAAAATGACCACCCGTGGCGACAAGATACTTGATGCACCATTGGCAAAAGTAGGAGGCAAGGGCTTGTTCGTCAAGGAACTGGAGCAGGGTATGTTGGATGGGGAGGCGGATATCGCGGTGCATTCGATGAAGGATGTGCCTATCGAGTTTCCCGAAGGCTTGTTGCTTGCCGCCATACTGAAGCGGGAAGATCCTTGCGATGCTTTGGTTTCCAATCAATTCGCAAGCCTTGCTTCCTTGCCTGCCGATGCAAAAATAGGCACTTCAAGCCTCAGGCGGCAATGCCAAATCAAGGAGCGTTTGCCTTCCTGCGAAATTATCAGTCTCCGTGGTAATGTGAACACCCGCTTGGGAAAATTGGACGCAGGGGAGTTTGATGCCATCGTGCTGGCTGCGGCGGGGCTTAAACGTTTAGGTTTCGAGGGCAGGATCACTGAAATCCTCACGCCTGATATCAGCTTGCCTTCCATGGGGCAAGGGGCCATTGGCATTGAATGCAGGGAAGGGGATAGTCAGGTGCTTGCATGGGTGAGTGGTTTGCATGACGACACAACAGCGATACGGGTGACAGCGGAGAGGGCCATGAACGAACGTTTGCAGGGCGGATGCCAAGTCCCCATAGCGGGTTATGCGGAATGGGTCGGCGATAGGCTGAGATTGCGCGGTTTGGTCGGATCGCCAGACGGCAGCCAAATTATCCGTGGGGAAAAATTCGGATTAGGCACGGATGCAAAAAGCCTCGGCTTCGCACTGGCCGATGAATTGTTAAGCAAAGGGGCGGATAGGATTCTGCACGATTTATACGCGTAAAATGTCAGTCTTGCCGACAGGTTTCGGGGTGTTAGTCACCCGTCCAGTCGAACAAGCTGAAGCATTATGCGGCTTGATTGAAGAGGCTGGTGGTAAGGCGTTTCGCTTGCCCTTGCTGGAAATCCAAGCTGTGGGTGACCATGAGCCTGGCCCTAGTCGATTGCGGTCACTGGAGGATGCAGACTGGTTGGTTTTTGTCAGCGCCAATGCTGTCCGTTGCGCCATTGCGCTGCTTGGCCCAAAATGGTTGCCTAGTCAAGCATTGAAAATTGCCGCCATTGGTCGGGCAACGGCGAAGGAACTCCTTGCCAATGGCGTGGCAGCGGATCTGATGCCTGAACCGCCGTTTAATAGCGAATCGCTGTTGGCGCAACCTGAATGGAGGGATGTCAAGGGGCTTCGCTTCGTCATCGTGCGTGGCATGGGTGGGCGCGAATTATTGGCGGACACTTTACGCGAACGCGGCGGCTTGGTGAGTTATGCCGAAGTCTATCGGCGTTGCTCCCCGGCTATTGACATGAATGCTTTGTTGGAGAGTTGGCGACGGGGCGATATAAGGGTATCGACCTTTACCAGCGGTGAAGCCCTAGTCAAGCTTTTCAATGAAATTCCGGCTGAACAGCGGGGTTTGCTATTGGATACGCCCATGATCGTCATAGGGGAGCGCATGGCAAGCCAAGCCCACGAATTAGGGGTGCTACATGTTGCTGCTGTAGAAGCCGGAGATGCTGATTTATTTAATGCGGTTATGCGCATTGCTCAAGAAATTAATCAAACACACCAACCACGGGGATAGACCATTGGTAGACGAGGATAAAGAATTGATGCCGGACGTGGAGCAAGAATCCACTAAGGTGGAAAATATAGAATCTGTTGCCGAAATGCAGCCAAGAAAGCGCAATGCCAGTGCTTGGATCGGTTATGGTGCCTTGGTGAGCGTGCTTATACTTGTGGCCGCCGGCGTTTTCCTGTTGCATGAGTTGCGGTCCGAGCAGGAGGGCTTAGGCTCTGGCTTGGACAAAGGCGACAGGCAAATGCAGGAACTGCTGCATCAAGTCAGCAGTTTGCAAGCCGAGCTCACGACGGTGAATCAGCAACTTGCCACCGTGCAGTCTAAAGTGACCACCGAAGAGTCCAAATTCGAGCGGGAAATCAGCGAGGAAGGGGCTGCTTACAAGAACGAACTGGATGCTGTTCGTACCGACCTTGGCAATGCCATCCAGCACATACAGCAGCACATGAATCAGAGTCGTGGCGACATCATGGTGTCTGATGCGGAATACTTGCTGAGTGTTGCCAGTCAAAAACTGCACCTTGTGGGCGATGTGAAGGCCGTCATTGCCATGATGGAAGCGGCAGACCAGCGTTTGCACGATAGCGGTGACCCGGCAGTCTATAAAGTTCGAGAAGCGCTTGCCGAGGAAATCAACATCCTCAAGGACTTTAATCCTCCCGATGTGGTGGGGGTTTCAGCCAAGATTTTAGTGTTGGAAGGTCAAGTCAAAGACTTGCCGCTATTTCTCCCGCACTCCGAAAGGTCGAAGGAAGACCATACGCCCGTGGCTTCGTCCATACCTGAAGCGGACAAGAAAAGTGAAGGCTTGACCGATTCACTGGTGGATGATTTGAAAGGGCTGGTCACCGTCCGCCATACTGACCGTCCAGTGCAAGCCATTCTGTTGCCTGAAGAAGTGGCGGCACTGAGACAGGTGATGCTGCTCAAGTTGGAGATGGCCCGTTCGGCCTTATTGCGCGGTGACGATGTCTTGTACAAAGCTAATATGGATTCAGCCATAAGTTGGCTTAAAGAGAATTTCGACCCTGCCGCCGCCTTGACGCTTAGCTTGGCCGAAGACATCTATAACTTGCGCAATTTGCAACTGCAAGTCCCTCTGCCTGACATAAGCAAATCCCTAGGTTTGCTCCACAACATCGAAAAATTGAGAGTGGAGTCGGACAAGGTGCAAACTGGTAAGCAGGATAAACCTGCCAAGGCCGAAAAAGTTCCACCCAGTGAGGTTCCGCCGCCATCCGCACCGCAACCGCCGCCTCCCCCTGCGTCACCGGAGCAGCCAGCGCCGGCCAGCCTGCCTCCTAGTGGGGGGCAAATGGGTCCGGTGATGGAATCTCAGCCGGATGAGGGAGCCAGACAGTGAGACGAGCCATTCTCTATGTGATTGGGTTTCTGCTTGCGATGTCTGGGACGTATCTTGGCTTACGCTATGTCGCATCCCATGGCGGGTCGGGTTACGTCATCGTTGGCATAGGCCAGTGGTCTGTCGAAACCACCTTGCTGTTCACGACGGTCATGTTGATTGTGACCTTTGTTATACTTTACCTTGTTGTCCGCTTGATCCTGACCGCGTGGCGTTTGCCCAAGATTCTGAAGCAGCGCAGCTACGAACAGCGTAGCAAGCTTTCTCAAGAAGCCTTGATTGCTGGTTTGATCGAGTCCGCC
This sequence comes from uncultured Methylococcaceae bacterium, assembly GCA_903930145.1. GTDB lineage: Bacteria > Pseudomonadota > Gammaproteobacteria > Methylococcales > Methylococcaceae > Methylumidiphilus. Next base: position 3,729 of record CAIYXP010000323.1, read on the forward strand.
GAAGGCAATTTCGAGAATGCCGAGAAACATTTGATCCGCCATGCCGCCAACAGCGGAGTGCCGTTGATCAACTATTTGACGGCGGCCCGTGCGGCCCAATCGCGGGGCGCATGGGAGCAACGCGACGAATACCTCAAGCTGGCCCAGGAAACCATGCCCGAAGCCGAATTGGCCATAGGCTTGACCAAGGCTGAACTCCAACTTTCCAACCAACAGTTTGAAGAGGCGCTGGAAAGCCTGACGCAATTGAACCAAATTGCACCCAGCCATGCGGCAGTGTTGAAGAAAATGCACCAAGCTTATGCCAGCCTCTCCGATTGGGAGGGCTTAAGCCTCATCATTCCGCAATTAAAATCCAACAAGGTCATGATGGAGGCGGAAATCAAATTATTGGAGACGGAAACCTTCAGTTCTTTGATTAAGCAAAAATCAGAAGCCCGCGATGCTGTTGCCTTGCGCAATCTCTGGTTGGAAATCCCCGAGCATATCCGCAAAACCAGTGGCATCCAGCAGCTTTACTTTGCAGCGATGATAGAAGCGGGTGCGGAAGTCGAAATCGAACCCTTGGTTCGCCAAGCCTTAAACAAGGAATGGAGTGAAACGCTGACGGTATTGTATGGCTGCATCCACATGCCAGACACCTTGGATCAATTGACCAAGGCCGAGGCATGGCTGAAGGCGCACCCCAATGATGCCATCTTGTTACGGGTGTTGGGCAAGCTATCCTTGCGGGCCAATCAGCTGGACAAGGCAAAGACTTATCTTAAGGCCAGTTTGGCGGCAGAGCCTAGTGTAGAAGCGTATCAACTCATGGGCGATGTGCTGATGAAGGAGAATGACCCGCTCGGCGCGTGTCAATTTTTTCGTAACGGGCTACTCTTTGCTTCCAACGAAGTGGTCGCATTGATCGAGCAGAACCCGGAAGTCGACGGTTCAGAAGCCATAGGCACAGAAACATAAAAAAAGCTTGAAACCCAAGTTTAGACCTGTTAAGTTAATTAACCTTAGTGAATGAGTCATTAATTAACGAAGGCTTCATGGTGGGTTGTAGGGATCAGCAAAATTATGAAGCCCTCTGTTTTTGTTAATGCCACACCGGGCATAACTCAGTTCACGATTGTTTTACAAATTTCAACATTTCACGGTAATTAACATGAAAAAACTTGCTTTAAGCCTATTTGCGTTGTCTGCACTATGGGCTAACGGCTCTGCATTTGCCGCACCAGTTTCCTGTGAGACAGTCCCTAACACGATTGATGATTTCAAAGCGCTGGGGGACTATGATTCCACCAACGACATTAATGGATGCTTACAGGATGATAAAGTCTGGTCGGGCTGTAGGTTCTCGGGGTACGGCTTGCCGGTCGGTAGTACGCCCTCGTTAAGTTTGATTCCTTCACCCAGCTTAGATTTGCACAGTTTTACTATCAGCTTCCCAGCGGGGTTTATCAATCCTACGGGCAATGATATTACCTCCACAATCAGTTACAACATTGAAATCTATCCCTATTCATCTACGTATAATGACCATTCAATTTCATTAGCTAAATTGCAGTATGTTATTGAAAATGGTACAATTGATGTTTCAAAATCCTTAGTGACCGATGTGGGTGGCAATTATTTGCTGACAGGGAATAATGAAACTCAAAATCTGATTGGTCAGATTAAATATGTTCAGGTGATTGACACCTTGACCCTAAAGAGTGGAGCAACGCTAAAAGGTGTGACTAACGACTTCAGTCAGACTGCATTTACGACTGTACCCGAACCGGGTTCCCTGTCCCTGATGGGCATCGGCTTGGCAGCGAGTCTAGCTTTTAGTAAGCGTCGCAAAGCGAAGCGTTAATCAAGGAAGAAACCAGAAGCCCGCGATGATGTCAGCAATTCTCATTATGAGGCAAAGCGTTGAGGAATAACCCGTCATTCATGCCGGGAAACAGGACAAATCGGCAGGACAGCCAATTTGCTTAGGCCAAACGCCAGAAAGGTTCGGGACAGGGATGTTCCGAATGCATCCAGTCACAGGGACGTGAAACTAGGATTTGCC
>CAIYXP010000324.1 GCA_903930145.1 uncultured Methylococcaceae bacterium
CGGCTAGACCTAGCTGTGATTTGCTTACAGCAGCGCGGCAATTGTGGACACGCGATTGGTGGGAAATTGCCCCAATTTTTTGGGAAATGGCACTCAGAACTTGTCATTGAAGAATCTGGTCGAGGTGACCCGCAAGCCGCCGCGCTTCGACTGAATGCTCTACACGGTATACCTATTTTATCAGCCAATGTAGAAGTAGAGATTCTTGCCGACGCAATTCTCAATGCAGGCGCGTTGCCGCTAACTGAGCCTGAAGATGCATTGCATATTGCAATTGCCACCGTTAAAGGGGCGCATTACCTTGTTAGTTGGAACTTTGCTCATTTAGTGGGACCTGATGCAAAGTTAAAATTGCTCGATACCATCAGAAGCCTAGGCCATACCCCGGCACTCTTGACTACCCCCGAAGAACTTTTGGAGATCATAAAATGAATCCCGACAATCACAATAAAACGACCAAGATACCTGTTCGCGCTCCTGATCCAATTCTTGCGGAACTTTGGGAAGTGAAGCGGCAAATCAATCAGGAAGCAGGTTATCGAGTTGATGAATTGCTGCGGATGGCGCATGATGCGGCGATGCGTTTTCAGCAAGATAAAGTGCAATGAAGTAAATGATGTAAAAAAAACAAATTGAGATCATGGGCGTATGTATAGACGGAGCCTTCTACTCTAGCTAGTCAATAAATTTTCCATAGTTTGGATTTTCCTATGTTGCAAAGACTCTATATAAATAACTTCAGATGCTTGGAAAACTTTGACTTGTCTGTCAAGGAAATGCCGTCCGTATTGCTGATTGGAAAAAATGGTTCGGGTAAGTCAACCATCCGTTTTGCTTTAGAGGTGTTTCAAAAAATTGGGCGAGGCATCAATCGAGTGAAGGATTTAGTTGGGCATAAAGACTTCGGATGGGGACACGATAAGATGCCCATTCGCCTCGAAATGGAGGTGTTACTAGTCGGCCAGATTTACCGTTATGTGCTTGCTTTGGAATTGCCTGAAAAATTCAAGGAGCTTAGAGTTTTGGAAGAGCAAATGCTCATTGCGGGCATCCCACACTATACCCGAGAAGGCGCTCAAGTAACACTTTATAAAACTCCACAAAATGTAGAGGCAAAATTTTTAGTTGACTGGCACTTGATTGCATTGCCGGTTATTCAAGCAGAATCAGGTGCTGATCCTTTAAATAAATTCAAAACGTGGCTTGCACACATGCTGCTGCTAGCCCCAATCCCAAGTTTGATGGACGGAAACTCTAATGGCGAAACTTTGGAGCCTAACTGGAATGGTTCAAGTTTTGGAGAATGGTTTTCAGGTGTATTGGGTCGTTATCCTTCTGCGTATACGCTGATTGACAAGTATCTTCGTGAAGTCATACCCGATATTCAAGATATTCAAAATGAAGTCGTGAGCAAAGACTCAAAAAGCTTAAGCGTGAGCTTTGAAGCTAACCAAGTGACAATGAGAGTTTATTTTGAAGATCTGTCGGATGGTGAAAAGTGCTTCTTTATTTGCGCTGTCGTGCTGGCCGCTAACAAATTCTATGGGCCACTATTTTGTTTTTGGGACGAGCCAGATAACTATCTCGCATTGCATGAAGTCGGTCATTTTATCACTGCATTACGGCGAGTTTTTAAGGATGGTTCTCAAATTTTCATGACCTCCCATAATCCAGAAGCAATCAGAAAATTTTCCGATGAGAATACTCTAGCGCTATTTCGGGATAGCCACTTGGAACCAACTCGATCAAAATTGCTTGCTGATTTTGTTTCCAGCGGCGAATTGCAGGGTGATCTTGTGAATGCCTTGATTCTTGGCGACATACTATGAGCATAAACAGGGAAGAACCTCATTTATTGGTAATGCCAGAAGACGACGAGTGGCGGCAGGTTGTAAATGGATTTTTGCAAGGAGCAAGAGTCAATCGTAATAGTTTACAAGTTTTAGATTTGGCGCGTGGATGGTCTAAAGCTTTTGATAGCATTACTGATTCCTATGCCGTGCGAATGCGAAAATATCCAAAGTGTAGAATAGTTTTGCTAATTGATTTTGACAACGACACAGATCGGTTTGAGAAAAACAGGAATAGAATTCCAGCAGACTTGAGCGATAGGGTTTTTGTGCTGGGAGTCTTATCTAAGAAACCTAAAGATTTGTCCAATAAACTTGGTATGAGTTTAGAAAAATTAGGCGAAGAATTTGCTAAGAATTGCACAGACAACATTTCTGAGCTATGGGATCATGCGTTGCTTAGGCATAACAAGCCTGAATTGGAACGTATCATCCCCTCGGTTAAACCATTTTTGTTTATATAATAATGCCTAGAGAATTTTTCCGTAGCGACCGCGTCGCCGCACAAGTCAAACGCGAATTGGCCGAATTGCTGAGGACTGAGTTTAAAAACCCGCAGCTTGGCATGGTGACACTCAGCGATGTGGAAGCCACCCGCGACATGTCTTTGATCAAAGCCTATGTCAGCTTCCTAGGGGCCGCCGAAACACCACAAAAGTGCGTGAAAGCCCTCAACCTTCAAGCGCCCAAGATTCGCTATGCCCTGAGCGGTCGCATCCGTCTTCGAGTCATGCCCGAATTGCGCTTCATCTATGACGATTCCATCGAGCGTGGCATGAAGATGGAAGAGTTGCTCGGTAACATTAAAGCTGCGCAACCAGTCTCCGATGAACAAGAACAGGAAGAAAGCAAGGACAAAAACCCGTGAGCCGACGCAAAACGGGACGTGACATTGACGGCATGTTGCTGTTGGACAAAAGCCCCGGCCTGTCGTCCAATGGCGCCCTACAACGGGTCAAACGCCTGTACCAAGCCAACAAAGTGGGTCATACCGGTAGCCTTGATCCCATTGCCACTGGTTTGTTGCCCTTGTGCCTAGGCGAGGCAACCAAGTTATCTGGCTTTATTCTGAACACTGACAAACGCTATCGAGTGCGAGTCCGCTTGGGCCAGACGACCACAACCGCCGACATTGAAGGCGAAATAGTGGAAGAAAAGCCAGTTCCCAAGCTGGGCATGGATGAATTGGAAGCCATTCTGCAAACCTTCCGGGGCGAAATCGACCAGATTCCGCCAATGTATTCCGCCCTTAAGCGAGGGGGCCAAAAACTGTACGACCTTGCCCGCAAGGGGGTCGAAGTGGAGCGCGAACCGCGCAAGATCAGTATTTATGAATTGCGGCTGCTTGAATTGGGTGCTGACTTTCTCGACCTTGATGTCCATTGCTCGAAAGGAACCTATATACGCAGCCTAGCCGTGGATATTGGTCAATCCATTGGTTGCGGAGGACATGTGGCGCAATTACGCCGCACGGCAGTGGGCAGTTCGTATGAGCTAGGGCAGGCCGTGACCATCGACCACTTGGAAACACTCTCGGACGAACAGAGGCTGTCTTTGTTGTTGCCAATATCTGCCATTGCCGATGAGCTTCCCATTTTCCAGCTATCCCCCGAACTGGCATTTTTTTTACGCAGGGGTCAAGCCGTGTTTGCCCCCAACGCCCCCACTAACGGTTTGCTCAGGCTTTTTACACGGGAAGGCGCTTTCTTAGGCGTTGGCGAAGTCAACGAGGATGGCTTGATCGCACCAAAACGGCTGGTCAAAGAGACCAGAACCCCCGCAAATGCTCAAGGATAGGCATAAATGAATACATAAAGTTTAATTCACCTTGTTTCCTAGCCACCTAAAACGTTAGAATACACTGTTTTGATAGACCGATTATTTTGGAGTTTAAGAAATGCCCTATACAACTGTTGAAAAACAGGCCATTCTGCGGGATTACCAACGCGCCCCGGCCGACACGGGTTCCCCCGAAGTCCAAGTTGCCTTGATCACCGCACGCATCAATCATTTGGCACCCCACTTTCAATTGCACAAGAAAGATCATCATTCCCGCCAGGGTCTGTTGCGTTTAGTCAATCAACGCCGCAAACTGCTGGATTACCTCAAGCGTAAGGACAATGACCGCTACCGCACCCTCATTGAACGCCTTGGCTTGCGTAAATAATTTTAAGAACAACCCTGTATTCGGCTTGTAAAAAAAGGAAAAAAACAGTGAACCCGATTCGGAAAGAATTTAACTACGGCGACCATCTCATCACCTTGGAAACCGGCGAAATAGCGCGCCAAGCAGACGCAGCCGTGTTGGTTGAAATGGACGGCACCGTAGTGCTTGTCACCGTGGTCGGCCTCAAGGACATTGTCAGGGAGGGTGATTTTTTCCCTCTCACGGTCAATTACCAAGAGAAGACCTATGCGGCGGGCAGAATTCCCGGCGGGTTTTTCAAGCGTGAGGGGCGTCCAAGCGAAAAGGAAACGCTCACCTCACGACTGATCGATAGGCCCATCCGGCCATTGTTTCCCGAAGGTTTCACCCACGAAGTGCAGGTCGTCGCGACCGTCCTTTCTCTCAATCCTGAGGTTGACCCGGATATACCCTCAATTATTGGCGCATCTGCGGCACTCAGCCTCTCGGGAATGCCATTTCAAGGACCCATTGCCGCCGCGAGGGTGGGCTACCAAGATGGCAAATATTTGCTCAACCCGACCAAAACCCAAATCCTAGACTCCGAATTGGATCTAGTGGTTGCTGGCACCGAAAAAGCGGTGTTGATGGTCGAGTCTGAAGCCAAGATGCTGTCGGAAGAAATCATGCTCGGCGCTGTGCTGTATGGTCATGAGCAAATGCAAATTGCCATCGCCGCAATTCACGACTTGGTCAAAGAGGTTGGGGTAAGCGTTTGGAATTGGACACCTCCCGAACCGGATGAAGCCTTACGTCAAGCCGTGGTAGAGGCATGCAAGGAGCCTGTTTCCCAAGCTTATCGGATAGCCGACAAAATGGATCGCCAGCAAACCTTGAAAGGAATCCGTACCAAGGTAGTACAGGATTTGACCGCTGAAGGGCAGTTTTTGGAAAAGAATGTTCGCGGTTGCTTGGAACATTTGGAATATGAAACCGTCCGCAATAATATCCTCAATGATGGCAAACGCATAGATGGTCGTGATGTCCGAACTGTCCGACCTATCAGCATACGTACAGGTGTGTTGCCACGTACCCATGGTTCTGCATTGTTTACTCGCGGTGAAACCCAAGCGCTAGTCGTCGCCACCTTGGGCACCGGTCGTGACGCTCAATTGATTGATGCGATTGACGGGGAATACAAGGACTCCTTCATGCTTCATTACAACTTCCCCCCTTACTGTGTGGGTGAGGTTGGACAGATCGGATCACCGAAACGTCGCGAAATTGGTCATGGCCGCCTAGCCAAGCGGGGCGTTCAAGCCGTGATGCCTAATCAGGAAGAGTTCCCTTATGTCGTGCGGGTCGTATCTGAAATTACCGAGTCTAACGGCTCTAGTTCGATGGCATCCGTTTGCGGTTCCAGCCTAGCCTTGATGGATGCAGGTGTTCCGACCAAAGCCCCCGTGGCAGGCATAGCCATGGGCTTGATTAAGGAGGGCGATAAGTTCGCCATACTTTCGGACATCATGGGTGATGAGGATCATCTTGGCGACATGGATTTCAAAGTGGCAGGGACGGAAAATGGTGTGACCGCTTTGCAGATGGACATCAAAATTGACGGCATCACCCCAGAAATCATGCGGGTCGCTTTGGATCAGGCGAAGGAAGGTCGCTTGCATATCCTAGGCAAGATGGCGGAGGCGATTTCCGTTCCGCGCAATGAAATGTCCGATTACGCACCACGCATCATCAGCTTCACCATAGACCCCAGTAAGATTCGCGAGGTCATCGGCAAGGGAGGTGCCACCATCCGCGCCATCACCGAAGAAACCGGGGCAAGCATCGACATCACTGACGATGGCCTAGTCAAAGTGGCTTCTGTTGATCGAGCAGCAGGAGCGGAAGCGCGGCGTCGCATTGAAGCCATTACGGCGGAAGTCGAAGTCGGCAAAATCTATGAGGGCAAGGTTGTCCGGTTGATGGATTTTGGAGCCTTCGTCACCGTGCTGCCGGGCAAGGATGGCTTAGTTCACATTTCTCAAATTTCCGACGAGCATGTCGAAAAAGTAAGTGACAAACTAGCCGAGGGCGATGTTGTTCGCGTCAAGGTATTGGAAATCGACCGCCAAGGCCGTGTACGCCTCAGCATGAAGGCGGTGGAAGAACAATCATGACCTTCAACAGGTAGACATAGAAAAGGGGCGGTTAAGCCCCTTTTTTATTGACTCAATTTTATTGGTCAATTGGGTTGACTGCTAAAGAATAGACAATCTTAAACAGAACTTACCGCTTCAATCGTCCCCACCCAGTATACCCAGAAGTTGCAACAAGCTGGTGAACAGGTTGAAGATGGAAACGTAGAGTGTCACCGTGGCAAGAATGTAGTTAGTTTCTCCACCATGAATAATCTCACTCGTTTGGAACAGGATCATACCGGACATCAGCAATATGAACATAGCTGATACGGCAATTTGCAAACCCGGCATAGGAAAAAACAAAGTGAGAATGCCGGCTAAGAATGCGACGAGGATACCCGCCATCAACATTCCACCCATGAAACTAAAATCTTTGCGGCTTATGAGCGCGTAGGCTGAAAGGCCGACGAAGATCAGGCCAGTGCCGCCCAGTGCGGTCATGACCAGTTGCTCCCCATTATGGATGCTGTGAACGTAAAAGTTCAGGATGGGGCCTAAGGTCATCCCTAGGAATCCCGTCAAGGCAAATACGAATAATATCCCCCAAGCGCTATTACTGAACTTGTTGGTCAGAAACAACAAGCCAAAATATACTGCGATGGTGACAATGAAGCCTGGATAGGGCAGATTCAGGGTCATGGACAGACCCGCAGCGGCAGCGCTGAACAAAAGCGTCATCGCCAACAAGGCGTAGGTATTGCGCAACACCTTATTTGTTTCCAGAATGCCCGGTTCGACGCGGGTTATGCTTTGGTAGCGACTCATAGTTAAAGCTCCGTTAGTTTGTGGTTTGAATCATGTCTAAGACAAGAAAATCTTACAGCAGTTTCTTAATCGTTTCCATCATCTGCCCCAACAATCCCGTGCAAAGCTCAACCCGGTCAGTATTGCCTTGAATTGACGAGATTTTATAGTAGAATATTTTTGCCCATCGCAGGGTTCGAGTCTCATACTCCGATTTTCAAGCTTTTCTTGTTGCGGAATGTCAGGCGAAAAAAAACACAATCAAGGGGTAAAAATTAATGCAAAAATATATAGTTGAGTTGATTGGTACTTTTTTCTTAGTTTTGACCGTAGGCTGCACGGTTCTCACGGGGGGGGCGGGCATGATCCCTCCTTTGGCCATAGGTTCGGTTTTGATGGTCATGATTTATGCGGGGGGGCATATTTCAGGCGGTCACTTTAATCCTGCCGTGACCTTGGGTGTAACACTGAGAGGACGGTGTACTTGGGCCGACGCCCCCATTTACATGGCTGCGCAATTTTTCGGTGCAGCACTTGCGGCAGTGACGGTCTGCTATCTTGTTCATCCCGACATGCCTCCAGTGCCCATGGCGCTGAATATTGGCCCGCAATTTTTGGCCGAATTCTTGTTCACATTTGCCTTGGTTTGGGTGGTCCTCAACACTGCAACCTCAAAAGACACGGCAGGCAATTCTAATTACGGCCTGGCCATCGGCTTTACCGTGTTGTCCGGCGCATTTGCAGTTGGCGGCATTTCCGGTGGTGCATTCAATCCCGGTGTGGCCTTGGGTATTGCCATTCTACATTTGACCGACATAGCCAATATCTGGCTGTATTTGATTGCAGAGTTTTTAGGTGGTGCAGCGGCGGCTTACCTATTTTTGTGGGCTAACCCGACCGACAAATAAAATTTCCAAAGTCAGGGGGTGGGTAGGCGTTCCTACCCACCGTTAGCCTCAAAGCCATTAACTTAACGATTTTTCCGTTCGCCCTGAGCTTGTCGAAGGGTATACGGAAAAATACAAATTATTGACGCTTAAGCCGTTCATGGTTCGACAGGCTCACCATGAACGGCTTTAAGTTAATGGCATTGACCGTTAGCCTAGCAACTTTAATCCCGGCGGCAACGCTTCGCCAAAAATTCGTTTTTCATCCGCCTCGTCCAACTCCTTCACTTCCTTGACCATCCCCATCCACGATTCGGGTGCTTTGGCTATGCGTAAGCGTTCGATGACTTTTGCCCTCATGTCAGTGCCTACATCCCTTTCCCTGTCACCAGTCATGCGGGCGAGCAAGGTCGCAGCAAATCCGGCTGTTGTCACTTTTTTCCAATCGATGTCCAAAATAGTCGAGAGCCATGCCTCGACAGTTTCACGAGGGACCACTCCGTCCATGCCTACGTGGAAAGGGATGCGCGCACCCACGCGGCCAAGCGCCCAACCCACCTCAGCCGGTTCATTGGGTTTGTTTAGCCTGCTCAGCAGCCAGCCTCCCAGTAGCGTCTTGTCACCCAATGGCAGGCGTTCCAACACGGCAGAAAGCCTTAACATGTCTTCATAGCCGCGCTTTTTAGCCAATACCGGTAGGTTTCCACGCTTGGCTTTATCAGGGTTGATAAAATCTGCCACCGCAGCAAAAAGTTTACTTTGTGCTTCTACATTCAAACCACCCGCGATTCGCCGCCAAAGCGTCCACCACTCAGTCCAGTTTTGGTTCTCATTTTGATGCTGGATTCCCGACTCATAGATTGACCAAATTTGTTCCACCCGCCAGTCGTCCAAAGGATAGCCAAAACCGGGGCGGAGGCAATATCCGGTAAGGCTAAGCCAAACGCGTTCATGAACCTCACTGCGGCGGCGATGAGGCATCCCTTCCAACAAAGCTGCAAACAGTTCCCGCAAGAGCGGGGTCTCCCATGTCTCTCGCTTACCCAGCATTTTTTCCAGATCATTGCGTAATCCCTTGATTTGCTTGGAGTCAAGAGTGCGGGATTTTTTTCCGAACACCATCCGAATCAAATCCCCGGCCTCGGCAGCCTTGGAAGGGAGTTCATGCTGACTGAACACTTGTGGCGCGGCCTGATATTGGCGCAGTTGGAATTCCACATTCCAGCGCCGGTCAGAATCAGTCGCATCGATGCATTGGATTTTCAATGCCCCCATTTCGGTCAGAGAGGCTGCAAGCCGAACAATAACCTCTTCCCGGCCTTGGCTGGTCTCTCTGTCTAAAGCTGCGGCTAACGGCGGCAGGGGAGTGAAATGTTCGCCGTCAATATCCACGATGTCGCCGGGCTTCCAGTGGTTGTCAGCCACGGAAGCAACCAAGTGAAAACGCACGGGGACACCCAAAGTCAGGGCAAAACTGCGCTCGGCGAGGACTTTTTCCATGCCTTCCTCGCTACCACGAGGCAAGAGGCAAATTCCTTGCCGGACATCATCATTTTCTGCGTCAATCAATAGAAAGTAAGTGCGAGCAGAACCGCCTCCAATCTTACGCACCGACAAGCCACGACGCGCCAAACCATATGCGACCGCACCATGGGCAACCGCTTGGTCGGGGCGGTCATTGCGCAAATGTTGCAGCGAAGAGCCTTTTCGCCAAGAGCCTAATAAAGCGAGCAAGCGCTCGGTAATCACCGGGCTTAAAAACATGCCACCGTTGAGCAACACCGCATCAGGCAATGCTAAGCCGTCGTCACCCAAGGCTTCGGTCATTGCCAATCGATGCTGATGAAGAAATGCGGCAATATGTTTGCTGATGGCAGGGTCAGGCGCATAAGGAAGACCAAACTCCACAACCCCGCTGCGTTTGCGGTCTGGCAGTTCGTGCAAGTCAGTCATCGGAAAAAAACCGTCGAGTACGACCTCGCAGACAGCATTCCTCTCAAACTCGGTCGAACGCGCCCCACCGATCAATTTGGAACCCGACCCTAGCAGCGTGACGGATGCAGAAGCTGGGGCGTTGTCACCTAACAACTTCTCCTTCGCTTGACGGCATTGCTCAACGATTTGGGAAAGCTCAGCCGCCCGAAGTCGCTGGTCGGGTGACAGGCGTTGCTCGACAATATGGGCCAAAGTCAAATCCAAGTTGTCGCCGCCCAACATTAAATGATCACCCACCCCGATCCTGACCAGCTTGGGCTCTTTCTTCCCCGGTTCCACTTTTATCAAGGTCAGATCGGTAGTGCCGCCCCCCACATCGACCACCAACAGCAAACGCACCCCATGCAAATCATCGGACAAGGTTTTGCGATGATGCCAAACCCAATCGTAACAGGCCGCTTGCGGTTCTTCCAATAATCGGATTGTTGGCAAACCTGCTTTATGGGCTGCATCTATCGTCAGGCTTCGTGCAGCTTCGTCGAAAGAAGCGGGCACGGTGACCACGATTTCTTGGTTTTCCAGAGGGAAACCGGGAAAAGCTCGGTTCCAAGCAGCCCGGACATAGGCAAGATAAGAGGCACTGGCCTCCACAGGTGAGATTTTTGAGATACCTTCAGCAGCGCCCCAAGGCAAAATAGGGGCATTGCGGTCAACTGCCCCATGTGACAACCAGCTTTTGGCGCTGGTGATGGTGCGCCCATGCGTTTTGGAACCCAATATTCGAGCCAACTCACCAATGACGGGCCGCGTTTCCTCGTCGTCATCGTTCCAAGGCAGTCGCGTATCCACTTCTGCCATTTCCCCAACAGCGGGATGATAGCGGACCGAAGGCAGCAAGGGCAGGGAAGTGATTTCTCCGGGTGCGGTCAATTGCTCAATGTTAAAAATCTCAATGTTGATATTTCCGCTTTGGGCCGTATCAGTATAGGCCACCACGGTGTGGGTAGTGCCCAAATCAATGCCGACAAGATACCGGGCTTGATGGTTCGATGTTTCGGGCATAGTGGTCAGCAATGGCGTTAGGGTGAATAAATCATCAAGAGTTTGAGGTTTTACAGTCCTTTTAGATAATCCACTAAAACCTTTTCAGCTTCCCAGTCGATGCGCCCCGAATTATAAAGAAAACGAACCAAACGCTTGAAACTGACTCGGTTGGCCTTTTTACCTTGTTCACGAAAGTATTGATCTAAAAGCTCAACTGAAATATTTAGCAAGGAACACGGTGGGCTTGATTGCAACAAATAGGTTTTGACGAAGTTCTCCACAACTTCAAAATGTTCTTCCAATTTCTTGTCGCCCAAACCGGAAGCGGCCAAATCTTTGTGGAAAGCAAGCAATACTTTTTGGTTGCCTTTGGCAACGGCATCCATCTTCTCATCAACTGAGTCTTCGAACTTCAGAGCCGTTTTTACCCTGCAAAGTTCCTGTGCCGTGCGATAAACATGATTAAAACGGGTACGTAGGCCGGGCCCAAAACTGACTGAATACGGTATGATGAGTCCGTCGTAGATGATTTTATTTTCGAATGGAAGCAACACAGTCTCCACCATGACGGGGACAGAATGACCCACGATTTCATGCAAGGGGCTGATAATGCCCAATACCCCAAATGCGTCGGGCTGTTCATCGCAGCGGAGAAAAACAGAATGTTTTTTCAGATGGCGAATAATGACAAACTGGCTGGAAAACCTATCCTTCCAACTAGCAGCCAATTCCAAATCGTTTTCTGCCAATTGGGCTGGGTTGATTTGAATAAACTTATCCAATAAATCGGGGGAATTCCACATGACGTTGCGAATTTTTATCGCATCTTGCACATTGACATTTTCAACCATTGGGATTTCTGGAAAATCCTCAACGATATTTTGTTGAGAATTGACATATTTAAGCAAAGGCCACCAAATTTGGTAAAACCTTTTACTATCTGCCTCAGACAATATCATAACAATACCTATCTATAATTAAATAAAATTCATCTTTATAACGGACAGGGTCACCCACTCCGCCTAACCCGCTGCAAAACCATTAACACTGATTGTTTTCTGATATATTCTTTATATGGGTAGGATTCATCCACCACAGAATGCAGATTGTTGATTTCCAGTTCTTTTAGGACAATCAACGCAGAATCGGCAATTGCTTGTTCGATCTCTTCACGAGGTTTGATTAAGTTTTTTATCATCACCGAGCCATGGCGATGTTGCAAACGAATAGGCATGACTTGATTATATAAATACTCAAAACCCTTCTCCACATCGGTAATATTAAAGGTTCCTATAAAATACCCGTCATCTTTCAACAAACGGGAGATTTCATTAAAAATAAGGATGGCTTGGGGGAAATAATGAATCACATAGTTTGACACCACCCTATCCATGGATTCGCTGGCAATCGGCAGTTTGCTGCCATCGGCTAATAAAAAATTCAAATTGTTCCAATTTCTCGCTTTTTCCTTGGCTAGCGCTATCATGGATTCATTCAGATCAGCGCCTATGACTTGACTTGCCCCTCTTTCAACCATCCATGCGGCATGACTGCCATCGCCGCAACCAATGTCAATAATCCGTTTGCCGACCAAACCCACTGACTCCAACTCAGCAAACAACATAGGGTCGGTGTCATTATATTCTGACCGATTGGCGGAATAGTTTTGGGCGAGTTCTTTGGAGTATTTCACTGTATACAAGATTCCTTATCTTATAGTAAGTAGTTATGCAAAATTAATATTATATGTTTTACCAATATCAGCAAAGATATTTGAAAGTGAATTCCATAAGCTTTCAAACGAGGCATAGGCACTCCGGTGAATCCATTCGTACTTGACTTTCCGCCAGACAACTTC
>CAIYXP010000325.1 GCA_903930145.1 uncultured Methylococcaceae bacterium
CAAGTAAGGAAATTTATCATCACTCATCATTTGGAGGCCAAATGAAGGTACCTTCCCAATTCGATTCAATCCGCAAAGCTGTCAATGAAGCGTGGATCAAACTTTCCAAGTTCTTAGGTTTAAATTCAAAACCTGAAAATGAAATCAACCCGCAGAGGAAAAAAGGCCAATGGGGTAATAAGGAGTTTTTTGGCTACTTCATGCTTTTGTTTTTTGGAATATGGTTGTGGTTGGGTATCAACGATCTCAAGCAGAGCGAAATACCTTATAGTGATTTTTTACGTTTGGTAAATGAGCATAAAATTGATAGTGCCGTTGTAACTGAACAAAATATTAGCGGTTTGATTAAACCTGACACAGATGGTCAATCAGGCAAGTCCTTTGTTACTGTTCCTCTGTGGAATCAAGATTTGGCTGAGAATCTTGAAAAGCAAGGTGTCAATTATACTGTACGTTATGGAAATAGTTGGTTAGGCAATTTCATTATCAACTGGTTACTTCCTTTAGGATTGATTTTTTTAATTTGGGGCTGGATGGCACGCCGCACGGGTGGTGGCGGTGGAGGAATTTTAGGTTTAGGCAAAAGCCGGGTTCATATCCATCCTGAGTCCTTGCCTAAGGTAACCTTTAGCGATGTGGCAGGTGCTGAGGATGCTAAGCAAGAATTAAGCGAAACCATTGAATTCCTTCAAAACCCTACTCGTATTCAACGCTTGGGTGGGCGAATGCCTAAAGGCGTGTTGTTGGTTGGTCAGCCCGGCACTGGTAAAACACTTCTGGCACGGGCAGTTTCTGGTGAAGCTGGGGTTCCTTTCTTTAATATCAGTGGATCAGAGTTTATAGAGATGTTTGTCGGGCTTGGGGCCTCTCGTGTTCGCGACTTGTTTGAGCAGGCCCGACAAAAAGCACCCTGCATTATTTTTATTGATGAACTCGATGCAATTGGACGTTCTCGCGGCGGTCCTGTCGTGATGGGAGGCCATGATGAGAGAGAGCAAACCTTGAACCAACTGTTAACGGAGATGGATGGATTTGACCCTTCTGTTGGCGTAGTTGTTATGGCTGCCACTAATAGACCGGAAATTTTGGACAAGGCCCTTTTACGCTCGGGCCGGTTTGATCGTCAAATTGTTGTGGATAAACCGAACTTGGAAGACCGTATCGAAATACTTAAGCTTCACACACAGCCTATGACGCTTGGACCCGATATTAATCTTCGAGTGATTGCTCAGCGCACGCCTGGTTTCGTAGGTGCTGATTTGGCCAATATAGCCAATGAAGCAGCCATCATTGCTGTTCGTCAAAATCACGATAATGTCGATATGCATGATTTTGAGGCCGCCATTGATCGTGTCATGGCCGGCCCAGAAAAAAAGAATCGTGTCTTGAATGAAAACGAAAAGCGACGGGTTGCCTACCATGAAGCAGGCCATGCTTTAGTTGCTGAAAGCGTTCCAACAGGTGAACCAATCCATAAAGTATCAATCATTCCTCGCGGGGTGATGGCTTTGGGATACACCCTTCAGTTGCCCGTGGAGGAAAAATTCCTTTCCACTGAACCTGAACTGAGGGATCAAATTGCCATTCTATTAGCGGGCCAAACTGCCGAGGCTATTGTTTTCGGATCGGTTTCGTCTGGTGCGCAGAACGATTTGCAACGCGCTTCTGAAATTGCACGGGCGATGGTTTGCCAGCTTGGTATGAACAAAAGGCTCGGGCCTCTTGCGTATGGTAAGCGGCAGCAACTTGCTTATTTGGGTGTCGAAGGAACAGAGGAGCGCAACTTTAGCGAAGAGACTGCCCGTGCCATAGATGCTGAGGTAAAGGAAATTATCGAAGAGGGTAAGCATAGAGCCGAGCAAATTCTTATTCAAAACCGTTCGGCATTGGATAATATCGCCAAATGCTTACAGGATAAGGAAGTGGTCAGTGGCGAGGAAATCAAGCAATTGATCGAACGCAGTAGCGGTATCGCCTAAATAGACATCTATCTAGGTTGGCAATATCTCAGCCACCTATGCCTGATTCAAATAAGTAATCGTCAAATTCGAAACGGGTTTCCCTATTCAACTTCGACGATTTCATAGTCATGGGTTAACTCGGCGGATTTTCCTAGCATGATAGAAGCGGAGCAGTATTTTTCCGCTGATAGTTCAATAGCTCTTTTTACTACCGAATCTGTCAATTGCTTGCCCTTAACAACATAGTGCAAGTGTATTCGAGTGAATACCTTCGGATCAGTTTCGGCCCTTTCGGCTTCTAGTTGGATTTCACAATGTCTGATGTCGTGACGTCCCTTGGTAAGGATATGAACTATATCAAATGCTGTGCAACCCCCCATTCCCATTAGTAACATTTCCATAGGCCGTAC
>CAIYXP010000326.1 GCA_903930145.1 uncultured Methylococcaceae bacterium
ATGGGACTGCTGGCCCTGTCGCCAACGATTTTTTCCATCTTTCCCCCTTCAAGTTCTTTTATTTGACTGAGGATGACTGTATCCATACGCTTCGTAGCATTCTGCCGAAATCTTTCCCATGGCCAATTTTGTGGCCTTACGATTCATAAATGACTAAATATTTACCTTGTGTTTAACAGAAGAATGACACAACCTTAGTCAAAAATACGTGTAGAATGTCATATATATCATATATATAACTGTTATTGCTTCGTAGGTTTGATTACTATGGTACAATTTCCATTCCTTATTCGCCTGTTGAATGTGCTGAAATCGCTAATCCTGCTAACTGGCGTGTGAGGAATTAAGAGGCGTTAGATTTGCCTGAAGGACTGTAAACTGAGTAGGCATTTCTGCGACCCACCGGCCTTTTCCTTTGGTTTAACTTTCTGCCAAAACATGAAACCCATGCTAGACAACGATATGTCTCCAAACCGGTTTGAACTTCTTTACGGCATGTTGTTGGATGCCATCCCATCTTCAGTGTTACTCGTCGACGAGAAACTCCACATTGTCTCTGTCAATCGAAATTTTCTGCTGAAAAGTCAGCGTGGGGAAGCGAGGACCGTCGGTCGGCCCTTGGCCGAAGTGTTCCCGACCATCATTTTGGAGAATACCGATATTGAAAGGCGCATACGGGAAGTTTTCCGAACGGGAACTTCCGTGAAAGGTCAGCGGATGACTTACCGTGCTCCGGGTGTTCCGATCAGAATTTACTATTACTCGATTCTTCCAATCCCTACCAACCAGGTCATGCTATTGATGGAGGATGTGACTGAACAGGTGCGTCTGTCCGAAGAAGTGCGTAGGGTGGAAAGGCACCTCGCGTCTGTGGTTGAAAGCGCCAGCGACATCGTGCTGTCAACCGATACGGAAGGAAGGATTTTGACATGGAACTCGGCAGCAGAAAAACTTTCTGGCCTATCCGCCCATGAGGTTCGCGGTCAATATTTCTTTCAGTTTTGCGGCAGCAACCAGCAGCAAACGGTGCGTAAGGTTTTCATGCTGATGAAATCTGGCAATGAGTCCCACACCACGGAATTTCCGTTGGTCACCAGTAACGGGGATAGCATTCTAGTATCTTGGGTTTTTTCTCCGATGAAAGATGATTATGGACAAACCGTTGGGGCAGTGGTGGTCGGGCGTGATCTTGCCGAAAGGAGAAAGCTGGAAAACCAACTGCGGCAGTCGCAAAAACTTGCCGCCTTAGGCGTGATGGCGGGTGGCATCGCCCATGAAATACGCAACCCGCTTGCCGTATGTTATTCTGCCGCTGAATTTTTGTTGATGGACAACATTTCCACCGAATTCCGCAACGAATGTTCGAGAAAGATACAGGCAGGCATCCAGAAAGCTTCGGCCATCATTGAAAATCTGCTCCGGTTTGCCAGACCTTCCCCTGATACGGAAATGGTCCAAGTCGACTTGAACACGGTCATCACCGATACCCTTGATTTGATTACCAACCAAGCCAGGGTCCAACAAATTCGCATCCAATTGGAGTTGGAGCAAAGGCTGGTGTTAGTCTTGGGTGTGTCGGGCTTGCTGCAACAGGTGTTTATGAATATTTTTCTGAACGCGATCAACGCCATGCCAGAAGGTGGCTTGTTGAGCATAGTGGAAGAGATTTCAGAAGCTGAGGTAGCCGTGCGGATTTCTGACACTGGCATGGGGATACAAGAATCAGATCTGGACAAAATATTCGACCCATTCCATACCACATCGCCAATCGGAAAAGGCACTGGCTTGGGGTTATCCATATGCTATTCCATTGTTCAGCAGCATTTGGGTTCCATCCATGTGCAAAGCTCCCCTGGCCAAGGGGCTACACTGACCGTTCGTCTGCCGCTATTATAAATTATGATATGAATGGGCCAATTCTCGTTGTAGATGATGAACCCGATATGTGTTGGGTCATGGAATGTATATTACGTTCCCAAGGCTTTGAAGTGGTCACCGTGGACAGCGGCGAGGAGGCTTGCAATCAACTCGCCAACCGGGATTTTTTCTTCGTTTTCATGGATGCCAAACTGCCCGATATGGACGGCTTGGATGTGGTGCGTCATGCCCATGCACAAAGGCCCGGCACAGTGCGCGTCGTGTTAGTGTCCGGTTATCACTATCACGATGATCCGGTTATTCGCCAAGCGATTGATGAGAACTTAATTTGTGGCTTTTTAGCGAAGCCTTTCACTCATAGCGATTTGTTAAAAGCCTTGCCTACCTCTTAGCTTTTAATTTGCCACAATTCCAGAAGTCGCTTAATTATCGGGGTTTGTCGGTGATGACAGTCGGTAGAAAACCCGCAACTGTCGGGGCAATCTGGTTGATGGTTGCCGAGTTGTCAGAGGCATTGGGATTGCCCTCTGGATAGCCACAGGGCTGACCATGGCAGGCATCACCGAGTAGCGGGGTGGCAAATACCAGCACGCTGGGGCGGCGATAACTCATGATCGTTCCGAAACTACCATCGACTCCCCAAGCATAAGAATAAGGATACGCACCGGCGGCGTCGGTGAATGGGCGGTCATGAACATTTCCCAAATTATGGCCTAATTCATGGGCGAGGGTTTGTTCTCCGCAATAGACCAATTGCCCGTCCTTATCCATGCCGTCGCTGACCACCGAATACCCTAGGAAAGGGGAAATTGCGCCTCCGTTGACCCCGTTCACCCAAGCAATCCCGCAGCCTTTTTGACTGCCGGCGTGGAAAGGCCGTATCAAGGTGACGAGATCGGCGCCATTCTTTTCCCGCAAAGCCTTGATTTTGTCAAATGGTGCGGTTCCGTTCGTCAAGTCTGACAAAGCCTCGGAATTGTCCCCCGTTTCGTTATAATCAACCGCTTCGATTTTGACGACTCTAATTTTCGCGTTGATTTTGCTGTCTAAAAAGGCTTGATTAGTCAAATCCGTCAGGTAGTTGATGCGGGTTTCGGGCTGATCCATGCCTTTGCTGTGAATGACCAATAAATCAATGGTTGAAATGGCGGTGGAGTTAGGTGCGCCGCCAGCGGAAGCAGTATTGTATGACGATGGCAAGGAATTAGGTGAGTTGCTGGATGTTGAAGCTGATTTGGGTGACCCGCCACCCGACACTATGAATAAACCGGCATTGGGACTGGCAGTATCAGAATTTGCTGTGGCCTGGTCCTCCAACAAAGAACCAGATTCGAGCCCTGATGCATTGATGTCCACCAAATAGGTTTGACCGTCTTCGGTGATGATCTGATACGTGCCTTCGTCGGTGACGATATGGCCCATGGTTCCGTACTTGCCGATGGCGATCATCGCCCGGTTGGGTACGCCATCATTTTCCGGGTATCCGACCCAGGTGACATCGCCATTTTTATGCTCAAAACGATTGTCATGGACAAAGTTGGAAGGGCCGGAAGGCAAATCCAACGAGATTTTTTTACCCGGCTTCATTCCCTTTAAGGTCGTCAGAGGTAGGGTGATGGGAGTCACGGAACCATTATTCAAACTTTGCAAGCGACTCGGCAGGTCGGCTTTTTGAATACGTGTATAAGTTTGGAATTTAACTGGTTGACCCCCTGCGAGTTTTCCATCACCGTTTTTGCCGCTAACAGTGACCGTCTGCCACTCGCCAGCCTTTCCAACTTCAACCGCATAATTATAGCCTTTGAGCAGGGATTGGGATGCCTCGGACCAATCTTTGCCGGACAGGGTGGCAGACACTTTCTCTTTTTGCAATCCATCCGCTAATTTGAAGTTGATGCCACTTTTGGCGGCAATCTCCTTAAGGACTTCGCCGAGCGGTCGCGACTTTATTTGAATATTAATGCTATTGGCCGGTTGGTTTGGCTTGCTTGCCGGTTCGGCGGAGTTTGCCATTGGCGATACCAAGCAAGCAGCGACAGTTGATGCAATCAACAGCGACTTTATGTCTTGGGATATGCGTTTGTTGGGTTTGCTTGACGCTAACATTGTCTGGCTCCGACTTGAATGGCTGATCCACAAGAGGTTTGGTGGATATTGGCCTGTTCATTCTAGCACTTTGTTATGAAATTCGTAGCTTGGTGTTTGAAATTCCAACTGACCAATGCATCACAACTGTTATGGTTGCAAGGGCGATATGCTTATTTTGGCGTAGAAAGATCAAGGTCTTTGCAGATTTTTTTAACCAAGTTTTCGTTAATTTCCCGGTGGCGAGGAATTGCCGTCACTTTCCTTGCTACCGGGTTGACATAAACCGTATGGTTTCCTCCTTCGCGCATAAATCGACATCCCTGCATTTCCAAATATCGAATCAGGTCAAGCCGTTTCATGCCACTAAAGCCAAAGGCTCCCGGATGACATCCACGCCTTTGAGTTCTTCCTCGGCAAGTTCGCGGTTAGCTTCCAAAACTAATTGTATGGCCTCGTAAAGATTGGCTCGCGCCTCTTCCAAGGTATCCCCTTGGGTGTTGGCTCCGGGCAATTCCTCAACAAAGGCAATATAGCCTTCGGGGACTTTTTGGAATACTGCTGTTAGTTCGATTTTCAAAAGAATAGTCTCTGTGTTAGCCTAGGTCACTCGTTCTAATATTAAACAGTGGGAAACTGGTTAGATCGAAGGGGGTTTGGACTTCAGTCCACGCTGAACATAGTTATGATCCAATTCAGGATATGTGTACTTTGAAAAATACGCAATAATTTCAGCCGCAGATTTTCCAGCCAAAGCAGTGGCCTGTTCGTCGCGTACTTTGCGGAAAAATTCTATGCAATGAAAATTAGTCTTCTTGGGCATGGCTGATTACCTCTCGTGGTGAATAAATTGATAAAGTTTTATAACCTTGTTCAAGGTTGACGGAATTAAATAAGCGAATTTTATCAAGGCGAACGATGTGTTTGAAATTCCAACTGACCAACACGTCAACTTCAGCTATGGTTGCAAGGGCGATATGCAGTATGTCGATAAAAATAACGTTATGATCGTTCCCACGGTCTCTGTGGGAGCGCCTTGAAAGGTGCTCCGAGCCGATGACCGCAGAGTGTTAGTGACTGCATTCCCATGCAGAGCGTGGGAACGATCAAAATTACCCTTTTAATATCACAGGAGATAATCTTATTCAATAAATTATTACTTTGCTCAGACGACTGAACTATTAAAATAATTTTCCGAGTTCATATTTTAAAAACCCTTTTAAAGGCTATTTCAACGGCGGTTTTGTCTATAATCTCTGGCTGATTAATAAGTGCTTGTAAAATATCTTCTATTCTTTGGCCCTTAGGGTCTTTTTTTGATTTGCCAATGCTTACCCATAATTCAAGATTATCTGGATTATTGTCGGCTCTATCCCCATTTTTGTGATGAATATGTTCATATCGCTCTAACTTTCTACCTAATAAATTTTCCATCACAATTCTGTGTTCAAATACTCGTTTTCCATCTACTTTCACATATACGTAACCATTCGTGCTAAATACTTTTTCTGAATGATGCCTATGTTCTAACGGAATATAATTTGGTTTCATTCCTACTCGTCTTGCTTGTTGAGAACAAGAGTTAGAGCAATAAGCTCTTGCTTTTCCATGAATGCGCGTGAACTTATTTCCACAGTAGGCGCAAATGCATTCCTTGTCTACGGATCGACCAATC
>CAIYXP010000327.1 GCA_903930145.1 uncultured Methylococcaceae bacterium
AGCAGCATTGGAACGGCGCGAAGCTGGTGGATGCCGAAACCATGCTGGAGTGGGCGAAGAGCATGACGTGGAAAGGCATCAAGCCCGTCGTCACGCTTTGCCGCAAGACTTATGAAAAAGGCGTTTCCCTGTCCAAGGCCGCCATGCGGGAAGTCGAGGCCAGGCTGGAACGGAATCCCGCCCTACCCAGGTGGGACATTCTCATTCGGCCTGCTTGACGGGTAATAACTTTTTTGAAAATCACCTTAATACGCCATCTTTTAGGGCTGCTTCAATTTTATCCTTATCCAATTCGCTGCCGATGGCAAAGCTACGGCGATAGCGGGTGGAACGCACATCGGCATATAAAGGCTTCAGGCATGTCGATTTTTGCCACGCCATCAATCACCAAGGTGTCTTTGTCCACTTGAATATCCAATCGGTCACTGGAAACACCCGGCATGTCAGCCACTAAATTGATGCCGTCCGCATAATTGGTCTAGTTGTTGTTCCATACGCCTGAACTGGTCGAACAGGCTGCCATCAAAGTTGGTTAGACTACCAAACATGTTGCACCTCTCTAAACTGCAAAAAGTGTTAATGGTCGGCTTGAGTCGCCTTGTTCGATAATTTGGGGATGGCTTAGGAATTTTCAAGAGGTCACATTTTGATGATTATTCGCTTAGATGCGTGACCATTTCCCATAAAAAAAGCGTCCAGTTATCATCTGGACGCTTTTCATTAGATTGAAAATGAATGCCTTTCACCCTGCCCTGCAATTCGTGCTTATCGACGGTCAGCTATAAACCGTGCTCCATAAGCAATGCACAAACAGAGATTATGCGGTTGTCTAATTGATGTTGATGGGATTATAGCGGAAGCCAAATACTACATCGGGCGGCATATTGTAATAGCCCCAATCCTCCGATACCCAAATACTACTGAGATGATACCCACTAGGCGGGGTGATTGAATATGAAACCTGATAGTCATCCGAACTCCCTGAAATGTCGGGTATATCCCCCGTAGACTGACCATTTTGGAAAGTAAAATTCATGGTATAGACCGCTCCGCTGGTTGAATAAACTCCTTGGACGGATACAATCGGATTGTTGGCATCAACGCTCACGTTTTGGGTGGAATAAACAAAGTAACCGTCATCTTGGCTTTGAGCTACACCAGAATAGCCTACTTGTCCGTTGGTATAATTGATTTCTGTCCCTTGGATGGATTGGTAGCCTGAATCCCCTTGATTCAGACAGTAAACGTTGATATCCGTGATTGCGCCAGTCGGTGTGTCAGTCGGTATAGTGTAACTGCCCCCACTTTGCCCCAATGTTCCACTAATGGTGTAATAGATTTGGCTGTTAAATTTAAGGTTGTTAACGGGGGGCGGATATTGACTGATGTCAAAATACGGCCAAGTCTCACTTAAAATTAGAACATTAAAGTGCATGTAGCGCCTATAATCGTTCACAGAGTTGAAGTTATCATTGTCTTTTTGGCGAGCGGCTAAGCCCTTTTGATACGTATGATTAACCCATGTCCCATAATCTGCTATTAACCACTGAAAATGTTTCAAATTAGGGCCGTTAGGACAAACAATCTTTTTTATTAAATAGTCCCTGTAAATTGTTAGGTACATATTGGCAAATTGGGCAAACAGAGGGAGACAAAGCACATCGTATGGCGTATTCTCTTGCTGAAAAATGCTCTGGGCATTAGTAAATTCAGTTTGTAAAGGGTTCCATTGGGCTACCATGTCATTTTCTAATTGCGCTTCAGTGATTTTCTTATTGTTAAAGTCATTCGCTGCACTTAAATAGATATCCATGACACCCATCAGCCCCGACTGCTGGTCGGCAGAACCCAGCGCATTCTGTACCTCTGTGTAAACTTCTTCTTTAATCTTTTCGTTTATTAGCGCTTCGACTTGCTGCTTGATCTCTGCCCACACGTCCACCGTTGGACTCGGCCATAAGGCAGACACAATGCCTGCTAGAATGCCACCTATCACAGGAATTTCGTTCAGCCCAGTCGTGATGGCCGCCAATTCCACTTGGTTCCAATCAGGAATGTATTGCAGATTTTGCCCAAAAGTTGCTGTTGCCTCATTATTTTTAGTTTTCATAATTCACCTTTTTCTTCAAAAAATTGTTTGATCGGTAAGTTTGGCTTCTCAAATCTCATTAGTTATGATATAAATCAATAACTTATGTTTGTTCGTTTCGGATACTACAGTTGCTTTGAAGCAGATGTCAAGAGGAGTTTTCTATCGCGTCAATTCGGGAAGCATGCCTGGTAAACCGCTGTATAAGTAATTGACCAAGCGAGGTCTGAACTTTGTTCGGCAAAAAAAACGCCCGGCTGTTTCCAACCGGGCGTTTTAGTCAAAACCCACATCCTTGTGTATGATGAAAACGATCAGCCGCCATTAATCATCAAATGCACGATGATACTGGCAACATAACCCACCACAATGGCCCAAGTCCATTTCAAGTGGCTGAAGAAAGTGTACATGCCACGCGAAGTGCCCATCAAAGCCACACCGGCGGCGGAGCCGATGGAAAGCATGGTTCCACCCACGCCGGCGGTCAAGGTGACCAACATCCATTGATACAGCGGCATGTCCGGGTTCATCTGCAGCACGGCGAACATGACCGGGATGTTATCGACGATGGCGGACAAGACACCAATCAATATGTTTGCGGTGGTCGGTCCTAAGCCCTCGTACATCGCGGCGGAAGCCAATTGTAAATAACCGATGAAACCCAAGCCGCCGACCGCGAAAATTACGCCGAAGAAGAACAGTAAGGTATCCCATTCGGAATCTTTGACATTCTGGTAAACGTCAAACTTGTCGCCTTTGTAGCTGAAAATCAGCTTCAAACGGTAGCCGTACATCATCAAATAGCCCAAACCGACCATCATGCCCATGAACGGAGGCAAATGCAGGAACTGCTTGAAGCTGACCGCAGTGGCGATAGTCAACACAAACAAGCCGGCAATGACAATGGCGCCTGGCTTCAAGTCAACCTTTTCGTCCTCTGCATTGGGGACAGGCGCTTCGTCGGGGATGGCAAAATGCATGATCGCCGCAGGAACCACAAAATTGACGACGGAGGGGACGAACAGCGTGAAGAAATCGAAAAAGTCTGCCTTGCCATCCTGCCACACCATTAATGTGGTGATGTCGCCAAACGGGCTGAAAGCGCCGCCAGCATTTGCCGCACTGACCAAGTTGATGAAGCCTAAGGCAACGAATTTCGGGCTGTTGACACCCACTGCCATCACCACTGCACCGACCAATAAGGCCGAGGTCAGGTTATCAGCCACCGAGGAGAGAAAGAAGGTGATGATACCCGTGATCCAAAACAGCTTGCGATAACCGAAACGGCGATTGATTAGCCATGCGCGCAATGCCTCAAAGACATTCCGCTCAGCCATGGCATTGATGTAAGTCATTGCCACCAACAAGAACAGCATCAATTCGGCAAATTCGCCGAGATTGTATTCAAAAACTTTATGCACAGTTTCTGCGGCGACGCCATTGGTGCTGGCCATCCAAGCGATCTGCGCCCAGATGATGCCCGCAGCCAAAATGACGGGTTTGGATTTGCGCATGTGGGTAAATTCTTCGGCCATCACCAAAGCATAGGCAATGATGAAGATCAACACACAATACAAGCCGCGTTGTGTGCCGGTCATGCCCAGAATTTCCATCTCCTCGGCGAATGCCACGCCGGGCAGCGCTAATAGTAGCGATATAGTCAGAAGTTTACGTAACAATTCCAGGCCCTCTCTTTAAAATGTATGAAAAACGGTCAACTGCCCGTCCGAACGCTTCAAGCGAACCGAACATTGCAAGCCACAACCAACCAAAAATACTGAATTATAATTGAGAATGTTGGTTAGGATGAATAAAAATGCGCTTCGGCTGGTACAATTGACTGTCAATGGAGGCAAAAAAAAACCGCCCCGGCGATCTTCGTGATTTACTTTTACTGTATTTATAAAGTAAATTCCTAAGCATAGCAATTTTTTTCATTATCGTTTGTTTGTCTTTCGAGGCGATTTTAGGGGTTTTGCCAAGGAACACGCCTACGAATGCCAGCATTCACAACAGAGCCACCCATGTACCAATACGACCATTACGATCAAACACTAGTCAATCAGCGGGTCGCCCAATTCCGCGACCAGACTCGGCGCTTCCTTATCGGCGAACTTAGCGAAGAGCAATTTCGGCCTTTGCGCCTTATGAATGGTTTATACATTCAAACTCATGCGCCTATGTTGCGAGTCGCCATCCCTTATGGGCTGCTATCTTCCAAACAATTGCGCATGTTGGCGCATATTGCCCGGAAATATGACAAGGGCTACGGTCATTTCACAACTCGCCAGAATATTCAATACAATTGGCCTAAACTGGAGGAAGTCCCTGATATTCTTGCAGATTTGGCGACGGTGGAAATGCATGCCATTCAAACCAGCGGCAATTGCATACGCAACACCACCAGCGACCATCTGGCGGGAGTTTGTGTGGATGAGTTGGAAGACCCGAGGCCATGGTGTGAAATCATCCGCCAATGGTCGACCTTGCACCCGGAATTTGCCTTCCTGCCGCGTAAGTTCAAAATTGCTGTCAGCGGTGCTGCAAAGGACCGCGCCGCCACCCAAGTCCATGACATTGGATTGCACCTAGAT
>CAIYXP010000328.1 GCA_903930145.1 uncultured Methylococcaceae bacterium
TACCGGCATGGATGCCGGTATCCAGGCCATGGACGGTAACTCGCCGTTATGTAAGTGTCTGATTCAAGGCACTCGCCAACCCGCAGATTCACCTCCCTGTGACTGGATTCCGGCAGTCCATGCCGGAATGACGGGCTTCGACCACTTGTGTATAGCAATGAGCGCCAGAGCGTGGGAACGATCAAAATACCCTTATAAATCAATCAAGCCCGTCTCCGCCTAAGCCAGGTTTCAATCCTTCAACCCCAACACATCTTGCATGTCAAACAATCCACTCTTTTTGTCAGCCAACCACAACGCGGCGCGGACAGCACCTTTGGCAAAGGTCATCCGGCTGGAGGCTTTATGGGTGATTTCCACCCGCTCGCCTTCGTCGGCAAACATCACGGTATGCTCACCGACGATGTCGCCGGCACGGATGGTGGAAAAGCCTATCGTCTTGCGGTCACGCGCCTCGGTGATGCCTTCCCGTCCATACACTGCGCAATCTTTCAAGTCGCGGCCCAAGGTCTTAGCCACCACTTCACCCATGCGTAGAGCCGTACCGGACGGGGCATCCACCTTATGGCGATGATGGGCTTCGATGATTTCAATATCGGTGTATTCGCCCATGACCCGTGCTGCCATTTCCAAAATCTTCAAGGTCAGGTTCACGCCTACACTGAAATTCGGGGCTATCACCACGGCAATCTCTTTGGCAGCTTGCTCAATCACGCCACGCTGTTCAGCGGTGAAGCCTGTCGTGCCTATAATCAGATGCTTGCCATGCTGTCGGCATAACTCAAGGTTTGCCAAAGTGGCTTCGGGGCGGGTAAAGTCAATTAACGCATCCACCGAGCCAATGATGTGTGACAGGTCTGCCGTCACCGTCAAACCGCAACGAGGAAGCCCGGCGACTTCGCCAGCGTCCTTGCCCACAGCAGGGCTGTTTGGGTGTTCGATGGCGGCGGCGAGTGCCACGCCCTCGGTTTCAAGGCAAGCCTTGATGAGTGTTTGTCCCATGCGCCCGGCAGCGCCTACGATGCCTATTTTCATGCTTGATTCTCTTGTGTTGGCTGAATTAATGAGGATTTTATCCGAATTACGGATGGTTCGCACTGAAACGAATCGTTTTGTCGCGATCTTGGCACCAATAAGAGCTTCCAACACTATGGCGATTAATCAGTACACATCGATCAAAAATCCGGCATAATCGTTCATAATGTCAATCTTTCAACGTTTTTAATAGGTCCCATGGAAATCGCCAGCCTTATCATCATTGGAACCGTCGCTTGGTTTTGGTTCGACAGCCTACGCGCCAAGGAAGCCGGGGTGAAAGCGGTGCGGGAGGCATGTGAAGAGGAGGGCTTGCAACTGCTGGACGAAACGATTGCTTTGTTCAGCTTGAGGCCAGCCCGGAATGACTATGGGCGGGTAGTGTTGCGGCGAGTTTATAACTTTGAATTTAGCGAGAGCGGGGAGAATCGCCGCCGGGGCAGTGTTCACCTGTTAGGGCAACAAGTGGTGATGATTAACACAGGCTTACGCTTGGTCGTGAATAATCGGACTATCAATTGAAAATCCCAAAGCCCCGGAGCGTTAAAGCTTGCTTTGACTCAATGCCGGTTCAGGCTGTCAAAGCAAGCTTTGACGCTCCATTTCGTCATTAAATACTCAGTCACTTCTTTATCTTAACCCATTCATCACCGAAGTTGTTTACAATGACTTTATTTCTGCACACGAGGCAACGCAATGAGCAATACCCCTGATGATTTAAAATATGTAAGCTCTCATGAATGGGTCAAATCGGAGGAAGGTGATGTGGTTTCAGTCGGCATCAGCGATTTTGCGCAAGAGCAATTAGGCGATATCGTCTTCATCGAGCTTCCCAACCTAGGCCGGGTGGTCAATGCGGGTGAGTCCTGCGCGGTGGTGGAGTCGGTGAAGGCAGCTTCCGACATTTATAGCCCAGTGTCCGGGGAAATCGTCGAGGTTAATGCTGCCTTGTCAGATTCCCCAGAGTGGGTGAACGAAGATAGCTATGCCAATTGGCTGTTTCGGGTAAGACTCAGCGACCCTCAAGAACTGGACACGCTACTCACTGCTGATCAATACAGTGCATTAAACAATCTTTAATAGAGTAACCTAAAGGAAATTCCGAATGAGCGTTTTAATTTGTGGTTCCATGGCTTATGACACCATCATGGTCTTCCATGACCGTTTCAAACATCATATCCTGCCCGAGCAGGTGCATATCCTGAATGTTTCGTTTTTGGTGCCGGATTTGCGCCGGGAATACGGCGGCTGCGCCGGCAACATTGCCTACAATCTCAAATTGCTGGGCGGCGAGCCTTTAATCATGGCGACGGTGGGCAAAGATTTCCAACCCTATTCCCAATGGCTGGCCTATTGCGGACTGTCGCACGAGTATATCCGTGTGCTGGAAGACAGTTTCACGGGCCAAGCCTACATCACCACCGACATGGACGACAATCAGATTACGGCATTTCATCCGGGGGCAATGTCTTTTTCCCATTTGAATCAAGTTCCGGGTGATCGCGGCATTAAACTTGGCATCGTTTCACCGGATGGCAAGGATGGCATGGTTCAACATGCCAGGCAATTCCACGCCCAAGGCATTCCGTTTATCTTCGATCCGGGCCAAGGAATGCCAATGTTCAGCGGCGAGGAATTGTTAGAGTTTGTCGAATTGGCCGATTGGATCACGCTGAACGACTATGAGGCGAAATTGATGGAGGAGCGCACTGGCCTGTCGCCAGAACAACTCGCCGCCAAAGTAAAGGCTTTGATTATTACCAAGGGCGGTGACGGTTCATTGATTTATACCAATGGCGGAATTCTGGAGATACCGTCGGCCAAGCCTAAGTCAGTGTCCGACCCCACGGGTTGCGGGGATGCCTACCGGGCCGGTCTGCTCTATGGTTTGGCCGAAGGATTGGATTGGGCAACCACTGGTCGCATAGCTTCCCTGCTTGGGGCAATCAAAGTCGAAACGGCTGGAACTCAAAATCATGGGTTCACGCAGAATGAATTCAAGGAACGTTATCGGGAAAACTTCGGTCACGGATTCTGATTCATGGAGAACACCCGCCGCCTGATCGAAATCATGGCTAGACTCCGCGACCCCGAAAACGGTTGCCCATGGGATCAAAAGCAAGATTTTGCCAGCCTGATTCCATACACCTTGGAAGAGGCTTATGAGGTGGCTGACGCTGTGGACAGGGAGGATTTCCATGATCTTCGGGAAGAACTAGGCGACCTGCTGTTGCAGGTCGCCTTCCATGCCCGGTTGGCGGAAGAGCGGACGCTGTTTGATTTTGAAGATGTGGCCGCTGCCATCTGTGACAAGCTGGTTCGCCGGCATCCCCATGTCTTTGCCGGCATGGATTTCGACAGTGACATGGCTAGGCTACATTTCTGGGAAAACTCCAAATTGGAGGAAAAAAAGGCAAAAGGAAGCCAAGAGCCGGAAGGGGCTTTGGCTGGCATCCCTGCCAACTTGCCGGCACTGATGCAAGCGCAGAAGCTGCAAAAACGCGCCTCCCGCTTTGGTTTCGACTGGACTGAGGTCAGCCCAGTGTATGCCAAGGTGGAAGAAGAATTGGCAGAACTTCGAATCGCCCAAGAATCAGGCAACAAAGAACATGTGCAAGAAGAAGTGGGTGATTTGTTGTTTGCTGCTGTGAATCTTTCCCGACATCTTGGCGTGGATGCCGAGGCCGCTTTACGGGCCAGCAACCGCAAATTCACCCAGCGTTTTGGCTTTGTCGAGCAACGCTTGAAAACTCAGCATCGCCCAATGGCCGAGGCAACGGCAACGGAGCTTGATGAACTTTGGGAACAAGCTAAGTTGGCTGGCAAAGAGCCTTTCGGTTAGATATAAGGCTGGCTTCAATTTCTAGGGCTATCAATGATTCACCTAACAAACCACTTAGCCATCAACACTAAGGCGCTTGTTATCATTTTGGCCTTGACAAGGCTAAATCAAGTAATCACACTGTCTACATAACAGGATTTTGGGGGCTGTTGAAGTTTTAATTTATTCTATTGAATACAGATGAATTTCTAACGGAAAACCAAAGATATAGCCATTTTCGGCACTTAACTTTAATTGTGGTCACTCGTGACAGCCGGAACAGCATTGAATCCTTTAGCCTCGGCACACTCTGATTTGCCTTCCCTCTCTTTGAAATGGCAAGGGGTGTCCGATTTTATGTTTAAAAGCCCTGCTTTTTTACAGGGATTGAAAGGGGTATTGACAGGCATCACTCTTGCTCCGGGGCTCATCGTGTTAACCGGGAAGTCTGGCACTGGCAAATCCCTACTCCTCAGTCAAGTCATCAGCAGCCTTCCTTCCACCGTTTTGCCGCTTCTATTGGACAGCCATATACTGAGCTACGAGGATTTCATCGAGTTTTTATTCACTCGCTTGACTTCTGAATTGGAAGCGCCCAAGCCCGAAGCATCCATTGAAGTCAAAGTTTCAGCGTTGTTGGATCATCTAGCCGAACAACAACGGCAAGGCCATTCCGTCGCGCTATTCATTGATGATGCCCATACCATAGCTGAAGATCTGTTGGTTAATTTGCTACAGCTATCCAACACACAGACTAAGGGCGATAAGCTCATACAAATCGTGCTTTTCGGACAGCCCATACTAGAGCAGAAGTTAGCCACGCCTCATTTAAGGGAACTTTCACATGATAGGATCGCACTGACGCTGCCCCCCCTTCAAAGCGAAGAAGTGGGAGAGTTCATTCGCCAAAGCTTGGAAGGGATGGAAGTGGAGGATAAGGGGATATTCTCGGATGAGGCCATTGAAAGCATAGTCTCTTATTCCCTTGGCATACCCCGATTGATCAACACCTTATGCAGTCTTGCGTTGCTAAAGGATCAATTCAAACAAAACAACAAAGTCACCCACGAAATCGTGGATGAAGTTGCAAAAACCCTTATGCTTGAGCCTAATGCCCCAGAAGAAAAAACTGTGGGCAACCAAGCAGTTGACCGATCATTAGGCACTGAAACCACACCTACTGCCGAACCCATTCGTCGGTATGCTGACCAGCCTGTAATCCCGGAAACCAAAACCCGGACAGTCCAACAAGTTGACCTAGGCAAAAGGCAGGAACCCACCATGTCCAGATTAGACAACCTCAACAAGATACTTAAGCGCCTTCAAAGTGAATCCCCCGGCGTCGAAGCCAGTGCACTTATCTCCGAAGACGGCCTGATGATTGCCAGTTCGTTGCCCCAAGAACTTGAAGAAACCCGGGTAGCCGGGATGACGGCGACCCTGCTGAATTTGGGAACCCGCTCCGCCAGCGAGTTACGCAGGGGTGAAGTCCAAGAAGTCATCGTGCGCGGTGAGCATGGCTATGTAGTGATGATTAGTGCCGGACGCGGAGCCTTATTGCTGGTGCTGGCCAATGAGACTTCGAAATTGGGGCTGATTTTTTTTGATATGCGTGAAGCCATCAAAGCCATCAAGAGTATTCTCTAAAATTCTCTTGACCCTGGCCAACACTAACCGACCGCCCCTTTGGATTGGAGAAAATTAATGCCTAACACGGTGCTTTTTGACAATGGCACTCACAAGAATGTGTTGATCGAAGATTTCGGATTGGGAGGCTTGGCAATCCAAGCCAACCAACATGTCATTGTTCATGGGCGCTCGGGCATGATACTCGATCCGGGCGGTCACAAAGTCTATGGCAAGGTGCTTTCCGAAACCTTCTCAATTTTGTGTGAAGCCTCTTTGGAAATCATTTTTCTCTCTCATCAAGACCCCGATATTGTCGCTGCGCTTAATGGTTGGCTGATGACCACCGACGCGGAGGCTTATGTGTCCAAGCTCTGGATGCGATTTGTCCCCCATTTCGGCTTCGACCATTTGGTTAAGGACAGGCTAAACCCCATACCTGACGAGGGGATGTTTTTCAACCTTGACGGTGTGTTACTCGCGGCCATTCCAGCTCATTTTCTGCACAGTGAAGGCAACTTCCAACTTTACGACCCGGTGAGCAAAATCCTCTATAGTGGCGATTTGGGGGCATCAATAGGCATGGAATATACCGAAGTGACCGATTTCGATGCGCACATCGTCCACATGAAAGGTTTTCACCAACGTTACATGGCCTCAAATTCAGTCATGAAAGCATGGGCAAACATGGTCAGGGGACTGGACATAGACATCATTGCCCCTCAACATGGGGCTTATTTCAAAGGCAAGGGCATGGTCAATCGTTTTATTGATTGGTGCGCCGACTTGGAATGTGGCGTCGATTTGATTTGCCCTTTATTCAAATTACCCGTCGCTTAAGCTTCACTTGGCATCCAAAACCTATCTCACTCAAACCGCAATGGCAATGATTAAACGGCGATGACTAGCCAAAACCATCATCACACGCTTGAACAACACCGTTTGGCTGGCGAAGATGCGCCAGCTTGGTTGGTGGCGGCATTCGCTTTAATCGGCATAGGCTTGTGCTTGGCAACCGCAGGATTATTACTCGATCAAGCACCTAGAGCGCAGCAAGCTTCAACTACTGGAGAAGCCCTCCCTGCCATGCCAACCGACTCAGCCCCAAGGGTTATGCAACAAGAAGCTCAGCAACCGCCTGAGCAATCCACCCCCGAGACATCTGTCAATCAACGACAGGAAAGCATGGCTTCCCCTACCAATGCCGCTCCGTCACCGGCAATTCCTGAGCCTGCCACCCAACAAGAACAACCTTCAGTCACGCAGGAAAAACTCGTTTTGCCCACCGATTGCCCCCCTGACATCACGCTTACGTTCAAATCAGGCAATGCCCGCATCATGGAGGTAGAAAAAGAAAAACTAAAGCCAATTAAGCAATGGTTGATTGATAATCCCAAGGGGCGATTGTTGATCGAGGGTTATGCTGACACCGTAGGTGAGGAGCAATCAAACTTCATTCTAAGTTATCGGCGGGCCAAGGCAGTAGCCTCCTTGTTGAAGGATTTGGGCATTCCTCAAGAACAATTGGACATCCGTGCGGCGGGTGAGCATCAGCCGATACCCGGATTGCCAGTCAACGCCGCTGATTACCGGCGGACCTATTTGCAGATTGAACCCGGTGAAATCTGCACGAAACCTTCAAAAACTAATGGGCAATGATGAACTATCTAGCAGCAATCATTGGAATCGGGGCAGCGTTATTATTGCTGATCGCAGGTTATCTTGTTGGCATCAAGCGGGGATATAACGCAAGGGAGCAACTTCGCAAGCAGAACCTAGAACAAATTGAAGCAATGGCTGCCCTTCAACAATACCAGCCTTCATCTGACAAACAAGGCGATGAAAATTTGCGGACAACCATTCGGCAGATACTCAATCCGCTAATCCAGCGCGAGCAACTTTCCTTTGAACTCTCTAATTTGAAAGCCACATCGGGACACCGAAGTGATTTGGCGGCTTTGCTCGATCAGATTGCCGAAAAGGGCAATTTTTCCGAAGTGTTGCTCAGCAATGAAGACGGTTGGCCGCTTGCCACTAACTGTAATGTGAGAGACCCCGAAAAACTAGGCGCCATAAGCTCACTGCTGCTCGTGCTTGCTGACCGTATCGCCCGGGACAATGCCCCTGCACCGCTATCCTTGATGGTGCATGACGAATCGAACAAAGTGACATTATGCCGAATTTTCCATGTGGGCAACCAGCGCCTTTCGTTGACGGCTGTGTCCACAGGAACCCAACTGACTCTAACCGCACTCGACCCGGCCTTGGTGAAGGTTGATGCCGTGCTGGGTCAAAAGGTAGGTGTCAATTAGAGACTTCGCTGGGATTGAGGCTGCGCTTGCGCCATCCCCGTTCCAGTAACCCGTTCAATCCCGTAACCCGCCCATTGATCCAGCTAGCGCGACACCGTGAAATCTACGTCACAATTTCAACGTCAACGGCACAAATGCCCTTGTCGTTGTTGCCGATCTTGTAGCTGACTTCGTCGCCCACCCGCAATTCGTTGAAGTCCGCGTTCAATACTGATGCATGGAAAAAGAACAGGTTTCCTGCCCCATCGCTAGGGGTGATGAAGCCGAATCCCTCCCGCAATGCTTGTATCCTCCCCAGCGAGACGCTGCTAGTGGTGATTCCTGTGGTGCTTGCATCCATGACTGCCAGACTGTCTGTCGGCAGGTTGCTGGTCAGATCGTTAACGGGCAACTCGCCAGTCGTCACATCACTGGCCGCCAACTCGGTGACAGTCACTTCGTTTTCCGATAAATCGCTGGACGTTTCTTCATTCAATGATGAAAAGCTGGCTTTAGCCCCATTATTGCCCGGCAACTCTTCTTGGGTGGGGTCAGATGTAAATTCAGGAATGGCTTCTCCCTGGATCGACTGTCCGTTGATCGTGTAACCATTGGCCGACAAATTTTCATCGGTCACGCCATTGGCGATTAAGTCGGACATCGTCAGGTCATTGGCAGGTGGGTCGTTGACGTTCTTGTCGGCAGCAATCGCGGCACTGGCGGGGCTAGGAGGCGCAATGGATTGGGATCTTCTCATTTCCATAGGCTTTTGATAAGGGCCGGATTCCTTGTGAGGCACGAATAATTGGTCGATCCTCGGGTCTCCCCTGCGCGAACGGTCATCAATGATTTGATGCATCAACACCGGATAGGTGACCTCCTCCAACAGCACTTGGGCGGTGCGTGTCTCCCGTCTTTGCCGCTTTGGTCGATGTAAGAAAACCCCCACCCAAGCAACATGACCCTTGCCCCTAGGGCATTCAGTTTACGCACCAAGGGCAAGAAATCCCCATCGCAGGCAATCAGGACGATGACATCAAAGCGTTTGTAAATGGCGAGTTCATAGGTTTCCAAAGCAAGCCATACATCAATGCCTTTCTCGCCATCCGGACCTAAAGGCAAGTAATGGGTGATGACCCCTTCGCGCATCAATATATCGTCGAATTGGCGTTCACGTAGCAACAAACCCCTAGCTTCGGCCTCTTGCGCACGAGGACGCCCTCGAAAATAATGGGCATCGACAATTTGACAATATTTGACATCTTCGCCTTCCGCCTCGGAAACTTGATGCCTGATGAATTCATGCAGCCCATCAATACTGATTCTCGCCTTGCGCGCATGTTGATATTGGTAGTAATTGCTGACATGAAAAAAATAGTTACCATCATAGAATACGCCTATGCGCGTCAACTTGGATTTATGAAATGACATTTAATTCTCAATATATATAGTTATGTATAACGTAATATTACAACATGCCTAATATTAGGCTTGAACGGCATGGATATAATTAACTGACTTTAATGGTGAAATGAACGATTGGAGCGTCAAAGCTTGCTTTGACAGACAAAGCAAGTTATGCCCCACATACTCTAATATTCACAACATCAGCCATTAATTTACAAGCCCGTCAATCTCTGAAATTGTCAAACTGCAAGGGTTGCTCCAAGGGGGTTTCTCTAAGCGCCTGGATGCATTCCTGGAGATCGTCACGCTTTTTGCCAGTGACGCGGACTTTTTCGCCTTGAATGGCGGCTTGCACCTTCAGTTTTTTGTCTTTGATGAGTTTGACGATTTTTTTGGCGAGGGTGGAATCGATGCCTTGGACTAAGGTCACCGTTTGTTTTGCCTGTTTGCCGGCAATTTGCGGCTCATCGGTTTTGAGACTGGCTATGTCGACATCGCGTTTAGCGAGTTTGATATGAAGGATGTCCATCATTTGTTGTAGCTGAAAGTCACTTTCAGCCGTTAGGGTGATCAATGACTCGACCAATTCAAATTTTGCCCCTGAGCCTTTAAAGTCAAAGCGGGTATTTACCTCGCGGTTGGCCTGGTCGACTGCGTTGGCAGCTTCATGCAAATTGACTTCAGAAATTATGTCGAAAGAAGGCATTAAATTATCCTCAATTATTAGTATGATTCATGATAAATAGTTTCCGAAACTAAATCGGAGGTATAAATTAAATATTATAACTTTAAGACAGGTTTTTTTTGCAGTTTCTCCTTGCTTTGCATAAATTTATGCTTCTCATCATAGTTTTCGGGCTTTACGCACAGATTCCCATGCTTTGCGAATTTCATGGGTTTTCTCGTTAGCCTTCCGCACCTTGTCATCCGGGGCACCTTCCGCTGCCAGTTTGTCAGGGTGATGGCGGCTCAGTAGTCGGCGGTAAGCACGGCGAATCTCTTGGTCGCTGGCGGTAGCGTCCACCCCTAGGATTGCATAGGATTCTTGCAAGCTGGATTCTTGTGGCCGATTTTGGAACTGCCTGTGGCTGTATTGATGCTGCTGCCGCCCCCCCATGCGCAATCGCGCTTCAAGTACGGTTTTCAACGCATGGAGTTCAAAGCGGGAAAAATGCAAGCGCTCACAGAGGCGCAGCAACAGTCTTTCCTCCGCAGGGTGGAGTACACTATCCGCCAAGGCGAGTTCAAGCTGGATTTCTACAAAAAAGCGAAGCAGGTGCAAGCGGTGCTGGCATTCGGAGCGGAACTGTTGCAGCACTTGGTCAAGCGGGAAATCGACAAGTTTTCCCTGATTGAACAGGCGCATGGCGGTTTTCCTCATGTCCTCGCTCAATTGCAATCGGGCCATAAGGTTACGAGTGTAAGCAATCTCCGCTTCGTTCACCCGCCCGTCAGCCTTGGCGATGTGCCCCATGACCGAGAAAACCGCAGTGAAAAAAGCCATCTGCGTCTGGTATTGTTCCGCCGTGTCAACTTCGACGCGGAACGGATTGTGTTCGCCTTGCCCTTGGTCAAATTGATGCCCGACAGCCGCACCAAACACAGCGCCCAATGGGCCTCCCATGAGGAAGCCAAATGTTCCGCCGATAAATTTTCCCAGCCAACTCATGGAATTTGTCGCTGAATTAGTACACGATTGCCATCAAGCATGACAAAATTACATCATTGTTCAACTATCATCAAACAAACTCACGAAACCCAACATGAACGCTCCAACAACCTTATATGAAACCGCCTTGACCAGCCTAACATTGAAGGCTCGTGGCAAGGTACGCGATATTTATGACATTGACGACACGCATATGCTCATCGTCACCACTGACCGGCTTTCAGCCTTTGATGTCATCCTGCCCGACCCAATTCCGGGCAAGGGGATTGTGCTGACATCCGTCTCCAATTTCTGGTTCCATCATATGCAGCATATCATCCCGAACCATCTATCCGGCCTAAAACTTGAGGATGCCGTCAAGAATCCAGAAGAATGCGCCTTACTACAAGACAGAGCCATTGTCGTGCGGAAGTTGCACCCATTGCCAGTGGAAGCGGTGGTACGCGGCTATTTGACCGGTTCAGGCTGGAAAGATTACCAAAAGCACGGGGCCGTGTGCGGAATCCCGCTCCCACAAGGCTTGCAAATGGCGCAACAATTGCCGCAACCCGTGTTCACCCCCTCAACCAAGGCGCAACTGGGTGCCCATGACGAGAATATCGATTTCGCCAAAGCGGTCGAATTGTTAGGCCAGTCATTGGCCGAACAGGTTCGCGACGCCAGCTTGCAAATCTACCGGGAAGCGGCAGCTTACGCATTGCAACGTGGCATCATCATTGCCGACACCAAGTTTGAATTTGGTTTGGATGAAAGTGGCAAATTATACCTGATTGACGAGGTGTTGACCCCGGATTCTTCCCGTTTCTGGCCTGTGGACGAGTATCGGGTAGGCATTAGTCCGCCCAGTTTCGACAAGCAAATTGTCCGTGACTATTTGGAAACCTTGGATTGGGATAAAACGCCTCCGGGTCCGAAGCTACCCGCTGAGGTTTTGGCAAAGACCTCTGCCAAATACCGCGAAGCGGAAATTCGGCTGACTTCTGCCTGATACCATCGAGATGCCGGGATAAGGTCATGCAGAGCCGTTCCGGCATTTTTTCTGACGCTTAGATTATTGGTTTTAACTGAGGTAGACAATGAGCGCGAAAACAATCTGTCTGTTATGGGTGGGATTGTTCATGGTTTTGGAGTTTTTGCCTTTCCCTGTATTGGGTTTTGTATTGCTCCATGTCATTTTTAATCGTCCGCCTTGGTTTAAATCTTTGGTTGATCGGCTTTATCAAGGCAGATGAACGAAGTGATGCGGGTTTTGTAGCCAAAGCCTAGCGGGATTAATATTCCCGTCTGAAACGTTTTGCGCCAATTCGGATACCTTGGCTTCGCACTAAACGATTACGGCGGGATTGCAAACCCCTTCGCAGTTGAAGCTTACTCTGGAGCGGAATACGGGTTTTCATGCCACGACCTTTAGTGGTTTAGCGTATCTGTAGGTAGCAAAAACAATCCTAGGAACACAAAAGGAATCGCTAACAAGCTTTTTAAGAAAGGGTCTTTTGCGGTCTGCCAATGCACCACGATAAAAATAAGAGAAACGAACGGAACAAACAAATAGCCTAGCCCCCACCAGACAGAGACTTGAAATGCTCTGATAATTAGGATAATTCCATAGTACAAGCTAATAATTATTGCAATTGCCACCAGTGTTAAACTAAGAAATTCCATGATTGACTCCGTGTTTAGTTGTTAAATAATCGGTTGTATAACTTGTGTTGAGCATAAAGGAATACGAAGAATAGTGACATAATCATGGCAAGCCCCACTTTCCCCAATACAGAACGGGGTTTGTAAGTCTGTCAGAAACATTTTATGGCGAATCGAATGCCGTGGTTTTGCATAAAACGTAAGCAGCATGATTGTCTTCTCTACTCGCTAAGCAAAACTTTGAAGTTTGTTGACTAGATCATGCCCTGCCGTCGGTCTTGGTAAAGGTTTGTTATCTTCCTTATAGAGTTCAATGACTTCATCAACCATTTGGCAAAGCTCCTTAAATACTGAAAGTTCATCATCGCCATGGCATCCACCAAACATTAGCCCCGGACAACTTCCGACATAGCAATCGTCTTCATCTGACCATTCGACAATCTTGGTATACTTTGCGCTATCTTTCATTTTTTTGATTCCTCAATAGCTATTTGAACTGCTTTGATTAGATACAGTTTCGCATCATCACCTAATTTACCGGGTATCGTAATCGGCTTTACTACATTAGGGTGAACATAATTGCGATGGCTCCCTTTACCACCGCGGTCAACAAAACCAGCCCTAGCCAATTCTGCGAGTAATTCACGAATTTTAGGTTGCACTTTGCACTCCAAGAGTAGGCCGGTTCAAGCTCTTAACTTAATGTCAGCGAAACCCCAAGCCTAGGAACCTATTTTTAAAGCATTTTAATATAATTATCCACGCTGATGTCTGCTTGCCTGAGAATGGCCCGTAAGGTACCCCTATCAAGCTCGTCATAGTTCGGCACCAATATTTATGAAAATGGGTCTTCCCTGCGCAATACAATATGGCTACCTGTTTGTCGTTTATATATAAAGCCGACTTTTAGCAATGCACTGACGCATTGCTTGCCAGATATGCTCGGTAATTTGCTCATACGGCAATTAATAGGGCATCATAGTTTTCTTTGGGTATGGGTAGATCATCTTCTTCAAGGACTGCTATATAGAGTTCGATGGCATCCCTGATATTATTGACAGCATTTTCCCTTGTCTTGCCTTGGCTGATACATCCCGGCAAACTTGGACATTCAGCCACCCAATAACCATCCTCACCGGGATATATAAAAACTTGTCTCATATTAACCTCTTTTGGTTCAAGTTAGTAAGGGAGGAATAGCAGCTTAGCGTATTCTGCCCAATGTCTCCATTTCCCCATGCGGCGCAATACGCGGCGGAGCCGCTATTTCGCCCTACGAATGCGTCTTACCGAATTGGAACGGTTTGTTAGGCGGCTAGTCATTCGGTTCACAATCCTGCTGGCTCGACATTGCTTGAAAGTTTATTGTTGGTAATATTAGCGCTTCGTAACCTGAGTTCAATGTCACTAAGCTTACATAGCTGCGCAGATATGGATAAGCAATGGCCGGAGCATTTACTTTAGGGAAGTGAGACTCTTTGAAATCGTCAGTAATCTCACTATCAACTTGAAACTCCGCAACATAGTACAATTTAAGCTCATACCCGCGCTCTGACTCTATTTTTACGTCAAACTTTACAGTAAATAAATCTAATTCATTTTTAGAGTATCCATTAGCAAAGCCAAAAGAAAATGAATCCTTATCTATATCTGCGTTAAAAGTCAAATGAAGCTCTTCAACCCTTGTACTTTTTAATTGGATGTTCATAGTGTTATGCCGCCAACTGGAATGTAGATTCATTCGTGGCTTTCATACTAAACTCCACAGACTCACTACTTTTTAATACAATACTGGAAACATAAGAAACACCTCTCATTATTGTATACTTCGTATCCGACATGGCGAAATCTCGCTTACGGACAGGTCTATAGCCTGCACGGACACACTCAGCCTCGAATTCGTCAGCAGACATGGATTCTATTTTAGTTAATGCTTCTTCAAGCATGTTTTGTAAATTCACTTTATCACCTCTCCGTCACAAATTAGTTTAATTGAATTTTTATCAATCAAATCAGGCGTTTTGACGCACATCACGGTCGTATTTGGAACATTTGATCCGATTTTCCTTATCCGTTGGACTTTGTCTTTTATGTATAAATTGTGAATTACAGCTTCAAGCCCCATGACTTGCGCAACTAAATTCCACATTATACGATCATCGCAACGAAAGTTGCGATCTCGCTGGAAAAGCGAATCATGCTTCCTGATTAAGCTATTGCGCAGTATGTTAAAGGCTTTCATGCCTTCCTGTGTGGTTATATTGAGGATTTTCTCGCAAATTATCTTTACCTCAATGACAGCGTATTTATTGTACTTGTACTGACCATATTCATAGGCTTGATTTTTTGCCCATTCCACAGCATTGTTCTTGGCATCACTTATTCCATCGATAAAGAAATATACTCCATGACCTAACCATTCATCATCATTAAGACTTTTTTTAAAGTTATCTT
Source organism: uncultured Methylococcaceae bacterium (assembly GCA_903930145.1). Taxonomy (GTDB): domain Bacteria; phylum Pseudomonadota; class Gammaproteobacteria; order Methylococcales; family Methylococcaceae; genus Methylumidiphilus. Next base: position 14,945 of record CAIYXP010000328.1, read on the forward strand.
TCTTTATCGACTCAACCAGTTCATAATTTGTTCCGTGATACCCAATGTATTCGTATTTCATTCGAAAAAACGCCCGATGATTTCTTAATTGGTTGGGTTTATATAAATGAGTTCATATACAAGCCGGTGAATCCAGAAGCCCGACATCCCGCCCCAAACTTGATAACCGTAGTCAGATCGGAAACAACCCGTCCAAAGCAGATTCAAATGTGGTGCGAGTTCGCCAACTCGTACCATACAAGCGAGTTGCGGAGCGACGAGTTAACCTCGCATTCACCGCCCCGCTCTACCCTACATTTAACCCAATACCAAGCCACTTCATGGCGTAGGAGTACTGAAATGGATTGTTAGGCAGATAAATTATTTCGTTTTATCAAATCGAAATTGCGCCTGAATTCTCCAGTAAACAATTATGAAAAATACTATTAGAACTATGCCGAGCAATAATCGCCACTCATCTGCTATCGGTGACATCTTGGAAGGCATATAAAGACTTGCAATACCCACTGCGACAACCAGAAGAGTCATACCAGAATTGCCCCAGTATGAAAGCCTCTGTTTAACCCCTGCCGTTACCATAAACTCCTCCCAGAGGGGAATTTGAGAAGGCCAGTTGCTTGTTTCCTTTAGTATTGGTTCTATGTTACATCTAATATAATAACCAATACGCTTGATCGAGAAACTATAGCTGTTGATAAGAAGATCAAAAAACAAAGCCGAGAAAGATGCGACTATCAAGACATATGGTGGCACTCTTTCAATATTAGCAGCAACCAATCCCACTCCGCCACCGACGACAGTAATTTTTAGGCTAATTATCTGTGTTCGGATTCGTTGACTCTCGACCAACTCTTTTCTAAGTTCTACAAGGATATCCCA
>CAIYXP010000329.1 GCA_903930145.1 uncultured Methylococcaceae bacterium
CCTATACTATCAATCAATGTGGATTGAATTACACTATCTATGGCAACCAAGTTTTAATTGACAATAACAATGATGGTTCCACTGATTATTGGGTTTATGTCAATGTTCCAAAATGTATAGGCATGATACCCATCGGCGGGACTAGCGCGACGATTTCCCATCTACTTTCCACTAATGATACCTATTGGGACATTGAAGCGACGGTGATTGATGCCCGCACTTGTGCGGTGGTCACTTTGCACCAAGGGGTAAAAATCCGTTTAGGCTTGACGTTTTGGGCCTGTTAGCTAACGAGCGAATAAATTCGCCTATACAAGGTGTTTATGTGAGACTTGTTTCGCCTGTCAAAGCAAGCTTTGACGATCCCTTTCTAGGTTGCTGCTTACGCTCTTATACTCAGAATATAATATTATAGAGACGGTATTAGTTTTTAAGTATTGCACTAACCCTATATTTTTCCACCTTGTCATAAATTGACGACAAAATAATTAATAGATTTAGCTCACAGTTTTTACTAATTGTTTTCATTGAGAAATATATCAGAAGCGTTGTCGCTGATTGGCTACAAACTTCAGATTTTCCATTCATTTAGCCTAATTAGCATCCTAATATACCCTTTTCTCAATATTCGATACTACAATATATGTCAATGCGATGGGTTTGTATTAAAATCAGGGCGGCTTATAATATCATTCAGTCGAAATATCAATAAGTTAGTCGGACTCAATATTAATTTGGCCACTGTTATTGGTGTAGATTATGCATTATTAAACTGGCTATTGATTAATGACTCCACTCTTCATGTTAATCGAATATATCGAATTAATCGATTTTGGTTTGATTAGTCAATTTATAAACTTGGTCTTGTCAGTAAAGGCTTGCCATCCCACCAGGAAGCTCTAAAAAACCCGCACTTCAACAAGCTCAGTGTGAACGTTAACCTGTTAATTAATCGGTTACGTTCGGGGTGAGCCTGTCGAACCATGAACGTAACTGGTTTTTCGAGATTCCCTAGCTTTTTTTGTTGTTACGCATTGGTTTTGCTTTTTTTGCTTTGGAGAGTGCCATGAAACCGGTCAAAATTCTAAAGGCATTGTTATTGTTAATATTCATCATTTTTCCGTCACTAGGCGGTGCGGATGACACTGAGGTGTTTCTCATCAATGGCTCAGTCGCCCAACAACGTCCGAATGTGCTGATCATTTTGGACAACACGGCGAACTGGAATACCCCATTCGATGATGAAAAAACAGCCTTGCAATCGGTCGTCAACGGCTTAACCGATTCATTCAATGTCGGGCTGATGTTATTCACTGAGTCGGGCAATGGAAATAAAGGTCAGGACGGGGGTTATGTGCGTTATGCGATTCGCCAGATGACCACTACCAACAAGACAGCTTTGGTTGGTTTGGTCAATGGACTTGATCGATTAGCTGACAAAAGCAATGGCGGTAAGTCGAACTATGCGATGAATGAAGCTTGGCGTTATTACACGGGGCTTTCCGCCTTTTCAGGCGGCCGACCCAACGATGGCACCAATGGCAAGGCCAAGTCAGATGATGGAAGTGTTTTTGGAGGAACCGGCGCATTTGTAGGCACTTCCAATGTTTACAGTAGTCCTAGAGCGGGTGGTTGCCAAAATAATTTCATCATCTACATCAGCAATGGACCAGTGCAAGACCCCTCCAGTGACACTATGGATGCCTTGATGCGATTGGTTGGCTATGGGGGAAACACGACCGAAATCCCAATAGACCCGAATGGCAGTCAGTGGAACATGACGGATGAGTTTGCGCGCTTCTTCGCCACCAACTCGTCCACCACCGGCATTGCCAATATCATCACCTATACAATCGATGTGTTGCCGGGTTCGACTGGGCAAGGGCCCGGCTGGACTGCCAACTTAAAAAGCATGGCGCAGCAAGGCAAAGGTAAATATTTTGTCGCCACGGACTCCACCTCGCTCACCTCGGCGCTACAAAGCGTTTTCAGCGAAGTGATGGCGGTCAACAGCGTGTTTTCGTCTTCAACACTACCGGTCAATGTCAGTGTGCGCGGAACCTATCTGAACCAAGTTTATATGGCGGTGTTCCGCCCCGATGCGCATTTGTCGCCGCGTTGGACTGGCAACCTGAAACAATACAAGCTTGGTTACAATGAAACAACCGATGCCACCTACCTCGTCGACAAGAATGGCTTGGCGGCAGAAAACGCCATTTCGGGTTTCATCACCCCATTGGCAACCAGTGTGTGGACCACCTCATCGACGTTCTGGGATCCGGATTATTATCTGGATGCGCAGGGGCCTAGCACCACGCCGACCTCCGATTCCCCAGACGGAGCTTTTGTCGAAAAGGGTGGCGCGGCACAGCATGAACGGGTGGATTTCACTTACACCGGATCGCAACCGGTGCGCAATCTATACACTTGCACAGGCTCCTGTTCCTCAGGCAGCAGTTTGTCCACCTTTGCATTTGCCTCCAGCAACACCGATGTCACTGCTTCGGGATTGGGCCTACTGACTAACACGGTCGGGGTGACACTCACCCGCAACGGCACGAGGACGGTCACTGCCACTGTCAGCGGCGGGCATCTCTTCGTCACGGGCGATCAGATCACCATCGCTGGGGCCACTCAGCCGGAATACAACGGTACTTTCCCCATCACCCAGGTGAGTTCAACGGTATTCACTTACTCAATCGCCACCGAAAACCCGCCGGGCAATGCGACCGCCAGCAGCACGGGCATGCAGGCGACCTTATCGAGCAATCGTGGCACGGTGACGGCCATCAGCCGATCCGGCACCACCGCCACCGTGACCGGCACGAGCATCACCAATGGCGGCGGCACGGCGTGGACCGGCCCCATTTATCTTCGTGGAACTGGCTACCCTGATTATGAAGGCCCACATACTGTCACCATTCCAAGATATTCCACGGTTAGTTCTTGGACTTTCACCACGACCACCAGAACGGTTTCCGAGACACCGACTGCGCCGACAAGCTTCGGTGCCAGCACACCAGGTAATCCCGTCTCCGGCTGTACTAGTTATGTCAATTCTGCGATGACAAGGGCAGCAGGCAGCCGCGATGTCACCGTGACCCTGCCTCAAGCCAGCAACAAACCGACTACGCCTGAGTATTGCTTTCCAGTAGGTAGTTTATTGACGGTCACAGGCGCAGTGCCTTCAGATTACAACGTGGCGCAATATGTGATAAAAAGCCGGACCATCAACGCCTGCAATGGCGCGACTAGCAACCCTAAGCCGCAGTGCATTAACACACTGGTTTACACCTTGGCCAGCGGGGTGGTCGTGCCTTCCTTCACGTCGCCACCGACCTCAGCCATTTATTCGGCAGGCAATTATCCGAACTTTTACATCAGCCCGGTGACAGTCAACTCGATCACGCGAACTGCGACATCCACCGACAATACCAACTCTGCAACCGCCACGGTGACTACTTCGTCCAATCATGGTTATTTGAATGGGTACAATGTGTGTGTCAATGGAGCCAATGAGAGTCAGTATAATCTCTGCTACACCATCACTTATATCAACAGTACTCAGTTTTCTTATAGGATTTCGGTGGCTCCGTCTTCACCCGGATTGGGCACGATCACGGCCACTAATCCGTTACTGTCCACGTTGACAAGCCCGCAACTGGTCAACTGGGTGCGTGGGCAAAACAATCAACTCAACGACAACCCCTCGCTGGCTTCGACTGCCGTGCGGGGTTATCACCATGGCGATGTGTTGCATTCCCGCCCCGCAGTCATCAATTACAATCGCACCGGGCAGCCCACTGGTCGGGACATTGTCGCTTACTATGGGGCGAATGACGGTATTTTCCATGCCGTAAAAGGGGGCGACAATGATGCGGACGGCGATGAAAAATGGGGCTTCATCCTGCCCGAACATTTCACTAAATTGCAACGCCTGTACAATATTTCGCCGTTGATTAGCGAATCCATACCCAAACCCTATTTTGTCGATGGGTCGATTGGCTATTACACTAAGGACGCCAACAACGACGGGCAATTGACAGCCAGCGGTTCCAACGACAAAGCCTTCGTCTATCTGAGCATGAGGCGGGGTGGGCGTTTTTATTACGCCTTGGACGTGATAGACCCCGATGTGCCTAAATTGCTATGGAAAAAAACCAACACTAGCACTGGTTATGGTGAGCTGGGACTGACTTGGTCAGAACCCAAACCGGCCTCAATACGCTATCAAAACAATGCCGTGGTGGTGTTTGGACTGGGTTATGACGCCGCCGCCAATGATGCCGACCCACCGACGGCCGCCACCATGGGAAGGGGTTTGATGGTGGCCGATGCGGCGACAGGCTCGCCAATTTGGCAGGCTGGCCCAAACCCGACAGGAGCCACCTTTAATTTAACGGTATCCGGCATGACCAATAGCATTTCCGCCGACCCTATTGTGTTGGACACCAATAGCGACGGTTACGCAGACCGAATTTATGTGGCCGATGTCGGCGGTAATGTTTGGCGGGCCAATATTCACGACTCTGACCCAGACCAATGGACCGTTTACAAAGTTGCCTCCATCGGGGGTTCGGGAGCCAATAACCGCAAGTTCCTCTATCCGCCAGATGTGGTTTATGGCAGCGGCTATGATGCCATTTTGATCGGTTCGGGTGACCGTGAACACCCAGGCAACACCACCGTGTTGAACCGTTATTACATGTTCAAGGACAGTCACAGCCTAAACGCGACTGGCCCACTATTTCCTTCTGCCCATAACAACACTTACATCACTGAGGCGGACTTGTATAATGCCACCGCGAATTTGGTCCAAGTCGGGACAAGTTCGCAAATAACCACTGCGGTGTCCGGCTTGAGCAATGCGAGCGGTTGGTATGTGACCTTGGGGAAATTGAACGCCAACACGGGCAATTATGACGCAATCGGGGAAAAGGTGGTGGGCGGTTCCGTCAGTGTGGGCGGGGCAACTTACTTCGCAACGAATGTGCCGCAAATTTCGTTGGGTTCAACCAACGCTTGCAGCAGCAATTTGGGGGAATCCCGTTTGTATGCGCTCAATTTCCAAACCGGGTCGGCAATCCTCAATCTGGATCAGACCGTCCCTGCAAATGGCATTCAGACTACGAGTAATGGCAGCACCGTTCTCACCACATCGGATCGCTACATGGTTCAACCGGGCGGGGGTTACGCCCCGTCGCCTGTTGCCGCCGTTGTCGTATTGAATGGCGCACCAAGGGAAGCGGTGATAATAGGCACGTCTGTGATGCAAACACCTAGGCAAGATTTGAATCGAAGGCACAGCATCTATTGGGGCAAGAAGATTGATTGACAGATATGCTGTTGGCAATCACAGATAAGCAAAGGGTGGCGAAGGATTACCACCCTGCATTGTTGATTTCCCTAACATCATCTCTCGCAAGTCGGCAAGCCTTAGCCGACAAATGACGGGCAGTTTAAAGGCGGGCGGCTTTCTAACCTTGGTTGTGTTTGCCGCCCGCCTTAGTTGTTTACACTGTTTAACAGATACTAGGCAGGGATGTCGTCTTAGCGCAAGAATCGGTTACTTGCGCAATTCATGATCCCGATAATGGGCATCTACCCAGCAACGAGGCAGTTCTTCGCCTGACGGGAAGATTAAATCCGTTTTTGGGAGTTTTTCAGGGTCCCCAGATTCTTCGCCATAATTCAAGCGACCGACCACGGTGGCATGGGTGGGGTTAAACAGATCGTGAAGGCTCAACACCTCCACTAAATGACCATCACTTTTTTGTTTGACTAACATGACTGCTGCTCCTATTCTATATCAATGATTTGTTCATTGGTATTGCACAAAATGCGGCATCCTTTAAGGGTCAGCCCGAAAAATGGAGGTCTTTATTCTTAGTTAAAGTCTAGGGCCATCCCTAACGATGACAACCGCGAAACCCGTCCTTTACGGCATTTTCAGCGGCAATCAGTAGGCTCATTCAGTGGAGCGGGAACATCTGCGCATACGTAAATTCCGGTTCCTTGAAAACTATTCGCAACGTATGGATTCACTCTGATTACGACTTATGCAACAATTTAGACAATAGAATTGCCACAAAATTCTCTCCCGACACCCGTTATAATCGACATTTTATATCCATAGAAACTTTTACCATGGACCAATTACCTCAAGATGGCTTGGCATTACTCCTGATAGTGTTTGTTCTCGGCATAAAGCATGGTTTGGATGCTGACCATTTGGCAACAATCGACGGGATGACCCGCTATAACGCATCGGTCAACCCAAACTTGGCGCGTTTCTGTGGTGCTTTGTTTTCACTTGGCCATGGCGCTGTGGTAGTGGTTGTCGCCAGCGCCGCCAGTTGGGCCGCAAAAGCGTGGACGGCCCCTGAATGGATGGAGAACTTCGGGGTTTTCACGTCGATTTTTTTCCTGACTTTGCTCGGGGTTGCCAACTTAATTTCCATTATTCGAACTCCGGCCAATCAAGTCGTGCAAACTGTCGGCATGAAGGGGCGTTTCCTTGGCAGTCTGCAAAGAACTGGACGGCCTTCACTCATCTTATTGGTGGGGGCATTGTTTGCTCTGTCTTTCGACACTATGAGCCAAGCGGCTTTGTTCGCGCTGAGTGGGCAGCAAGAGGGTGAGTATTGGCGCGCCCCGCTGCTAGGGGGGGTTTTCATGTTCGGAATGTTAGTGACTGATGGGCTGAATGGGCTTTGGATTTCCAAGGTCTTGAGTCGGGCTGACAGGTTGGCCGCCATAGCATCGCGGGTAATGGGGCTGACCGTGGCTTTATTGAGTTTGGCGGTGGCCGGCTTGGGTCTGGCAAAATTTTGTTCGCCCACCTTGGGCGGCTGGATGCAAGGCTTGGAGATGCAAACCGGTCTGGCTGTCTTCGCTACCATCTGCATTGCGTTTGCGGCAGGAATGCTACTGTCACATCGGCGGGCGGACAAAGTTGCCTGAAACATCTATTGTGGGCGAGCCTTGCCATCCACTCGCTTGAGCAAAGAAAAAAGCTCACTGTTGGTGGATAATACTATGGAGGAATCGCCATTGATGACCTTGCCATATGTCTCCATGCTTTTCAAGAATCGATAAAACTCCGCCGCCTCGGGTTTTTGGGTGTAGGCTTTGGCATAAATGGCCGTGGCTTTGGCATCCGCCTCGCCGCGAATTTCTTGCACTTGCTTATACGCCGTCGAGGCTATCTCGTTAATGTCGCGGTCCCTGTTGCCGTTGATACGCGCAGCCTCGCCCTCGCCCTCGGAACGGAAGCGTTGCGCAATCTGCAAGCGCTCGCTGATCATCCGTTGATAAATGCGCTCAAGCACTTCCGGGTTGTAATTGATGCGTTTGAAGCGGACATCCAGCAATTCGATGCCAAACTCGGCCAGTTTCGGGGAGGCGGCATCGAATATGCCCTTTTGAATTTCCGCCCGACCAAAGCGGATCGGCCTAAGCAAACCAATGGCGCCTTCGCTGGCATCCGCTAGGTTTTCATCCACCTTGGGTTGACGGTCCTTATCGGTTCGGACCACTTCGATGAGTTCATGTCGGGCGATGGCGGTGCGTGTCTCGCTACCCAAGATGTCTTCCAAGCGGGATTGCGCACTGCGTTCATCGCGCAGCCTAAGGTAATACTGCATCGGGTCGGTGATGCGCCAACGTGCGAAAGTTTCCACTTGGATATAGGTTTTGTCTTTTGTCGACATTTCGACCAATGGCCCATCCCAAGCCAAAAAACGTTTGTCAAAACGGTTGACCTGTTGCACAAAAGGCAGTTTGAAATGCAAACCAGGGTTGGTGATGGGGTCGCCGACTGGCCTACCGAACTGGGTAATGATGACTTGCTCGGTCTGGTCCACCGTGTAAGCGGACACCAAAACAATAACGCCAACAAAGGCCAGGGCTAGAATGGCTAAAGGTGAATATTTCATTTTTGTTCCTCCACCGCTTGCGGCGGGAATTGGGCTGGCATAGGGAGCATGGGCAAAATTTGCTGGACGGTGTCGTCTACGATGATAGTCTGCTTGGCATGAGGCAGAACATTCCCCAATGTTTCAAGGTATATGCGGGTGCGAGTGACATCAGGCGCCTTGATATACTGTTCCAGCACCGCAGTGAAAGCCGCCGCATCACCTTCTGCCTCGTTGACCCGCTTGAAGCGATAACCTTCAGCCGCTCGAATTTTCTGGTCGGCTTCGCCACGAGCGCGGGGTACGGCTTTGTTATATTCACCATTGGCCAGGTTAATTAAATTTTCGCGATCCTGCTGCGCCCGGTTGACTTCGTTGAAAGAAGGTTGCACGGGTATAGGTGGGTTGACGTTTTTCAATTGCACTTGGTTGATCGTCACGCCAATTTGATAGCGCTTGGCTAAAGCCGTCATGCGCAGCAGCACGGTATCCTCGATTTCCTGGCGGCCTATGGTAATGATTTCATCGACAGTTCGGTCGCCGACGACTTCACGCATGACGGATTCGGAAATATCCCGCAGGGTCTGCCCCGGCTCGCGCACGTCAAATAGATAACTTTTTGGGTCAGTGATGCGATATTGGACGATCCACTCCACTAGCGCCGAATTCAAATCCCCGGTCACCATGGATTTTTCCTTGGCCGGCTCAGTCCCCCCTTGGTCGGGGTTGGAATTGCCCGGTGTGGCAAAACCAAATTCAAGCTTTTGTTGCCTTTGGGTCGGTATGGCGATGACGCTGTCCACCCCAAAAGGAATTTTGAAATGTAGGCCGGGGGGGACTTTATCAATGTATTTGCCAAAGCGCAGCAATACCCCTGCAGACTCGGCGGGTATCGTGTAATAAGAAGTCCAAACGGCAATAATGACGATTAACCCGATGATGATCGGCATGGGTGACACTTTTGGCGAACTGGGAAGCGCATCCCACGGATTTTTATGGGTGTTCAAGATAATTTCTCCTATTCAATCGCAACAGACAGATTTGATGCCACTCTGTTGTATCACATTCTACAATCGACCTGAACTATTTTGGAGCCTAGGATATTCTGCCAAGCTTAACTCTGATTTAGAAAATAATTGACAACAAATACGAAACAGAGTAAATCTTATTTACGCCATGGAACTCATGGCATCAGCACAAGCCTGATTTGGGCAGGGAGTTGCTTGCATCAATCCCTTTTCTACTCGCATCGGGAGGAAATCTACATTTTATTCATGCGGGTTCAAGTAGTCACCAGCAATGAATACTACTAAACCCCAATTTCAAAACAACAAATTAGCCCAAAGGGCATCCCATCGGAGGTCGCCATGAAATCCTTCAAACAATTCGTTGACAACACTAGAGCCACTGTACTGCTTATTGGTTTGGCAGCCTGTGCTTTAACCCCTTCGCTCCAAGCAGACCCCAAAGACGAGCGCGAACTCGTTGGACCCACCAACCAATTAGTCAACTTTTCCTCGGCCTATAATCAGGAAGTCGCCAAGCAATTGGCTAAAACCACCGCCAAGGGTGGTGTTGCCATTGAGCCTGAAAACACTGTGATTGGCATGGAAAGGGGTACGGTATTTGCGGTAGCCCCTGTCAAGGGCAATGAAAAGCTTTCAAGCGCGCAGCTTGAAGATTTAATGGCCAATGAAGGATTGACGGCGGCCGCAGCTTTCATCTCCTCCACCGACAAGGCTTCGCCTCTTGGCAAGGGATTTTACAAATTCAGATTTCACGCCAGTCCAGCAGCGGTTGACGAATGCCTGAATCAAAGCTCCGTAGACCCAACCGGCAGTGGGCGTTGCGAGGTGATGCCAAGTGCAGGCGCCCTCGACCCTTACATTGAAGTTGTGGATATGTCAGGCAAGGTGGTACTTACCCAACCCGCAGCCTTACAAAAGTTTGTCGTCGGGGATAGCCCTGTTGGACCGTTGGATACTTCCAAAACATTTGTAGACGCTTCCTTGGAACACAACGCTACAATCGATATCTCGGGAACCCCATCGCTACAAATTATCATTAGAATCTGGGTTCAAATCGACAGATGGAGAGGCTGCTGGATCATTCCTATCGGGCGTCGCCTAGAATAGACCTTGGGTGGGCGAATTGTAGCGTTAGAAATTTGCAGCAACCGGAGTGCAAGCCATGCCTTGCACTCCCTAAAATCAATCCGTGCTATGATCGGCATGGGCGACACTTTTGGCGAAGTGGGAAGGGCATCCCACAGGCTTTTTTGTCATTCACGTAATTTTCTCTTATCTACTTAAATTAGCGGACGTCTTATTTACAAAAAGATCGTCAAGGGTTAAATTACTTGCGGGATGTCAGTATTCATGCGTTTTTAACATTATTAAGTGATTCTCTATGACCCAATTAAGCATAAAGGATGAATTGATCAATTCTCTTTCGTTAGTTCGTTGTGATCTATGTGGCTCTAATCATTTCACGCATTTGCTAGCGGATGAAATTTCAAACGTTGTACGCTGCAATGAATGCGATCTCATTTTTTATAATCCTCAGCCTAGTGAAGCTGCCTTACAATTTTACTATACATCGCAATCTGAAGATAGCTATACAACAAGTATGGTTGATTGGTATGGGCAGTTGACAAAAGAACGAATGGAAGAGGATCGTGGTCACCTCAGCCTTTTAGAGAACGTCTACCAGCAAAACAACCCATACTATCATAATGATGGGAAACCTATACGTTTTTTGGAGGTCGGGCCAGGATTTGGCTATATGCTATATAGCGCCAAACAGTTAAAAGAATGGGATGTCATTGGTGTAGAACTCGGTAAAGCACAAACTGATTTCGCTCGTAACTCACTGAATTTGAATTATATCAATGGAGATTTGGAAGCAG
>CAIYXP010000330.1 GCA_903930145.1 uncultured Methylococcaceae bacterium
CCTTTACGGCAGCGCCGACGACAACCTCATCGCGGGCGGACTCGGCAACGACACCATGGACGGCGGCGAAGGCTCCGACACCTACCGCGTCGGCGGCAACCTGGCCGGGGGCTGGTCCAGCTTCAACGGCTACGACACCTACACCGACACCGGCAGCGGCGGCTTTGACATCATCAAGGCCATCGGCACGGGCAATGTGGACATCGGCTTGTCCAACTTCGGCCCGCAGTCCGGCATTGAGGCCATTGATGCCAGCGAGGCGGGCGGGCTCGTCCGACTGCTCGGCAGCGAGGCGGCCAACACCCTCGACTTCCGGAGCGTCGAACTGCTGGGCAACATCCTGATCGAAGGCGGCTACGGCAACGACATCCTCTACGGCAACGCCTATGGCAACGCAATCTCGGGAGGCAGCGGCAATGACTACCTCTATGGAGAAGACGGAGCGGATAAGCTCACCGGAGGGGACGGTAATGATGTTCTATTTGGAGGAAGAGGCATTGATACCATTATTGGTGGCGCTGGTGTTGATAAAATAAGCTATTCATCTACGGCTTTAGGTAGCGAAGATTTGGAAAATGGAGGCACTGACATTGTTTTAGAAGGTGTTGGGGATTACATCGATTTTACTGCCACGATTGAAAGCAGTTTAAGCATTAATGGGAACAAACTAACAGATTTGACTGCTAAGTCCACATTGGTGGGTTCAGTCATCAATGCTGAAAATGGCATTGCATTTAGCGATGGCATAATCCATATTGACTTAAACGGCGACGGGGCATTCGATGCCGGCCATGATTTCCAGATCAACCTTGTCGGCATACAAGCAGTCGCTTATAACGCCGCTGGTGATTACTTCATGTTAAGTTAGATCGGTCTATCACTTTTTCGGGGCGGATGTTACGCACTCCGCCCCTTTTTTTTACTACTCTAGTCTGATGGTGAGTGATTGGCTAATAACGCTTATCCACAGGAGAAACTACATCATGACCAACACTTTATCACCCTAGAAGCAAAAAAATGAGCCATCAGGTTCAGGAAAATTGATTTGTCCCATTTCCCGTTGCCGAGTTTAGTTTATAACTCCAAAACTAGCACCAGAAGTTATTCATTCATGCCTAACTTTGCCATTTGTTCACTTCCAGAACCGATTGCCCTCATCAACAAGGCATATCTAACAGTTGATGAGTTACCTTTGCCACTATTGGAAGCTGCCAAGCTACTCCAGCAGGGATTGTCAAACGACGCTATCGTTACAATTAGGGATGCCAGACCTGCGACACCTGAACTACCTTGGGGCTGGATTATTTCAGTAACCGCATTTTGTAGGTTGGGTGATTTTAAATCAGCTTATAAAGTAGCGCAGCGTGGCTTAAAATCTATTGGTAACAATACTTATTTATTAGATTGCATGGGGGTCGCCTACTTTGTGCTCAAGGACTTTGCAAATGCAGAGATCAGTTTTCTTAAAGCCATACAAACCGATATTCACAACATCAATGCTATAGTCAATCTTGCCAATGTTTTTATTTCACAAAATTTACCTGATAAAGCTTTTGAAACCTTGCAGAAAGGGTTTAATCAAAATCCATTGAGCTTGGAAATTAAGTCGCTTTACAGCGCTTTACACCCAAACTGGATACAACCATTGCTTGGCGATAGGCTACGGCTAAGGATGCTTTGTTCTACAGATGAAGATTTCCTAGCACGCTGTTTTTCAGACCAAGACTTTATGAATAACTATCACCGTTTTGCGGCAATCAATCAAACTAGGCAGCATATACAAGACACGCTCAAACAAAACACTCGTTACAGCATACTAAGGCAAAAAAAAATCCATTGGATTATCGAACAAACAAACCATTCTGTTCATGAACAGAGCAACTACCAGCCGATAGGGCTTGCCTCTCTTGTCGATATACAACTGAACTATCAACGTGCTGAATTGTTAATCGGCTTTCCAAACCCACTTCATCGGGGGCAAGGCATTCCATTGACAGCCATGCTATTGGTTCTAGATTTTGCTTTTAACCACATTGGCTTTAACAAGCTCATCAGCATAGTCTATGGCGACAATCAGCATTCAGAGCGCTCGACAATAGCATTAGGTTTCACCCAAGAAGGTTTTCGCCCCGATCATTTGCGTGATTTGCAAACAGGCGAATTCTTAAGTATTTATGAAAATGGTTTATTACAGAGAGATTTCCGGACTAATTCCCGACTTTCGCGTTTATCAGTGCGTTTATTGGGTTTTGATATTACCCATCCAAAAAGCAGATAGGCCAAGATCAACTGAAGCTATGTGCCGAGCAAGCCTTGCTTGGTCGGCACGTTGACCATTTGCCCCAATCGTCTTTTCGTTCCAGTTGACCTAGAGCCTTCTGCCGGGCAACTTCCAGTACTTTCATTCCATCTGGCGCAATAGGCAGTGATACCCACTATTCTGTCTTCGAACTTGGCCTTGGTATGTTATCCATTTTTCGTTCGAATGCCCATGTAGAGAAAAGGACTCGTATTGAATATCACATCCAACCATCCATCACCACAACTTGACTACCAATCACGGTAACCGCTTCTTGGGTTTGGGCGAGTTCAACCCCCAGCCAACCGCGATCAACACCATTTTGTAAGCTGTTTAGGGCATCCTGAAGCTGAGTCGCATCGGCTTCGTGATGAAAGGTATTTTGATACAAAGCCTGCACATAATCGGTATCATTGAGATTAGCGAGCCCCGAATTGGCTACGAACCAATTCAGAATTTCCTGTACTGGAGGCGTATCCTGTGCCAACAAATCGACACCAGTATGCCATTGTTCAACAGTCGCATTTTTATCAAAGAAAGTATGTACCAGACGACCTAAAATGCCTTCTTTTTGATTGTGGGCAAACACTATCGTTTCGCCGTTATCAAAAGCGATCATCTCGGCATTTTTCAAGCTAAACATACTGCCGTCAGTCAGATGGGTTTGCTCAACGCTGTTGCCGTTAGTTTCCAGATGGACATCGGCACGTTTGCCCGTTTCATGCAGGACATCAAAGCCCTTCCCGCCATCGACATGTAAAGCCACTCCGCCGGATAAGTAACCCTGGTCATCGCCATTGCCACCAACCAAGTCACGTTCAGCCAAAGCGCGAATGATGGACTGATTGCTGTCAACACCTTGGAGTAGCTCACTCAACGTTTTACCTTGCAAACCAGAGGCTTCAGGCAGGGTTAAAAAAAGTTTGGCGATATCGTCGGCACTGCTATGGCTAAGGTTTTCTTGCACCCACGCGCCTTCGTCTGCCGACATATCGCGGTGTAGCCAAGTTGAAATCAGATGCTCAGCCACCGCCTCGCCTTCGCTGTGGGCGATAAATTTACTGTGACCGTTATCAAAGATGATGCGTTCTACATCAACCAACACATTACGTTCACCCGCGCCAGAGGTCAGGATAACACTACCGTCTTTGATTTCGTAAGTGTAATCCGAAGCGCTGCCGGCTTGATGGGCAATATCAAACCCCAAACCACCGTTCAGTTTGTCGTTGCCCTTACCGCCCGTGAGAACGTCATTGCCAACCCCTCCAAACAAGGTGTCATTGCCTGCATCACCAGACAGTTGATCATTACCACCAAGGCTGCCTACTGTATCGTCACCATCACCGCCGTGAAGCTGGTCATCATCAGCACCTAGGATAAAGATTTGCACACTGGCATCGCCATAAACAATATTAACCCCCGCACCGCCCAGAAGATGAGCTTCCCCGACAATCACAGCTAAATCAACATTATCCAACTGAATAATCGTACCTGATGGCAGATGACTGACATCCACAACCAAGGCCACATTATTGCCAGCGCTTGATCCGTCAACCACAATAGGCGCACTCGGCGCTTGATTATTGCTGACTGTAGGTGTAACCGTCTGTACGATAACACTACTACCAGCAGGGAGGTTGTTGGTGAAGGTTTGCACATTAGTGTTCCAATCAGCCGCTGTCGTCGGTTCGAATGATTGATTAATCCGTGCCGTCAGGTCGCTCAACGCAGCCGCTGGTGTTTGTCCCGTTTGCAGACCATTCGCACTGATGCCAACACCTGTAGGCAGGTTAACGCTAAGCTCAGCATTGCCACTCGTGTTGCCAAATAAGGGTACATCGGGAGTATTGCCGGATAGCCTTAAGGTGTTAGCGGGAATGGAGGTCGTGGCCGTACCATCGTCGTTGGTTATAGTTGTCACAGGCACACCATTGATAATGGCGGCAACATTGACTGTCACCGCCCCTGTATTGCTGTCCAAACTACCATCGGATGCCAAATAACTGAACTTGGCGGCACCGCTAAAGCCAGTCGCTGGCGTAAATGTCACCGTGCCGTCAGTGTTCAAGACAACGCTTCCACCCGTGCCGGTGGTGACTTTGGCAATGCTTAGCGTCGTATTGTCGTCAATATCGGTGTCATTGCCCAGTAACTGGCTGGCAGCATAGAGAATCGGTGTACCTTGAATGGCGGCTAACGTGTCGTTTACAGCTACGGGGGCTTCATTGACGTTGGTCACGTCCACCGTCACCGCTTGTTCGGCGGTCAACCCGAACTTGTCGGTGGCGACCAAGGTAAAGCTGTAGCTGGCTCTGGCTTCATAATCGGCGGAGGTCTTCAGTGTCACCTTGCCGGTAACGGCATCGATGTTCAGCATCGCCTCGTCACCGGTCGCCGCTTTCAGGCTATAGCTGCGGGTGTCGCCCGCATCCACATCAGTGGCAACGGCGGTGTAAATCACGGTGCTGGTCGCGGCGTTTTCTGCCACGGAACCCGTGCCGGGGGAGGTGATGACGGGGGCTTCA
>CAIYXP010000331.1 GCA_903930145.1 uncultured Methylococcaceae bacterium
GGAAAACTGCAATCTGTCATTATATTTTTGAAATTCAAAGCTGACCCATCGGCAATTGCTGGAAGCGATGGTTTGCACATATTTTCTTGACACCATGCTCAGCGTGGTATCAAGAAAATATTATCAACACTAACCTAAGAGGTCATTATGTCAAGAGTCTATAACTTTAGTGCCGGTCCTTCGACGATGCCGGAGGCAGTATTGCAACGCGCCCAAGCCGAAATGCTGGAATGGGGCAAGTCGGGTATGTCGGTGATGGAAATGAGCCATCGCGGCAAGGAATATGTCAGCATCGCCGAAAAGGCCGAGGCGGATTTCAAGGAAATATTAAGTGTGCCGGACAACTATAAGATATTGTTTGTTTCCGGTGGTGCGACTGGTCAATTTGCCGCGATCCCGATGAATTTGTTGGCCGGGAAAACCGTCGCCAATTACGTCAACACGGGCATTTGGTCGGGCAAGGCCATCAGCGAAGCCAAGAAATACGCCGAAGTGAAAGTGGCTGCCAGTTCCAAAGAAAATGGCTTCAAGAACATTCCGGCACGGGCGGATTGGAAGATCGACCCGGAAGCCGCTTATCTGCATTACACGTCCAATGAAACCATCAACGGCGTGGAGTTTCAGGAAATCCCCGATGCAGGTGGTTTGCCTTTAGTGTGCGACATGTCGTCCAATATCCTGTCGCGTCCGGTGGACGTAAGCCAATTTGGCTTGATCTATGCCGGGGCGCAGAAGAACATGGGTCCGGCGGGTATTGCCGTTGTTATCGTGCGTGACGACTTGATTGGTCATGCCCTGCCGATCACGCCTTCGATTTTCGATTACAAAGTCATGGCCGAAAATGGTTCCATGCTCAACACCCCGCCGACGTATAATTGGTACTTGTTGGGCTTGGTGCTGGAATGGGTGAAGGAACAAGGCGGTTTGGCGGCGATGGAAGCGCACAATAAGGCCAAGGCAGCTAAGCTCTATGCAGCCATCGATGCATCGCCGTTTTATGGCAATCCGGTGGAACCGGCTTTCCGCTCGCGGATGAATGTGCCGTTCACCTTGGCAAAGCCTGATTTGGAAAAGGAGTTCACCACGCAAGCCAAAGCGGCGGGTCTGGTCTCTTTGGGTGGACATCGCTCGGTTGGCGGAATGCGCGCGAGCATTTACAATGCCATGCCTATGGCGGGTGTGGATGCGTTAATCGAATTCATGGCTGAATTCGAACGCAAAAACGGATAAGTTTGTCCGTCTGGGCGGGTAAATGCTAGTTTGCCCGCCCTAAATCAATTCTAGGACGTATTCTGTCCATCACTCGATAATTAAATAGTCATATTGCGCAAGACGCGCAAAGGAATCCAACGAATATGTATAAAATCTTAACCTACAATAACATTTCCCCTGTCGGATTGAACCGGCTGCCCCGTGACAAGTATGAGGTTGCCTCGGAAATCCAACATCCCGATGCCATTATGCTACGTTCATTCAAACTGCATGGTATTGCCATTCCTGAAACTGTCAAATGCGTAGGTAGGGCTGGTGCGGGGGTTAACAATATTCCAGTGGCTGAGTATTCGCAACGCGGCATTCCGGTGTTCAATGCCCCCGGGGCCAATTCCAATGCCGTCAAAGAATTGGCTATTGCGGGCATGTTGCTGGCCAGCCGCCATATTTGCGAAGCTTGGGATTTTGCCAATAAACTGCAAGGCACGGATGATGAGGCGATTAACCAAACAGTGGAGAAGGGCAAGAAAAATTTCGCCGGCACAGAGCTGGCTGGCAAGACCTTGGGCGTGATCGGTTTGGGGGCCATTGGGGTCAAGGTTGCCAATGCCGCACTTGCCTTGGGGATGAAGGTGATCGGTTTTGATCCTTCCATGACGGTGGATAGCGCTTGGCAGTTGTCCTCCACGGTAGAAAAGGCTTTGGGTGTCGATGATTTAGTGGGCAAGTCTGATTTTGTCAGTTTGCACGTACCCCTGAACGACCATACCCGCAATTTGATCAACCCGTCGCGCATCGACTTATTGAAAACCACTGCTGTGCTGCTTAACTTTTCCCGGGCTGGCATAGTCGATGAGTCGGCAATTTTGGCTGCCTTGGAAGCAGGAAAGCTTCGCAACTACGTCTGTGATTTTCCCTCGTCGGCTCTGTTAGGGCGTAAAGGGGTCATTTTGCTGCCGCATCTTGGCGCATCCACCGAAGAGGCTGAAGACAATTGCGCGGTCATGGTGGCTGATCAAATTCGTGACTTTTTGGAAAACGGCAATATCCGCAATGCCGTTAATTTCCCCGAAGTGGTTTCTCCCCGCGCGGAAGAAGCGGTTTGCCGTTTATGCGTTGCCAACAAGAACGTACCTAACATGGTCAGTCAAATTTCGAGCGCTTTAGGTGAGGCAAATTTGAATATAGTCGATTTGCTTAACAAGTCGCGCGGTGATTACGCTTATACTATGGTAGACCTGAGCAATCAGGTTCCCGCGGAGACCTTGGAAAAGATCAGCGCCATTAATGGCGTGCTTGCCGCTCGGGTGATTTAACACCAACAGAAAAACTCGGGTTACATTGTGGAGCAAAACAATCACAGCCAACAGTCCGATCCGCTTGCGGAAATCCGCAAGCGGATCGACGCAATCGACGATCATATTCTAGAACTTCTCAACCAACGTGCGGTTTGTGCGCAGCAGGTTGCAGAGACCAAACAAGCCCGTGGGGAGTTGGATTCGTTTTATCGCCCCGAACGGGAAGCCGAGATTTTGCGCCGAATGGCAGCCAATAATGCCGGCCCGTTCGCCAGTGAAAATGTGGTGCGTTTTTTTCGCGAGGTGATGTCGGCTTGCCTTGCGCTGGAAAAACCGCTTACAGTGGCTTTTCTGGGGCCAGAGGGCACATTTTCCCAACAGGCTGCCTATAAGCATTTTGGCCATGCCATAACGACGCGTCCCTATCCCGCCATCGACGAAATTTTTCGAGCGGTGGAGAGTGGAGCTTGCCAATTTGGCGTGGTTCCCGTGGAAAATTCAACGGAGGGTGTCGTAAATCATACCCTTGATAGTTTTCTGCGTTCGCCACTGCTCATTGCTGGCGAGGTGGCTTTGCGCATACACCATAACTTAATGAGTAAGGCCCAACGCACTGAAGACATAAAACGGGTGTATTCGCACCAACAGTCGTTGGCGCAGTGTCGCCAATGGTTGAATACTTCTTTGCCAAATGTTGAGCGAATCAGTGTCAGCAGCAATGCCGAAGCTGCCCGCT
This sequence comes from uncultured Methylococcaceae bacterium, assembly GCA_903930145.1. GTDB lineage: Bacteria > Pseudomonadota > Gammaproteobacteria > Methylococcales > Methylococcaceae > Methylumidiphilus. The sequence continues at coordinate 3,247 of CAIYXP010000331.1, forward strand.
TGGCTGACTCTGAGGAAGGCTGTGCAGCCATTGCGGGTGAAGTGGCTGCGGAGCTATACGGGCTTAACCTACTGGAACGCAACATAGAAGACGAGCCAGACAATACGACTCGCTTTTTGGTGATAGGTCGGCAAGCGGTGGGTCCAACCGGCATTGATAAAACGTCTTTGCTGATTTCCACCCACAACTGCCCTGGAGCTTTGTACAATACGCTGGAACCTTTCGCCCGCTATTCGATCAGTATGACTAAAATCGAATCCCGCCCATCCCGCCGCGGTGCTTGGGATTATGTGTTTTTCATCGATGTCGAGGGACATCAACAAGACGAACCTTTGGCAAATGCTCTCGACGCTTTGGAAAAAAACGTCCTGATGCTAAAGCTACTCGGTTCTTATCCTAAGGGTGTGGGTTAATCTTTACCTCAATAACAAGAATTATTATGAATCCCGAACAACTCGCCGCCCAAGGCGTTCGCAAGCTCACCCCTTATTTGCCCGGCAAGCCGATTGGGGAATTGGAACGGGAATTGGGCATCTCCAATATTGTTAAACTGGCTTCCAATGAGAATCCATTGGGACCTAGCCCAAAAGCCTTGGCCGCCATACAGTCGGCCTTAAATGAGTTGCAGCTTTATCCTGATGGCGGCGGTTTCGATTTGAAAGCGGCTTTGGCAGCAAAGTTGAATGTTGGAGTTGCGCAAATCACCTTGGGGAACGGTTCCAACGATGTTTTGGAATTGGTGGCCCGTGCTTTTTTGTCGGTCGAAACCTCGGCCTTATTTTCCCAACATGCCTTTGCGGTTTACCCTATTGTCACGCAAGCCATTGGCGCCACCGCCTGTATTGCAAAAGCCCATGACGGTACGCGAGGAATGCGCTACGGGCATGATTTGGAAGCCATGGCGAGTTTGATTGATGGCAAAACAAGGGTTATTTTTATCGCTAACCCCAACAACCCTACGGGAACTTTTTTAAATAGGCAAGAATTGGGTGGATTTCTTAGAATTGTCCCCGACACTGCATTGGTTGTCGTCGACGAAGCCTATTTTGAATATGTCAACGAACCGAATTACCCCAATGCGCTTGAATGGCTGGATGAATTCCCTAACCTAATTGTGACTAGGACGTTTTCCAAAGCTTATGGATTGGCTGGCTTACGAGTCGGTTACGCAATCAGCAGTCCGGGCATAGCCGATTTGCTCAATCGGGTTCGACAACCGTTCAACGTCAACTCCCTAGCCCTAGTCGCTGCCGTGGAGGCGTTGTCAGATGGCGAACACCTAAAACGCACCATCGAACTTAATCTCAAAGGGCTGTCCATGCTAGAAGAGGCGATGGGAAATCGCGGTTTGGGTTATATTCCTTCCTTGGGCAATTTTCTGACGATTGATGTTGGGCGCAATGCTTCCCCCGTGTACGAAGCCCTGCTGCGAGAGGGTGTGATTGTTCGGCCGATAGCCAATTATGGCCTTCCCGACCATCTGCGCGTGACTGTCGGGACAGAAAGTCAAAATCAAACCTTCCTTGCCGCTTTGGATCGAGTGCTGGGTCTATGATCCAAAGGCTTTGTGTGATTGGTGTCGGCTTGATTGGCGGTTCGATGGCAAAAGCTGCCCGCAGCCTTGGATTATGCCGTGAAATTGTTGGATTGGATACCGACCCTGACAATTTGGCAAGGGCTTTGGCCTTGGGTGTTATTGACGAAGGCTATGATATTCAGGAAAACGGCGCAATCGGAAAACTGGCAACAGGCGCGGATTGGGTGGTCATCGCCACCCCACCGGGTGCATCCCTGAAAACATTTCGAGATTTGCAGTCAGCTTGGTCGCAGGATACGATTTACACCGATGTTGGTAGTATCAAGGGAAAAGTGATTGCTGCAGCTGAGAGTGTTTTCGGAGAGGTTCCAGCCAATTTTGTACCTGGCCATCCCATCGCCGGAGCCGAGCGTAGTGGAGTGGAAGCTGCTTCCACCGACCTCTATCAGGATAAAAGAGTGATTCTGACCCCTGTTGCCACGACCAACCCCGATGCTGTCCGGGCTGTGGAGGGTTTCTGGACAGCATTGGGCGCTTTGGTTTCGTTGATGGAACCCCTACATCACGACCAAGTTTTCGCCGCGACCAGCCACTTGCCGCATGTATTGGCTTACGCCCTAGTTCACATGCTAGGCAGGAAAGACGAGCAAGAAGAAATTTTCCAGTATGCCGGGGCGGGCTTTCGTGATTTTACCCGGATTGCATCCAGCAATCCTGAAATGTGGAGGGATATTTGCCTATTGAATGGCGAACAAATCATCCCGTTATTGAGTGGCATGGGCGATGAATTAAAAAAAGTGTCGAGTCTTATGGAAAACAGCACCGCTGAATCCGCCAAAAACTTACTTGTGTACTTCGCCGAAGCCCGTGATGCCCGACAACGTTTTCTTAATCAGTCATCTTCCGACATTGGGTCAAGCTAAGCTCATCGATCATGGCTGAGATTTATAGGTTACAAAATGTACCGAGTACTGCCGATTATATAATAGGGCTTACGGCACTTGGTCCACACGTTAATGATATGTATCTTAGGGTATCGGCTTATAGTATTGAAGATGGAAAGGCATTACTATTGGAAAATAATTGCACCTGAGTCCTTGTTAAGAATTGTATGAAATGGGTACTAAACCGAATATGTGGTATTTTTAATGAAAAATAACAATGTTAATTTCCGTGTCTTCCCAGGCGGAACCTTGCGTGGAGTGGCCCGAGTCCCAGGTGATAAATCCATCTCCCATCGCTCCATCATATTGGGTTCGATTGCCGATGGTGTGACCCATATCACGGGCTTTTTAGATGCCGAGGATTGCTTGGCCACCATGAATGCGTTTCGCGCCATGGGGGTTCACATCCTAGGGCCGGAAAATGGCGCAGTCACTGTGCAGGGTGTTGGATTGCACGGTTTGAAAGGACCGCAGGAATCTTTGTATCTTGGCAATTCTGGCACTTCAATGCGATTGCTGAGCGGTTTGCTGGCGGGGCAATCCTTCGATACGGTATTGACTGGCGACCCTTCGCTGAGCCGCCGCCCCATGAAAAGGGTGACCGAGCCATTGCGACAAATGGGGGCCGTCATCAAAACCTCGCCGACTGGCACTGCACCGATCAAAATTAGGGGCAGCGGGCCTTTGGAAGCCATCCATTACGATATGCCCATTGCCAGTGCGCAAGTTAAATCCTGTCTATTGCTTGCCGGGCTTTATGCGGATGGTGAAACGAGTGTCACCGAACCTGCACCGACCCGCGACCACACTGAACGCATGTTGGAAGGTTTCGGCTACCCTGTTTGCAGGGATGGCAATTGCGTCGCCATCAGACCCGGCGGCAGGCTGGTCGCCATGGACATTGATGTTCCCAGCGATATTTCGTCGGCTGCATTTTTCATGGTGGGTGCAGCGATTGCGCCGGATTCTGACGTGACTTTAAAGCATGTTGGTGTCAACCCAACCCGCACCGGTGTCATTGATATTCTTCGCTTGATGGGCACCAACATCGAAATTGGGAATCATCGGATGGTCGGTGGCGAGCCAGTCGCAGACATACGCATCCGTTCCAGCAGACTCAGAGGGGTGCAAATCCCAGAAAAACTAGTTCCTCTGGCTATCGACGAATTTCCAGTGATATTCATCGCCGCTGCTTGTGCAGTGGGTGAAACTCGTCTGAGTGGCGCTGCAGAATTGAGGGTCAAGGAAAGCGACCGTATCCAAGTAATGGCTGATGGCTTGCAGGCTTTGGGTGTCCATGCCATCGCAACACCTGATGGCATGGTGATTCAGCCTAGGCCCATCAAGGGTGGAAAAGTGGATTCGCATGGCGATCACCGTATTGCCATGGCCTTTTCGATAGCAGCCTTGCGTGCCAGTGGGCCGATTTATATAGGCGATTGTGCCAATGTCAACACGTCATTTCCAAGTTTTGTGAAAATTTCCAATGCGTTGGGACTGAATGTCAATGTTAGTGAGGATTGATGAAAAATGGGCGATAACATTCCAGTTATGACTTTGGACGGCCCGGCCGGTGCCGGCAAGGGAACTGTCAGTCGGGCGATTGCCAAAGCCTTGGGTTGGCATTATCTCGATAGTGGGGCGATTTATCGTGCACTTGCCGTTACCGTTCAAGATGCTACTGTTTCATTGGAAGATGTTGATGGCATCGTTGAATTAGCCAAACAAATGAATCTGTCCTTCGAAGCGGGAGATGTGCCAGCCGTTATATTGGATGGGAAAAACATCAGTGCGCGCATCACCACCGAAATTTGCGGCAATATCACTTCTAAAATAGCCGCTTATGGGCCTGTTCGGCAGGCTTTGCTGCAAAAGCAGCGCGAGTTTCGCAAACTGCCGGGATTGGTCGCTGACGGGCGTGATATGGGCACTGTAGTGTTCACAGATGCCCAATTTAAGGTCTTTTTGACCGCCACCGCAGAAGAACGTGCAAGACGTCGGTATAAGCAGTTGAAAGAAATAGGGATAGATGTTAGCCTTACTGGCCTGGCAAAAGAGATTGAGGAAAGGGACCGGCGCGACATCGAACGTAGCGTGGCGCCGTTGAAAATGGCTGAAGATGCGGTGCTGGTGGATTCCTCCGATATGAGTATCGAGGAAGTCATTAGTCGTTGTCTGGCCTTGCTTGATTCCTGAATCGACTGAAAGTCAGTTTGGCCGCCGTCGTTAAACGGCGAAATGTTTAACCTAACCCAAATCCTTGCGGATGACCCCCTTCCGTGCGGAGTTAAAGAAGATAGTCATGAGCGAAAGCTTTGAAGATTTATTAAATGAAAGTTTTGCCAAATCCGAAATGCGTCCTGGCAGCGTATTGTCGGCCACGGTACTGGAAATTACCCAAGAATATGTCGTCGTCAACGCCGGGCTAAAATCCGAAGGCGTGGTTCCGAAATGGCAGTTCCTAAGCCCTGAAGGCGAATTGGAAGTCCAAATTGGCGACGAAGTGGAAGTCACCCTCGACATGTTGGAAGACGGCATGGGCAACACCTTGCTCAACCGTGACAAGGCCAAGAAGCAAAAGGCTTGGGGTGATTTGGAAAAAGCCAACGAGATCAACGAGACCGTCGTTGGACGCATCACTGGCAAGGTGCGCGGCGGATTTACCGTTTCGATTGGCGCCCTGCGTGCGTTCCTGCCGGGTTCCTTGGTGGATGTCCGCCCAGTGCGTGACACTGCCTTCTTGGAAAATAGGGATCTTGAATTCAAGGTCATCAAGATCGACCAGAAGCGCAACAATGTCGTCTTGTCCCGCCGTGCCGTAGTGGAATCTGAATACAGTGCGGAAAAAGAAGCCTTGCTGGAAAGTTTGCAGGAAGGTGCTATTGTGACGGGCGTGGTCAAGAACCTGACCGATTACGGCGCATTCATTGATTTGGGCGGCATTGATGGATTGTTGCACATCACCGACATGGCTTGGAAGCGTGTGCGCCATCCTTCTGAAACGGTACAAATCGGTCAAGAAATTCAAGTCAAGGTTCTCAAATACGACCAGGAAAAGAACCGCGTATCATTGGGACTGAAGCAATTGGGCGAAGACCCATGGCTGAACATTGCCCGCCGTTACCCCGCCAACACTCGTTTGTTCGGCAAGGTCAGCAACCTGACCGACTACGGCTGCTTTGTAGAACTCGAAGAAGGCGTGGAAGGCTTGGTGCATGTGTCCGAAATGGATTGGACCAACAAGAACGTCAACCCCGCCAAAGTCGTGCAGTTGGGCGAGGAAGTCGAAGTCATGGTTTTGGACATCGACGAAGATCGCCGCCGCATCTCCTTGGGCATGAAGCAGTGCAAACCCAATCCTTGGGAAGAATTTGCCTCCTTGCATAAGAAGGGCGATAAAATATCGGGCAACATCAAATCAATCACCGATTTCGGCATTTTCATCGGCTTGGAAGGCGGCATTGACGGCTTGGTGCATTTGTCCGACATTTCGTGGACGACCACCGGAGAAGATTCAATCCGCAACTACAAGAAGGGCGATGAAGTCGAAACCGTCATCTTGGCGATTGATCCTGAACGTGAGCGGATTTCCTTGGGGGTCAAACAACTCGAACAAGACCCGTTCCAGAACTGGTTGGCAGGGCACGACAAGGGTGCCATCATCAAGGGCGTGGTCAAAGAAGTCGATGCCAAAGGCGCTGTCATTCTGCTTGCCGACAGCGTGGAAGGATATTTGCGAGCTTCGGAAATTTCCCGCGACCGTCTGGAAGATGCGCGCACTCAATTGAGTGTTGGTGACGAAGTGGAAGCCAAGTTCATTGGCGTGGACAAAAAGAGCAAATCCATTTCGCTTTCAATCAAGGCGAAAGACCAAGAAGAAGAGCATGCGGCAATTAAGGATTATGCCCATCAGCAACCGAGCACCCCGACATTGGGTGATCTGTTCAAGGAACAGATGGAGAAATAAACTTCTGTGTGGCCTAAGACGGGGGGCTTCACCGCCCTCCGGCTTTTTTTTAAGATGGATGTAAAGGTGACTAAGTCTGAATTAATCGAAATACTATCAAAAAGGTTCCACTATCTACCGCAAGGTGATGTGGAGGCGGCAGTCAAATCTGTGCTTGAGCAAATGAGCAATGCACTCTCTGGTGGCGAACGAATTGAGATACGTGGGTTTGGAAGTTTTTCCTTGCATTATCGACCCCCAAGGGTTGGGCGCAACCCCAAAACGGGTGATGCGGTGGAACTGACCTCCAAATATGTGCCTCATTTCAAGCCAGGCAAAGAACTCAGGGACAGGGTCAATCCTTCAGGCGATAACGCTTTCGACGACTGATGGAGGATTGGTTATTTCTGTTGCTGCCTGTCGCCGCTGCATCCGGATGGTTCGCCGCCAAACGGCACTATGCTCGGAAATACCTAATAGAACACACCCATTCACTCAGGAAAGCCTATTGCCGGGGTCTGAATTATCTGCTCAGTGAAAAAACCGACAAGGCAATTGAGGCATTTGTCGATTTATTGACCAATGACTTCGAAACCGTTGAAACTCACATTGCTTTGGGTAATTTGTTCCGGCGACGAGGTGAAATCGAAAAAGCCATTGAAATTCATGAGAACCTAATTGGCAGGCTCGATTTAAACCAACAGCAACAGGAAAGTGCGCAATTTGAATTGGGCACTGATTACATGCGGGCGGGCTTGTTCGACCGGGCGGAGAGCATATTCCAAAATTTGGTTGACCATGAAAACTCCCGCCTCGGTGCCTTGCAACAGTTGCTGGATATTTACCAACACGAGCAGGAATGGGCCAAGGCGATGGTTTGCACCCGTAAATTGCACAATTTGGGCAAACCACCTAAACGGGGGGAAACGTCTGCACATTTCCTCTGTGAGTTGGCCGAGGAAACCCTTTCCACTGACGATGACATGACCGCCCGGCATTGGTTGGAAGAAGCATTGCGGGATGACCCTCGCTGCGCGAGGGCAAGCTTGTTAATGGCAAAGTTGGAAATGCGCGAAGGCCGGTTTGAGGAGGCGCTGCAATTCCTGAAGCGTGTGGAGTCGCAAAACGTCGGCATCGTCCAAGAAATCATCGAACCCTTACGCATTTGTCATGATCGTTTGGAGAAGCCTTCAGGTGAGTTGATTGGCTATCTAGGCTATTTGTATGAAACTTATGGCATAGAATCTGCTGCATTGGCTTTGGCTGAAAGAATCCGGTCAGAGCAAGGGCCGATCAAGGCAATCGAACACATGTTACGCGTTTTGGAAAGCCTATCCACTCCCAAGTCGCTTAACACGCTGACAGGATTTCTGTTGGAGGAAGGAGTGGAAACGCAAAGGGAAGCATTGATACGCTTGGATAGGGCTTTGGATCGCATGTATTCCAACGCCCCTCGCTATACCTGCGCACATTGTGGATTCAGCGGTAGCGAATTACACTGGCGTTGCCCCTCTTGCCGTCACTGGGAATCAATCAAGCCATCATGACCGACACTCAGCATTTACTAAATCGATTGGAAAGCCTGTTGACGGAAGGGATGTCCGCCGAGGGTGAAAATTTAGAGGCAAAGCTCAGCAAGCTTGGCAATGATGATTTGCCTGACGATTTGCTTGAGTTGCTGCAAAATCTAATTCAAGCACATACCGGGGGCGATGCGAATGAAAAAGACCCATTGGAGTTCGCGTTTCAATGTGGGCAAGCCTACGAGCGCCTCGAAAGCCTAGTGCATAGTCGGCTGGCAGCCAATATCGCCTACCATTCGGCTGACGGAACCCCGCCGATGGAATTGGAAAGAAAGGATTTTGACAGGCTGGCCCGTTTTATCACTTTACGAAACCAAGTGCTAAAGACCATTGCAGATTACACTCTAAAATTTTTGTTGGTTTCGGTTGTTTTACTTGCCATTGGCTTGGCGCTAGGCTTGATATAGTTGGCCGATACTGCTGAGTTGAATGCTTCGAAGGCAAAATCAACTCCCTTCAATATTCTGCATTGTTTCAGTTCAATGAATATATTATGCGCAACTGTCAAATTTAGGATGAAATACCTCATTGTTTCTGCGCTTCCTTTGGCTTTGTTGCTCACAGGTTGTGCCGATTTGCCAACTTACACTGATCCTTCGACCAACCCAAAACAACGGCCGCTAGCGTTTCATGACACTCGCCTACAATATGCCTTGGTGACCGGCGAGGATCAAACCCTAGTGGAGGATTTCGACATGAAGTTGCCGCCATCCATGGCTGAGCGCGTCGTGGCAGGTGTGGCCTTGCCATTCACCGCCGCGCTCGAAACGATCTATTGGCCGGTTTCCACTGGCATTAAAGCTTTGGCTCCGGTTGCGGATTACCCTAAATCAGCCAAGTAAGCTTTTAATCACCTGTTCAATTTTTTCGGGTTTTTCATTGGAACCAAATCGACGGACAGGCTGACCTTGCTGATCGACCAAAAATTTTGTGAAATTCCATTTGATGGATCGGGTTCCCAAAATGCCTGGCAAAGACTGGGTCAGATAGGCAAACAAAGGATGTGCGCCGGACCCATTGACTTCCACCTTTTCCGACAGAGGAAAACTTACGCCAAAATTTTTCCTGCAAAATGCACCGATTTGCTCCGCATCCCCCGGTTCCTGTCCGCCAAACTGGTTACAGGGAAAACCAAGCACCACCAAGCCCTTTTCCCGATAAGCTTGATAAAGCCTTTCCAGTCCTTCATATTGGGGGGTAAACCCACATTGGCTGGCGGTATTGACAATCAACAGCAGTTTGCCTTTGAATTGTGATAAATCCATTTCTTTGCCATCTAATGTCTTGGTTTTGAATGAGTAAATATTTTGCTTGGTCATAGTGGGTTCACAGGATGTTGAAAATCAAAAATTTAAGCTCTCTTGGCCTTATATCGCACTTTCATCAATTGGTTTAGACAATGATTATATCCGACACTCCACTGGATCGTCAGTTCGCCAACTTCATGCGTCGCTTTGACCCCGGCATGGAGGTCGCCGTGGAATGGGCTGCCTACTTGGTCAGTCATGCAGTCGGTGAGGGCCATGTATGCCTGGAATTACGCCATTGGGCGGGGCGGGAGATTGAACCGGATCGACGTTTGCCAACCGAAAAAGTGTGGGCGGAAATGTTGCTTGCCAGTGCCGTTGTGGGTGGGCCTCATGAATTCAAGCCCATGATTATAGAAGGCGGAAGGCTTTATCTGGCGCGTTATTGGCAATATGAAAACCAACTGGCTCAGGGACTGTTGGCTAGGGCGGGTCAAATTTGTGAAGACATAGATTTGGCAAAGCTGACTGCCGATTTGAATCGTTTGTTTGCCCATAATGCGGATTTAAAACCTGATTGGCAGAAGACTGCGGCGGCTGTGGCCCTACTACGGCGGTTTTGCGTGATTTCAGGGGGGCCGGGAACCGGAAAAACCTCCACGGTGGTTCGCATCCTAGCCGCATTGCAATCACAAGCCAATGGAACTTTGCGGATAGCATTGGCGGCCCCCACTGGCAAGGCCGCTGCCAGAATGCAGGATGCCATACGCATGCAAAAGCGGCAGTTGAATATGCCGGATGAAATTATCCAGACGATACCCGAAACCGCTTCCACCTTGCATAGGTTGTTGGGCAGCAAGCCGGATTCGGTGAATTTTCGACACAACCGCGAAAACCCATTAATGGCTGATGTCGTCGTCGTGGACGAGGCATCCATGATTGATTTGGCACTATTGGCAAAATTGGTGGACGCATTGCCGAGCCATTCGCGATTGATTTTATTGGGTGACAAAGACCAGCTTGCCGCCGTCGAGGCGGGTTCAGTGTTTGGTGACATTTGCCTCGGGCAGGGATACAGCCGGTCATTTTGTGAACGATTGACCCAAGTCGCGGGTGTCAATTTGCAAGATAGTGGCGATTCGATTCCCGAGCTCAGTAATTGCATCGCCCTTTTACACCATAGCCATCGATTTGGCGGAAATAGTGGCATCGGCGAATTGGCGCGGCGTATCAACGCGGCAGGCGAGGCTTTGCCAGTCATCGAACTGTTGAAGAATGGAAATTTTGACGACATTGCCTGGCGATCTCAGTTTGGCGAGGCTGATGTGTTGGAAAGGATGGACCAAGGCTATCAGCCTTTTTTTACAAAGGTGTCGGAGGGTGCAAGCGGGCAGGATGTGCTGTCGGCATTCAACCAATTTCGCATACTCGTCGCGCATCATCAAGGCACGACAGGCGCATTTTCGGTCAATCAAGCCTTTGAAACTTTGTTACGAGAGCGCCAACGTGTTCCCAGGCATGAACGGTGGTTTCCCGGCAGGGCGGTGATGGTCACTCGCAATGATTATGGCATGAAGCTATTCAACGGCGATATTGGCATTTGCTTGAGAGTGGATGGGGAATTGCGTGTTTGTTTCGAGGATGCCGACAGTCAGTTGCGCACCATTGCCCCTGCCCGCTTGCCGGATTACGTGCTTAGTTTTGCCATGACGGTTCACAAAAGCCAAGGTTCGGAGTTCGATCAAGCTGTATTTCTGCTACCGGAAGCCGTTTCACCGGTGTTAAACCGTCCTTTGGTCTATACCGCCATCACCCGCGCCAAGCATCGCGTCGAAATTTGGGGTGGGCAAGATGTTTTGACCGATGCAGTCAGTCAATTCCCAGAACGCAGTTCGGGATTGCGAGGGAGGCTATGGGGACAATTCAGTTGATTTTGACCCTATTGTGTCATATATTTGTAACAAATATTCATATAAATGTTTATTGTTGTCTAATAGGAAACATATCAACCAAAGAATTTTAGTTGAAGCAGGGAGTCATAGCTATAGATTGAATTGTGAATACCGAAAGACGGAAGTTACATTTTGAATAGGAGGATATCCTTATGCTGATCTTGACACATACTACGCTGGCATCCATCGCTCACACCGCATGGCTAGGTTTAAGCGCCTCCGAGGTGCGCAGTCTCGCCATTTTATTGGTTTTCGCCCTGTTGTTTGCTTTAGAAGCCTTGGGCGGATGCCGAAACAATCCACCGAAACAATCCCGGCAGTCATATCTGACTAACCTAGGTACATTCCTGATGAACGACACTTTAATGTCGTTAATGTCTGTTTCTGCCTTACTTCTAGTGGCCGAGAACTATGGACACTGGGGCCTTTTGCACGGGATGAAAAATCCTGTGCTAAAAGAAGTGTTGACCTTTCTGGGCTTGGATTTGACTTTGTACCTTTGGCATCGGCTAAACCATAGCCACGATAGCCTGTGGATGTTTCACAAAGTGCATCACAGCGACCCTAGCATGAATGTCAGCACGGCATTCCGCTTGCATTTTGTTGAAGTCGTGTTGACCGCGATGGTCAAAGCTGGCTTTATCATGCTCATGGGGGTGGACTCGACGGTGGTATTAGCCAATGAGGCACTCATTACATTGATGGTGATGTTCCACCATGCCAACATCCGTTTCTCGGGTGAACATTGGTTGGCTAAGTTGATTGTCGTGCCTTACTTGCATCGGGTTCACCACTCGACCTTGCGAAAAGAACATGACAATAACTATGGGGCGGTGTTCTCCTTCTGGGATCGGTTGTTCGGTAGTTTTGCGGAAACCGAACCGAAGAAGATAGGCATCGAATCGGTTCCCGGCCTTGGGATTTTGGAACTGGTTAGGTATGGCTTGAGCCCTTCATGGTTGCCGCAATCCAAGCCTATTGCGGCGAATTCGCAGACGATTGAGAAAATGATCGCCGAGGCGGCTTATTACCGCTCCAAAGCGCGAGGTTTCGCACCGGGGTACGATTATTCCGATTGGTTGGAGGCGGAAAAGGAAATCACCCATCGCTTCGGCAAGGACAAGAAACGAAGGGCCAACTTCTCATTTTTCTGCTGTAGCCGTTAACGTCCTTTTCAAGGCATCCAAGGCCAAGTTGGCGGACCATTCCGGGGCAAGCGCGGAATGACCGCCAAAACCGCGTTGAAATTGCTCTTGATAATGAGTCTGCCACAAACCAATGCCGAGTTGAATCTTGCTATTTTCTTGTCCGACCACGCAAGCCAAGCCCCAATCTGCTTGGGCTTGGTTTGCGGCTAAACGGGCCAATTCGATGCAATCAAATGTGGAAGGCACTGGGATGATCGTCCCCCCGACGAATGTTGCCTTGTTTTGTTCTGACGAAGCCAGTTTTCCAGATAAGCGTCCGCCCGTACCGGCTTCCAATACCGCCAAGGTTTGCCCTCTTCGATGCAATTCAGCCAGCACCACGCCTTCCAAGGTGTCGGCATCGGCTCCAAAAATCAAGTTACCCAAGCGTTCACGAACCTTTAATTCAACCGGGGCAATCAATTCATCCGCTTCTACTTCACTGTTTGCCGTGGCCGTGATGCGGATGACGACCACGCCGGAATGGGCATTCAAGCCGACCGCAGGGTTTTGCAGCGTTTCCAAATCCCCCACCCTTGAATCGATCTGACTTTCCCCTGCACCCGACACCTTGAGTGAACGGCTTTTGATGATGCCCGAAAGTTTGAATCGTTGGCGTAAAAAGGGCAATACCACATGGTCCATCAAATATTCCATCTCGCGGGGAACGCCCGGCAGACATATCGCCACTCGCTTATTTTTTTCCACAATAAAACAAGGGGCAGTGCCTACTGGGTTGGGAATGGGGATTGAGTCTTCAGGGCGGTAGGCTTGCTTGCGATTGTTCTCGGTCATCGTCCGCCCCCAGCTTCGAAAGCGTTCTTCGATCTGCGCCAGCCATTCTTCGTCAAACATTAATCTTTGACCCGTCGCCAAAGCCATGGCTTCGCGGGTCATGTCATCTACGGTTGGGCCTAGCCCGCCGGTGGTGATGACGACATCGGAACGGGCCATCCCCTGTTGGAGGATTTCGACCAACCTAGTCAAATCATCGCCGACTGTGGATGTGTAAAACAATGGCAAGCCAATGGTTTGCAGTTTTTTTGCGAGAGTTTTGGAATTGGTGTCGATGATTTCGCCGAGCAGGATTTCACTGCCTATGGTAATGATTTCGCTGTGCATGAGATTGTTACAAATAAAATTTTCGATGATTATAAGCGATTTGAAAATTGATGAGGGAATGCAAGGCTTGCCTTGCCCATACTATCAGGTCAAAGACGCAAATGATTTTAGCCAGAGCCAAGGCTTGAACCGAATTCAAATTGGAAATTTGAATTCAAAATTCGCGAAATCAATTTAAAATTTCAAAATCAAATTAAAAAATCCTAAAAAACGGCAGAAAAAACAACAATTTGAATTCAAAATCAAAAAATAAAACTCGTATTTCAAAAATCAAACTTGAAAATCCAAAAACAAATTTGAAATTTCAAAAACAAACATCAAAACAAGATTTCAAGTTTAGAAAATAAATTTTGAATTCAGAATCCAATTACAAATTCATTGGCTGGATGATGAATTTGAAATCCTCAAAATGAATTCATACGCCTGAAAATGAATTCGCTCAACCTGTGGGCTACCGGAGTGCAAGGCTTGCCTTGCGAGAATTTTGAAGGGCTTGCGTTCTTAGCAAGGCAAGCCCTGCACTCCAAAATAATTTCCTACTATTTCATTGGTGATTGCAAGCCAATTGTTCCTATGTTAGTCTAATTCCGAACTCGCGGCATGTCCGTCACTACCCAAGCCACATTACTCAATCAACCCAAAGGGTTGATATTGGAATATCGAGTCATCGCTGTCAATTTTGCCGGATTCAGCAGCCCGAGTAATGTCGTGAGTTTGACGATGTAATCTGGATGGTTCCCACCTTCCAACGGGGGAACCGAATCTGAAATGCAAGGCTGACGATTTTAATGGCAACCAACAGCAAAAATATCAAGAAGACAATATGAATAAACTTATTTTTCAAAGGGCAAAATTCCTATCGGTTAGCGCTTCTGGAGCAATATTACTCTTGCTCTCAGCGTGCGCCGACCTAAAAGGGATACGGCAGTTTTCGGAAGTATCAGCAGACACGGCTGGTTATACCGCCTTAAGTATTGATTATGTAAAATCAATTGAGCGCCAGAAAAGGTTCCAAGACCAAAGTCACTATGCGGATTTAGATAGGATAATCAAAGATCGAAAACAACAGCAAGATGCGCTATTGGGGCTGCATAGAGGGGTACAGGAATACATGACAGCTATAGGTGCATTAGCCGCAGATGAGTTAGTTTCCTACGATAGTGCTTTGGATTCTTTTTCTAAAAACCTAAAAAGCGCAAAGTTACCACATCTTGATGATAAAAGTGTTAACGCATTTAGTGCATTGATAAAACTAATTGCTAAAGCCGCGAGCGATGCTTATAGGCAAAAACAGCTTAACCTGATAATTAGTGATTCAAATATTGATTTTCAGACACTAATATCCTCAATGTCTGACATCGTTGGGCTAGACTACGTTTCTTCTTTAGAAAATGAAGAAGCGGCGGTTGATAAGTATTATAAAAAGATCATCGTAATCGCTGAAAACGCTCCACCACAACAAGCATCGATTCAATTATTAAAAGAAAGCTGGCAAACAAAAAAAGACGCTATTGAGGTAAAAAAGCAATCATGTGCTTTGTATGCAAAGTCACTCAAGAAAATCGGTGAGGGGCATCAGCTTTTATATGAAAACCTAGATAAGCTTACCACTAAGAAATTTTTAGATACTTTATATGGATATAAAAATGAAGTAGAGTTCCTTAATAAAGAAATCCAAAATATCAACTAATTAGGTAAAACTTATGACAACAAAAATTTCTGCTGATCAAGCCCTTGAGCTAGCTCGTTCTTTCCGGGAAGTATCCGTGCAGCTTGGTAATTATCGGTTTTACAACTGGAATTCCTTAACCAAAAATAAAAGACAAGAATTAGAAGATTTGGAGTGGTCGTTACTGAATTACTCATCAGATCTTATTACGCTCGCTGTTGGACTTACTCTTGATGATTCCAAAGCAAGTTTGGAGCGCATACAAAACGCGACAATACGGGCTAAAGAAGCAATTGA
>CAIYXP010000332.1 GCA_903930145.1 uncultured Methylococcaceae bacterium
CCTTCGACACGACTGGCCTGAAGGATAACATGAACAATGTGATCCAGTCTATCAGGGACTCGATGCCAAAACCCGAGGAAGTGAAGCAGGCGTCCAAGGCCGTCACCAAAACAGGCGACCCCGGAAAGCTGCCAGATCAAACCAGCCGCCTTGACCCCATCGTCATGTCGCTTGGCAAGGTCGGCGGCGGTGGCTACTCGACCGGCACGCTTGACGCCCAACGGGAAAATAATCGTCTGACAGGGCAAACCAACGAATTGCTCAAGGATCTGAACAAGACTGTCGAGAAACTTGGCGGCAAGCCGCAGGCAGCGTTCGGTTGACGCCGCGCCATCCCCTTTTTGGCAGCGCCCCGACTAAATCTCACATACCCTACCGTTTTTGACTTGCTGACTGAATACCATCTGTCAGGTTACTGAAACTTCCCAAGCTCCTATGAACATCATCCAGCAACATCAGCAAGTTGTGACGGGCATTTCCATTGGAACGGCGTCCTTAATAGCCAACAAAATTGCATCACAGGGATTGGTCCTTGTAATCTTCACCTGCTTAATGGGGCTGTCCAATTTTGCACGCTCAGAAGAACAAGCGAACCCAAAAGCATCAGACGAGATAACTTACGGAAAGCCAAGACCGGATAAAGGACTTATTCAACGGTATATTGATTTCGGGGAAGAAAAGACTGTAATAGATTCATTTCGATTCAGTCAAATCACGAGGACAA
Source organism: uncultured Methylococcaceae bacterium (assembly GCA_903930145.1). Taxonomy (GTDB): domain Bacteria; phylum Pseudomonadota; class Gammaproteobacteria; order Methylococcales; family Methylococcaceae; genus Methylumidiphilus. Next base: position 725 of record CAIYXP010000332.1, read on the forward strand.
CACTCACCGCAATGATTGAGGATCATCCAGACCGAAAAGTGTTTTGGCTCCAAACACACAAATGGGGAAAAGGGATTCACGGAAAGAACATCACCCACCAAAAGTTGATTTATTTTCGAGAATCAAAACAATTGATTTACCGGCAAAAGCAAGAGTTAGATTTCGAGTCACCCCAGCATCACGAAACATGGCACGAATGGGCTTGCTGGAAAAACATAGAGCCAAAACAATGGGAGAAGCGCATTCCTTTTGAAGAAAACGAATTCAAGAGCGACTATAATCCGAAAACGGCTAAACAATCGTTTATTTGGAAGTTTCCTGATTTTCCAGGGCTTACTGAATGGCCATGAAAGCCATGTCCTAAGTTTTCATGCAAGCCTCAGGCGGCATTCGGTTGACGGCAATCAGCGAAGCCCATCGGTGACAACCTGCCATTGCTCAAGAAATGGAGCTAGCGTTTTCTCCGCAATCGCAGCGTGCATAGAGTCCCACCGCTTTGGACGGGTTCCGTCATGCCTCGCCAGATAATACTTGTGGCCTTTCACTACCAAATCGCGGAGTTGCTCCCATTTGCAGACATAATAGCGGTCCTTGCGGTCAGGATCAATTTTCACGAAAACCATCACCAGTCCGATCACAGGACAAGATTTCATGGCACCGATAATCTGACGCTTACCATCGAATGAAATCACGCAGAATTGACGGATGTCGAGTTGCCATGAGCTGACCCTCCCGGCCTTGACCTGAATGAATACATGCTTGCCATGTTCGTCAGCCGCGATGATGTCGTAATGGGGGACGTTGCCAGTGAAAGTTGTGGCGATTAGCCCTTGGCGCGATAACTCTGCGGCAACAAGGTATTCGCCAGTTTGCCCCACAAGTTTGTTACTGCGTCCAGTTGCCATCGCAACCGATTTAATAGCCGATACTCAAGGCCGCGTCAAGTCCAGGAGTTCACAGTCCAGGAGTGCACTGGCGGCGTTCGGTTGACGCCGCGCCCCGGCCAAGATGCCGACACATGTTGCAATCCAACCAGGGCGACTCTATCCGCAGCCAGGCTACACCGTCCAGATCGACAAGGAGGGCAAGTGGACATCCAC
>CAIYXP010000333.1 GCA_903930145.1 uncultured Methylococcaceae bacterium
CGGCGCGAAGGAACCCAAAACCATCAACGCCATATCGGGAAGCATCAGCACTGTCTGTCATCTCTCGTAAGCCATCACCAGCCGGGTATTGTGCTACGAGAACGGTTCCCCTGCTTCACTGAAAAAGGCCAAAGTCGAGTAGTGATGCCATCTTCTATTTGGTCGATCAAACAGCCGAATGCATTGTGGACCCTGACGGGGCCGAGGTTACCCCCACCATCAAACTCAAGTGGAAAGGCAATCACCTAAGGCCGATGCACTCACCTAAGAAAACCGGTTTTTGGGCCAACTTCTTCTCTAGGGAGAACTATCGTTACACCGAAAGCCGCCTACATGAATATGACCCCCTGTATGCGGTCGGTTATTTCACGGGTTTAGGGGAACGCGAGTCCATCAGCATTATCGAAGCCACCCGCGATCTGCTCAGTCTATGGAAGCGAGACAAAGGAAGCTTATTGCAGCGGTTTGATGCCAACCGGGACGGCGAGATCGACATCGACGAATGGGAAAAGGTCAGGCAAGCGGCAGAGCGGGAAGTCATCGCGACTTGGCGCGAACGCCAGCAGCAGCCAGACATGAACTTGCTGAAGAAGCCAATCGATGGACGGCCTTATTTGTTGTCATCAGAAAGCCAAGACCAAATCATTACCCGCATTCGACTTAAGGCTTTATGGGGTTTGATGGGATTTCTGGCCTTGGGTTTATGCTTAGTGTGGTGGGTCAGGCATCGGTTTGGGTTCTGACGATTCAACCTCACATCAACCCGTAAGGGGAGAATCAATTCTCCCCTTATCAAACCTCAAACTTTTGTCACCGCTGCAAATGCCAATACCCCGGCAGACTTTGCAAACGGTTATCGACCAAAGCCCCGCCGATGGTGAAATGATAAAGGCTTTGCCATGTCACATCCTCAATGCCAAGCAATTCATGCACCGGGTCGTCGAAAAAACAACCAATGCCAGTGCCACGGACCCCGGCGGCTTCGGCTTCCAGATAAAGCACCTGACCGATTAAACCACATTCCCAAAACAATCTACGATAAACCCAAGGACCCTCGCTGAGACCCTCCTCGAATTCCGCCAACATCCCCAAGCTAAACGCGCTATCCCCCGCGATGGCTTGTTGGCAAGACAGGGTAATGGCGGCTTGCTTGGCATCAGCCCTGATTAACCTGAACAAATGCAAATGACTGGGACAGCCTTCGCTGCGTTCCCATTTGAAACCTTGCTTTAAGGTGTTGCGAAATTTTGGCTCGGCATCGGGACTTCGGCAGAACAGATAAACACCCGGCGGCAAACCCACCACCCGATGGACGAATACCACCAGATGCACCTTGGGTGGCCAGCACCCAACATCGAATGGAGGCAAATCGTCACGCGGCAGGGTGGCATCCAGTATGCGGTACAGCGTCTTGGCGGGGATGGCGGTCACCCCGTCGAAAGACTGGGCGCTACGACGTTGTTTAATCAATTCGGCGGCAGTGAGTTCGCACAGCGTAGGTGGCAGCGGTGGAATAGTGTTGCCGAAAGTTTCTGCAACAAGGCTTTGCTCGGTGCGCGGCTTGTGTGCCGCCGTGGAGACTTCCTCAATCTCAGGCCAGTCAAAATTATGCGTCTTGCTCAGCGTATTGGCCTGACCCGCCCAGACTCCCGCCTTGGCTGCCGCGACCAATGTGTCAATATCGGGTTCGTCGCCGTTCATATTGCTGGTTTCGATCAGGCATAACAGATCGGGCGCTTCCGTTTCCGCGTCCACAAAATCGCCTTGCCGATCCAAGCCTAGCAAACTGGCAATATCATCATCGCCCCAAGCCTCCAGCAAACGCACCTTCCATCCCAACACAGCGGCGGCATAACGCAAAGCCCCCAAAGCATGGCCGATGTCATGCTGGCAATAACGGAAAGCCCGTTCGCCGTATTTCCAAGCTTCCCGCCAATGAATCGAACTTAAACCCACCAAAAAGCCTTGCAACGGGGGTTGAAACGAACAACGATGCTCCAAAGCATGGTCATGGCTGACGTAATGGAAAACCCCATCTTCCAAACCGTCCACGCCTGATGCGACCAGATAAGCTTCGGTAGGGTGGAGATTGCCGCTGGACGGGTTGCAACGCAAGGCCCAGCGATCCCCGCCGTATTGCTTCCACGCTGACAAGCCGAACGAAAGTTCCAGCAACTGCCCCACACTGTGTTGATTCAGGGGTGCAGGTTGAATCATGCCGGGGGTGAATAATTCGGCATACAACACCGGGAGTTGGTCCGCCGACAGGGGCAGCGGAGTTTGCGCAGCGCCTTCAAACCGGCGGAAGGGGTCGGGTTGGGTTTCCCAATCCATGAACCCTGGACTGGCGGCATAACGCCCGAAACCGTGCTTAGTGCGATGGTGATAAGCGCGAACCCGGTTTAGCGGGTCCATTTCGAAATCTTCGGGACTCGTTTGGTTTTCACTCATGGCTTTAACCGCTAGTCTGGTTGCAAATCCTTATGTTACCAGCAATTGTCAATCAGCCATCGTTTGCAATAGCGGGATTTAGTCGCTTTGGGAGAAACGGCTTGTTAATCAGATTAAACCACAAACTGCGCCACGCCATCGCGGAACGACCAATCAATATCATGGTTTTCTGTGATGGTTATCAATACATTCGCGGGGGGAATGCCGGGATTGGCGGCGAGATTCTCCACCACTTTTTGATAAAACGCCTGCTTGGCCTTATTCGACCGGCCCGCTCGCATGACCAAATGCATCATCACCCGGTCGCCTTCGCGGTCTTGCAATTGCAAGCAGTCGGAATCCAATTGGTGAATGATTTGGTAGCGGTCATCCAACGGAAACCCCATGGTTTCAATCACAGCGGAATTGATGCCATCGGCGACGGCTTTAATGTATTCAGGCGATTTGCCTTTAAGTATCGAAATGGTGACTAGGGGCATGTGGGTTCTCGGTTTTGTTTAATGAATCATTATAACGATATGGCGTAATCCCCAAATGATATATTCACCAGCCAAACAATAAGAAAGATTACCCCTGGCGACAAAACGCCTTTCGTTGCGCTTGACGAAAGCTTCTACTATTGGCACTATTTGTAAAATGACATCAACGCAAAAGATTCTTGACCAAATGCGGCATGAACCGGCCAATGTCCGCTTCTCAGATTTGCGTAAAGTCTGTGAGTCCTTTTTTGGTGAAGCACGACACCATGGTTCCAGCCATATGATTTTCAAGACACCCTGGCCCGGTGATCCCCGCGTCAACATCCAAGATGCCAACGGCAAGGCCAAACCTTATCAAGTCAAGCAAGTGCTGCGGGCAATTGAAAAATTGGAGGGCAAGCGATGAACCCGAATCACTATACCTATCGAGTGACTTGGTCACCAGAAGACAACGAGCACATTGGATTGTGCGTAGAATTCCCATCCTTGAGCTGGCTGGCAGAAACCCCCGAATTGGCACTGTCTGGCATTCGCCAAGTGGTGACCGACGTGGTGACCGATCTTCAAGCGACTGGCGAACCCATTCCTCAAGCCTTGGCGGAGAAGCATTACAGCGGCGAGTTCCGGGTGCGCATCCCTCCCGAGCTTCACCGCTTGCTCGCCTTGCAAGCAGCGGAACAGGGGATAAGCCTTAACCGACTCGCTAGCTCTAAACTGGCAGGATAAGTCATCTAGTCGGAAAGCGTGGCAATTTTATCGTCATTTAGGCAGACGGAAAGGGACTCATTTATCCCTTTTGTCGGGTTACTGCGCACCCAAGCTACGGCCTCGGAATGCTTAGCCAATCCAGTACTGGGTTCTGTAGAAGGACCCAAGCCCTCTCCTTGGGAACTTGCAAGCCAGTGTCTTGGGAGAAGATGCGCTCGGTTTCTGCCAGTGCCTGACTGTCAAATTCAAGCGATGTTGCCAAGCCGTCGGCTTCCCATAGGCGGGCGTAAACGGCGGCGGCGGTTGGTTTTGGCAGATGGTAAAAAGCCGCCAGCCGGTTGACCGCTGTCTCTTGGTGATTGCGCAAGTTTGCCACCGTCAGAATATAGGCTTTGACGAACTCGGCGACCGCTTGACGGTTGGCCGGGTTGACCAGCCATGACCGATTGAGATTCCCCACGACACCCTGATAATGGGGAATGGCCCGACCATGGATCAAAGGGGCAATGCGCTGGATGCCGTCCTGATAGGAATAGGGAGGGTTCAACAAAGTCGCGTCGATGCTGCCGTCGAGCAAGCGTTCATAGCGGATATTGGTCGCCCCTTTTTTCAACCATTGAAATTGTCCGTAATCCCGCTGGTCGGGGTAGCGGTCGCGCAGAAAAAGGCGCAATGCCCGTGCGTAGCCAGTCTCGGTGTCAATGCCCAGACGGTTTTTGCCGGCGGCTAGGTCCAGCGTCCCGCATAGGTCCAACAAGCCCCCATGCACCGGCAGGAATGCCGCAATGTCGCTGTAGCCTTCCTGCACCGCCATCGAAAGCGTGTCGTCATAGGACATGAATACGATGTCGGCGCGTTGCTGCCTTAAGTCCTCGTGGGCCTCGTCGGCGTTTTTCACATAATTGATTTGGAGCTTAAGCCCATAATCCTGCCTGACCGCATCAAGCAGAAAGGCCGTAATGTCCTTGAAGGCGGAAATGCGAAAAAGCGGCGGACTGGCGACGGCATTGCCAAACATCCCTAATACTGAAAGGATAAAACCAAGGCTAAAGGGGAGTCGCGTTGGGTCAAACATAGGTCACTAAGGTTTCAGTATTGAGAGGTGGCTAGGGGCATGGTGGTTCTTGGTATTGTCTATTTAAAGGCTTTTACGGGGAACGACCTAGTTTCTCATAGGTTTCAAGATAATCGTCCACGGCCTCTTCAAATACCGCACGCAACTCTTTGGCCGACAGGGATGCTTATTCTTGGAGTGCAAGGCTTGCCTTGCCTGTATTTTTCAATCGGATAACCGTCTCCGAGTTTCGGAGAACTGTCTCCCTGCCAGCGGACAACGCACGGTCGTTGTCAAGTAAGATGTCGCATTTTCAGTCTTGATTTTGTGTGGGTTCCTGCTTTTTCTGATGGTCGGATTTGTTCGGATTAAGGGATACACTCACCGTTCGCTCAATTTTACCCCCAGTTCATTAAATTATGGCTAAATGTGTCCATTTGCCATGGAAACGCAAATCAACATAACGAGAACCGAACGGGTGGACGACATTCCGCTGCTATTGGCGCAGATGCAGAAGATGAACATAGCTGCATTGCTGGACAAACACTTCCCGATGCACGGGAACTGGCAGGGGCTGAGTTTGGGGCAGATCGTCGTCGTGTGGCTGGCCTACATACTGAGCGAGGGCGACCACCGGTTGAATTCCGTGCAGGGATGGGCGGCGGGAATCCTGATGACGCTGAGCCTCTGCCTGAAGGCGGGCGGCTTGCGCGAGTTGGACTTCGGCGACGACCGGTTGGCGGCGGTGGTGGAGAGGCTCGGCGGGGATGCTTGCGAGCGGTGGTCTTGGTTTCCTCGTTGTAGGAGGCCAGCAGGTTCTCAAACACCTTGCCCAATAATTCGGGGTCTAGGGCGATTTCCTGATCTATCGGCGTGTTTTCAACGATGGTGAATTTATAGGCGTGGAGGATGTGCAACAGGCCGCGTACCTTTTCGTTCTTGCGCTTGTTTTCGCCATAAGCGGCGGACAAGTCTACGGTTTGCTCCTCAGCCAAAAATAGGTGGTTGGGGACCTGGGGGCGTTTGGCTTTGTTGCGGGAAAAGCCGTCTAGGTAGAGCTTCTTGTTGGTCTTTTCGTCGGTGCGGTCCAAACACTCAAACAAACCGCCGTTTAAGAATGGCACATCGGCAAACAGCTTCAAGGCATCGTCAGGGTGTTGAAACCATTCCTCGTAGCGATACAGCGTGTACACACCGTAAGTATCGCGGTTTTTGAAAAATCCTTCGTCATGGGCAAAGGCGCGGTAAGGCTTGCCCTCGCCATCTGTTCCCATGCGTTGGTTCAGCGTGGCAAAGAACAGATTTTGCAGGACGGCTTGATAATAGCTTGAGGCATCGGGGCTTAGGTCATTCAACAGGGTTTTCAGTTCAGCCTCGACAAACAGCGTATCGGGGATCAAGCCTTTTTCTTTCAAGAACCAACAGAAAATCAACCGGGTCAGCAGCCGAATCAGCGAGGTGGCGTGGCGTTTGTCGCTGTCTTGTTCCACATCGGCAGGGAATTCCACCTTGTCCAAGGCCCAAAAGTACCAGTTGGCGAGTTCGCGGTAAAACTTCTGAGCAGTTCAACATTGAAGATTTGCTCCCAAGCCGCGTGTAGGGTTTCAAAATTGTTGATCTTTAAGCGTTGCGGGTGTACCAAGTTCGGCACGGCTAAGGAACACAAAATGTCCAAATGGTCCCGGTGCGTTTGAGTGAGGGAAATTTGGCGGATGATGGTCACTTTGCCGAGTACGTCCTTTTCCGCATCCTTTTTGTTTTGGCGGCGATTGATGACGGCAACCGACAAAACCGGATGATGCTCGCTTTGATGTTTTATCAGCACCATCACCGGCATGGGAAAAATGCGGTTGATTTGACGGGCAATGCCGGTCAGCTTGCCACGGGCGTAATGCTCGCCGTTCAGTTCGATGGCGAAAAACAGGTAGGAACGCATCAGGCCGGCGCTGACAGCGGTTTCCTTGAACAAGCTATCCTGACCGGTCAATTCCTCATCGGTCAGTTGGAACAGCAAATCGGCAGTTTTCCAGTCTCGAAACAAGGCTTTGCTTTCGTCAAAAGCCGAACCGCTGGGATGGGAGCGGACAAAATCCAGAAATGTTTGCGGACTGGAACTCCCCAAATGCAAGGTACGGTCGGACTGGTAGCCCAACACCGCTAGCAGACACCGTGCAGCCTCGGCTAAAGGCTGGCCGGTGAAGGCTTGCAGGGCGGTTTGGAGGGCAGGGCGGTGGTCGCTGTGGTCGGGCATGGGGTTTTGATTACCGGTTTGTCACGCGGCGTGGGTCAAGCGCGATTCATTATGAAAGGATCAAGCTGCTTGTTGATTTTGTTGATGTAGCAGTTCCAGAAGAAACTCCGGTGCAAGATCGGCACCATTGGCCCAAGCGACGGTTTTCATTAAAGGGTGTTGGTAAGCCGTGGCAAATTGTGACGGGTCTTTCAGCGGTTCAAACACTTCACCCCAAAGTTCTTGTTCCAAATTTATCGGGCCGGATTCGCCATTGTTGAAGGCAAGCCAAAGGCGATATTCACCCAAATAGGTGACTTCTGTTGTGTGTAAAATCATGCTTGTCACTCCAAAGGTTCTATAGAATTCAGTGCTTTTCGCTGTTGTGCCAGTTCCCAATCCTCAAGCAGTTCATCACGGTGAATCGCCAGCCATTCAAAGACCAATGACAAGGCTCGCTTGGGCAGGCTGCCGTTCAACACCTTGCCATTCAGACTGACCAAAGCCTCATGCTCACCATAAACGGCGTGAATGTGAGGCGGGTTATGATCGCGCCAGTTCATATAAATGATGATGCCAAAGAAACGTGCCAGTTCAGGCATGGTGAATCAGACTCTCGGGTTTATCGTGGTCATACATTCTTTGAAATTATCAAGATGGCTTTGGTCGTCAGAGAAAATCACCAGTTTGCCTTCCTACATCGCTTGATTGCTTAGGCCGCCTCCTTCACAGGATAACGCCGAATGAGAACATCGGCGGGCAAATGCAGCCCATCATGCAGATTTCGTATCATCTCTAGTGACAACGGCCTGACACGATTGAATATCTCATCTATCCGCCCTCCGATGTAAGGCTCCAAATCTTTAGCCTCCATGCCTCTTGCTTCAATGGCATGAATTAAAAAATCTATCGGGTCGGGATCGCTTATAGCATAGTGATTCGTTTCATAGTCTTGTATCAACAAAGTCAACAGATCCAGAGTGTCTGCCTCCAAGCTGTCCTCCGGCGCATCCCATAAGCGTTCGGCTTCTTGCAGAGCGGCGCGATAATCACTTTCTGTGCGTAAAGGTTTTAATAACATATTGACCTCAGTTGAGTGGCATCAATCCGATCATATTCCGCATGTGTACCAACAAAGCGGACATACATCAGTCCACGATTGTAATGGATTGCGACAACCAAGCGAAAGTCATTGCCTTTGATATTGAACACAACCCGATTGTTCTGCAAAAAGCTAGCTTGTCGATAAACCCGCTTAATATCTGCGGGGCAAAGCCACACTGCCCGGCTTGCTTCAGCATACCAAGTTCGCAACGGTAATTCTGCTTGGGGGTGTTTCTCCCAGAATTCTTTGAGTCTGCTTAGTGCTATGATTCGCACGAATTATCCTTCATTCAAGATCACCAACCAAGTCACCAAATCAAACTCGCTGCCTTTTGAACTGGGCGTTTCGATGGCACTGGGCAATACGGCGTTACGGCTGGACAGCAAGGAAACTGCGGCACGTTTCTGGAATGTCCGTTCAATCGAAGCCAGCGCCTGTTCCAATAAGCCGTTGTAACGAGCCATATTGTGACCGTCTTCTGTACGCTTTTCGAATAGGTCACAGAGTTGCTCAAACGCATTTGGCTCGCCAGCAGCAAGGTCTCTCATCAACAGGATGGATTCTTTGGGTTGGGCGAAACTATGGCGGACTATGCCATCATCATGCACATAAACCAGATAATAAGGGTTCAGCGGGTTTAATTTTGACGAATCGGCAGGTGGGTCTTTCGCATCAGCCGTAAAAGCGGCAATTTGACGGCGAGAACGGGCAATGCTAAGTCCGTCCAACAGTTTGAAGAAATCACCACCCATCGCGGCAATCAGATCGCGGGTCTTGCGTTGTTCGGGTGGCTTTTTCGCCCAATAAGTGAATTGAGTTTGTGCCAGTCGTGTGGTTTCCTTCACTGAAACAATGTCCAGCTTTTCGGCGAATGCGGCATCCGCTGTGGTATTGCGGGCCACATCTCCGCCCGCAATAAAAGATATTTGGTTGCGCAGGTCGGCAAGTTGGTTATTGACCGGGGTGGCCGACAACAGCAATACTTTGGTTCTCACACCTGCCGAGATAATGTCTTCCATCAGTCTTTGATAACGGGAGCGGCGGGGTTCCTTCTCGCCCGGTCGTTGGGTGGCGAGTTTGTTGTTGCGGAAATTATGGGATTCATCGATGACGACAAGATCATAAGCTCCCCAGTTAAGGGAGTCCAAATGCAAGCCGTTAACATCGCCAGAGTTTCGCGACAAATCGGTATGATGCAATTCGTCATAGCGAAACTTATCTTCAGAAAAAGGATTTAATGAACTGGGGTTGCGGTATATCGTCCAGTTGCGGCTCAGTTTCTTTGGGCAGAGGACTAATACCCGCTCGTTGCGCAATTCAAAATATTTGATGACGGCAAGAGCCGTGTAGGTTTTGCCAAGGCCAACACTATCGGCAAGGATGCAGCCGTTATAGTCCAATATCTTATTGATGGCGGCTTTTGCACCATCTTTTTGAAATGAGAAAAGCGTCTGCCAAATGCGGGTGTCCGGTAGGGCAACCCGGCGGAGGTTGTCATCAATATCACGGTTGCCGTCGAGATACCCCTTGAATAAATGGAAGAGTGTCAGGTAATAGACAAACTGCGGCGACTGATTGGCGTAAAGTTTGCCCAGATAAAGCAAGACATCTTCTTTGACATCCTTGAGCAAATCTTGGTTGTTCCAAATAGCTTCAAACCAACGCTTTAATTCGGCTTTATCGCGGTCATTGTCCACGATGAGATTTAACTCAATATTGTTACCCGTCGCTCCAAGCCCCAGACCCGCCACCGTGAAATTGGAACTGCCAAGCATAGCATCGGCCTTGCCATCCTTTTCGATGTGGTACATTTTTCCATGTAAAAGATTAGATTGCTTGATCGTTTTAATCTCGACCTTAGCCTTTATCCAGTCGGCACATTCCCTTGCCACTCGCTTTTGATGGAGTTTATGTATTATTTCCAAGCCTTCGGCATTGATGAAGAAATTCTTCATGTCGGTCTTGCTAGGGTCAAGCCGTTTAACGAAAGATGGTTCCCCAAACAGAAAATGCAGCCGATCTATTTCATCCAAGACGCATTTCAGGGCATCATAGGCATAGATGGTGAAATAAGCCGAAACAATGGAGAGTTTTGAATTGCTTTGAATAGCGTCTACAATAAATTCTGCAACTTTTCCGTGAGTGTGATTGTCGCGTAAGCCAAATCTATTCATGGAGGATGTGGTTTTGTCCCTAGCTTAAAGGCACAGGTTGCGCAAGTTCTACAAGCTGCTTAGAGTTTGAAAGCTAGGTTATATCCAAGCTGGAATTTTGAAACAAGCACAATGTACTTTGAAAAGCGGACATTATACTCCTGAAAAGATAACGCGGTAAGGCGAATTAGTAGTCCGCCAGCTCGATTCCGCCATTTTCTAACTGAAAGGAAATTAGTTCTTGGCGAATCTGAAAAAAGTAACACAGTTTGGCTGGGGAATATAATTAATGGCTTCGCCGACATCATAGACGTTCTAGCCAAATCAGCGCTTCTGACCGACAAAATACGCCTCGTCCCGTCGGCCTAGGGACAAATCTCCTATCCTGCCCTCTTCCCGGTAGACCATCACTCGCAACCCGCCAAACAACCCCAACAATTCATTTTCTGCCAGCAAATAATCGGGATTGCTGGGACCGGCAGGACTTAGCTTCTCCCGGACAAAGGTTTGGTAAAACAGCAAACCACCGGGCTTCAGGCTATCGACAATGGCACCTGCCAATGAGCGGATCAGAAAACGACTGACCACAATCACATCGAATTGTTCGTGAGGAAAAGGGGCCAAATCCACATCCCTAACATCCGCTTCTATCGTCAACGCCGACCGACCCGCCAAAGCCTCCAACCGATCTATCGCAACCGGGGAAATGTCCCACGCGGTGACTCTCAAGCCTCTGCGGGCAAGAAATAGCGCATTGCCGCCCAGTCCGCAAGCCAAATCCAAGGCCAAGCCCGAATTAGGCAGTAGATGCCCATATTCAGCCAACACCGTGGCGGGTTCGAGTTCATGGCTTGGTGATGAGGAGTAGAAACGGTCCCATTTTTCACGCAATGACTCAGCCGACACCTTTAAACCTCTTCCTCCGGGGGAGGCAATGGGGAGGTAATGACAGGTGTCGCACTGGCTTGGAACATTTTCTCGACCACCCGGATCAGTTTTTTGTCATGCAAGAATAGGATGACATGGTCGCCATCTTCAATGATCGTGTCATGGTGAACCTGTAGCACCTCTTCGCCACGCACCAAAGCCCCCATGACCACGCCAAACGGTATTTTGATTTGGTCTATGCGCTGACCCACAATCTCGGAATGTCCACGGACTCCATGGGCGATGGCTTCTATCGCCTCCGCCTCGCCATGGCGCAAAGAATGAACTTGCACGACATCGCCCTTGCGTACATGGCGCAATAAGCAGCCAATCGTGGATTGCTGCGGCGAGATGACCAAATCCACCAGACTCGCATCGACAATGTCGGCATAAGCACTCTTGTTGACTAGGCTGATTACTCGCCTAGCCCCCAAACGTTTGGCCAGCATCGCCGACAGTATGTTGGCCTCGTCTTCATTGGTGATGGCACAAAACACATCGGTGCTTTCGATGTTCTCGCTAATCAGCAGTTCTTTGTCCGAGGCATCGCCCAACAGCACCACGGTATTGCTCAATTCGGCGGCGATCTTCTTCGCACGGCGCGGGTTTTTCTCGATCACTTTGACCTGATAGCGGTTTTCCAAGGCTTGCGCAACGCGCTTGCCAATATGCCCACCCCCCGCAAAGATGAGGCGTTTGTAGGGTTTGTCCACCTCGCACAATTCGCTCATCACATCCTTGATCTCCTCGCTGGAAGCGACAAAAAACACATCGTCTTCGGCCTCAATGATGACTTTTCCATTGGGAATGATCGGCTGGCCCTTGCGAAATATGGCGGTGATGCGGGCATGGACATTCGGCATGTGTTGGTGCAACTCTTTGATTTCCCGTCCAACCAAGGGTCCGCCACGATGGGCGCGGACTGAGGCGAGGCGAACCTTGCCATCTGCAAAATCAAGCACCTGCGAAGCACCCGGATATTCCAGCAAACGTTCGATAAAGCGGGTGACAATTTGCTCCGGGCTGATGACCACATCGATAGAAATGGCATTGGGGCCGAAAATTTCCGGGTAACTTAAATATTCGATGGCGCGGACACGGGCGATCTTTTTGGGCACTTTGAACAGAGTGCCAGCCACTTGACATGCCAGCATATTGGTTTCGTCGTCACTGGTGACGGCAATCAACATGTCGGCTTCCGCCGCACCCGCCTTCGCCAATACTGTAGGATGGGCGGCGTTGCCTTGCACGGTCGAGATGTCATAACGGTCTTGCAAATCCCTCAACACCGCCGGTTGTGTGTCAATCACGACTATGTCGTTGGCTTCGCTGGCTAGGCTGCCCAATACGCTGGAACCGACCTGCCCTGCACCTAGGATGATGATTTTCATGCTATTTCTTCTCCCGGAACTTAATCCCCAAGGAATTCAGCTTGCGATATAGATGGGTGCGCTCCAATCCTATGGCATGTGACAAACGTGCGACACTACCGCCGTATTTGTCCAAATGATATTCCAGATAATCCTTTTCAAAGCGCTCTCGTGCCTCTTTCAGGGGCAGTTCGTAATAATCAGGGGCTTGCTGGGTGCCGCTTGCCGGTGGTTCCGTCAAAGAATCCCCCAAGGAAACTTTGACTTCATCTAGGGTAATCTCCTCACCCGAACCCAAAATCAACAGTCGTTGCACCAGATTTTTCAATTCGCGGATATTCCCGTACCATGGATAATGGCGGAGGAAATTCTGCACCGCCACGGGAAAACGCCGGAACGCCAACTTCTCCCGGGTGACATAATAATCCACGTAAAAGCGAAGGAGTTCAGGGATGTCCTCGTTGTGTTCGCGCAAGGGCGGTATCTTCAATGTGACCACATTCAACAGATAATAAAGCTCGCGGCGGAAACGACCTTCGCGGACTTCTTCGTCAAGGGATTTGCGCGTGGACGCGATGACCCGCACATCCACGTTGATCGCCTCCCCCCCGCCCACTCGGGAAAAACTGTGGGACTCCAACACGCTCAACAGACGGACTTGGGTTTCCTCCTCCATGTCTGCCACTTCATCCAAGAACAGGGTTCCCCCATGCGCCTGTTCCAATAGTCCTTCATGGACCCGCCCGGTTTCTTCCCTGCCAAAAAATTCTATGGCCGAAAACTTGGGGGCTATCGCACCCACTCCGACATCAACGAAAGGCCCTTCGCGTCTTGGACTATGATTATGCAAGTAGCGAGCCATATTCTCCTTGCCACAGCCCGGTTCGCCTATCAATAATACTCTCGCATCATGTTGGCCCAATCTGCGAGCCTGCTCCCTGAGCCTTTCCATGACGGCACTCTTGCCAATCGGCTCTACCAAGCCGTCGACACGCCGTTTCAGGCCAATGTTTTCACGTTTGAGGCGGACATTTTCCAAGGCCCGCTCCACCGTGACCAATAGCTTTGCCAATGATAAAGGCTTTTCAAGAAAATCGTATGCACCTAGGCGGGTGGCCTCCACCGCCGTTTCCACCGTGGCATGACCCGACATCATGATCACCGGGCTGGCACTCTGCTCGTCATTCAACCAAAATTTCAGCAAAGTGATGCCGTCTTCATCGGGCATCCAAATGTCCAGCAAGATCAAATCCGGACGGCGGGCAGCCCTCAAAGCACGTGCAGTTGCACCATTTTCGGCAACAGCCACTTCATAGTCTTCATCTTCAAGAATTTCTTGCAACAATTGACGGATATCTGGCTCGTCGTCAACGACCATAATATAAGCTTTAGCCATGGCTGACCCCTCCTAGCGGTGCATCCATCATCGGCAACCGAATCACAAATCCGGCACCATCTTGTAAATTTAGGTCCAAATGGATATTACCCCCATGCTCTTCAATAATTTTTTTGACGATGGCAAGCCCCAAACCTGTCCCCTTGGTCTTGGTGGTGACGTAAGGGTCGAAAATGCGCTCGGCTTGTTCGGCGGCAATTCCGGGTCCATTATCATGCAGCAAAATTTCAATGAGAGAATTGCCGTTGACATGAGTGATATGGGTATCGATAGTCATAATTCCTACATTTCCTGGGTTTATCGCTTCCTGGGCGTTTTTGATCAAATTGTGCAACACTTGGCGAAGGCGCACCGGGTCTGCGGAAATCTTCGGCAATCCTCGCTCCAAGGTCAAGTTGAACTCAACCCCTGATTGCGGCGGGTAAAGCGCGACCACCTCCTCGATCAATTGGCGAATATCAACGGGTTGCAAATTGATAATGGAAGGCTTGGCGTACTCGGCAAAGGCGTTGACCATGCTTTTCATGGCTTCCACTTGCTGGACGATGGTGCGCGTGGACTTGTCAAGCATTTCGGCATCGCTCTCGCCTAGGTTTTTTGACAATTTGTGCTTCAACCTTTCTGCGGATAGCTGAATCGGGGTCAATGGGTTTTTGATTTCGTGGGCCAGTCTTTGGGCCACCTCCCCCCATGCCGCCCGACGCTGGGCTTGAATCAAGGCAGTGACATCGTCGAACACCACCACCGCGCCATGCCAGACACCTTCAACATCAAACAAGGGAGTGCCTCGACAAAACAAATCTTGCCGTCCAGAAGAGCCATTGAAATGGATTTCCTCCCGCCAAGGCTTTTCCCGGATCAGATGATCGCCGATGAACCGCATCAATTCGCCAAGATGGGGAAACGTTTCCGTCAATTTAGGCATCGGCGCATTCAACAACTCTCCAATGCCAGCATGGAGGATAGTGTCCACCGCATGGTTCGCCGTTTGCAAGCGCATATGGCTGTCGAAACTCATCACCCCCGAAGACAGATTGGCAAGGACAGTTTCCAGATAGGCCCGCTGGCGTTCGACCTCAAGCCTGGAATTTTGCGCCTCATCCCTAGCCCTGGCGATTTTGGCTGTCATGGTATTGAACGATTCCACCAGAAAACCCAGTTCATCCTTGCTCCTTACCGGCAGGCGCTTTTCATAATTGCCTTCGGCGACAGCCCTAGTCCCCTCGGCCAAGCGTTGAACCGGGGCGACGATGCGCCGAATGCTGACAAATGCCACCCAGATGGCCGCCAACAAGCTCAGTAGCAAAATTAGGGACAACGTTAACGCAAAGGTAGCCTTGAGGGAACTACGCAAGTAATTCAACTCCTTGTAGTGGGCATGGGCGGCTTCGACGGTGACACCCAATTCTGCCAGACGCTTGGGCACGGGAAAAATGATTTGCAAATAATAAGTTTCATCACGCCCATTCACCAACACAACCGCACGTACATTCATACCGGACCCGCCGGCTGGCTCCAAAGCCACATAAGACTTGCCGTGCCTTAATTGCAATAACACGCCCTCGCCAGGCAGGTCAGGCACGATCCGGTCGGAACTTGAATCGCTGGAAACAATGATTCGCCCATTATTGTTGAATACCGTCATTTCCCCCTCCCCCGTATTTTCATAGACCTCACTGAGTGTAATCGGAATCATGGAGGCTGGCATATTATCCAAATGGCTTGCCACCTGCTCGGTTTGTTTCAACAGCGTCCTCATGCGTTCGTCCAAAGCCGAGCGGCCCAACTCCAGCGCGTCGTCCATGGCATTGTCAATGCGAACATCAAACCAACTGTCGATGTTTTGTTGGAGGAACTGCATCGAATAATAAAAAACTATCGAAGCCGGGGCCAAGGCCAGCAAAATGAACAAAAACACCATTCTTGCGGTAAGTTGCGAACCCGCTGCCTTTCGCTTGATCTGTCGCAACAACCAATAGACATTGGCCCCCACCAAGCACAACAATAAAGCCGAACCCAAGGTGTTGATCAACAACAACCATGAGTACATCTTACCCAACTGCGAAGAATCCTGAGTGGCCGAACTCATCAGATGCAAGGAGGCCACGATGGCCCCGAACAGCACCAGAACGGACAAACCCAAAGGCGGCTTTATTTTACGAATGTCCATTTGTATTGCGGACTGTTCAGATGCCAAGCCGGGGTGACATAGGCCACCGGGCGCAATGGCAGCGGAAGGGATTCGATATCCAAACCCACAGACAGGCTTGCCCGGTAGCGCTCACCCTGGGATAGTTGGGAAGCCAATACAACAGGATATTCACGGATGGAGCCCATGGATTCAAGCAAGGCATTAAAGCTGACGAAATTGATCGGTGGTTCGGTGTTCTCATAAATGATTTGGTATAACTTGGAAAGGGCATGGTAGCAGATGCGGAAAGAAATTTTGTCATCCAATAAGGCTTTCTCAAACCACCATGCTTTTTCTGGCTTGAGCTTCACCGCCAGCACCAAACTCAGGCAAACGCCGTTTCGCAGTGCTTCAATCGCCGGTTCACTGAACCGGAAATCAATATCGGCATCCAATAAATAAAGCTTGCCGTTATCGAATGCATGCAACTCGGCATGTTGGATGATGAAGCCATAATCGGTCGCAGCGGTGGCTGCCAAGGGTGAAAAAGCCATCCAAGCGGCAATCAGCATGAAACACCAAGGCTTCAAGATGATTTCACCAAGCGGGCGTAAAAAAAGCCGTCCATATTATCCTCCCCGCTCAGAATTTGCCGACCATAGGGACGAGGGCTACCCCACTCAGCCGCGATAACCACTTCTTTCGCGTCAGAATGATGGTGTAGGAAACTCGAAATTTGAACCTCATTCTCTTCCTTCAGCAAGGAACAGGTCGCGTATACCAACAAACCATCCTCGGCAAGCAATGGCCAGATATTCTCCAAAATGCGGCGCTGCACCTCGACTAGCTTTGGCAGGTCGCTGGGCTTGCGCAGCAATTTAATATCGGGATGGCGGCGGATAACACCTGTGGCCGAACAAGGCGCATCCAGCAAAATACGGTCGAATGGCTTGCCATCCCACCAGGATTGAGGTTCCAAAGCATCCCCACAGAGAACCTTGGCATTCAACTTGGCACGGGAAAGATTTTCGCTGACCCTTGCCAGCCTGTCGGAAGCGATGTCCAACGCCACAACTTCCGCCAAGTCGGCACGGCTTTCCAAAATATGCAGAGTTTTGCCACCGGGCGCGGCACAAACATCCAATACTCGCTGCCCCTGATCGAGTTCCAACAAACCAGCCGCCAATTGTGCGGACTCATCCTGCACGGACACCAAACCCTCTGCAAATCCCGGCAGGGACTGCACTGAAACCGGGCTTTCCAGCGTGATTCCTGATTCTGCGAATGGGCAAGCATAGGCCATCATGCCGGCCTGTTTCAATGTCAGCAGATACTCTTCACGGCTTGATTGCCTAAGATTAACCCGGACAGTCATGGGCGGTGGTCGATTGGACTGCTCGAAAACCTGCTCGCATTGACTAGGCCAATTCTTGCGGATTTTTCCTAGCAGCCAAGCAGGGTGGGACCACAAGGCGCACTCATCAATCTCGGCGAGCGCCAACAAGCGTTCCCTTTGCCTTTGGAAATTCCGTAATACCGCGTTTATCAGAGGCTTGGCCCAGACTTTATCCCCTAAGGCAGAAACCGTTTCCGAAACTGCCGCATGGGGTTTTACCCGGGTGTACTCCAACTGATAAATGCCAATCATGGCTAATAGCCTGACCTCTTCGTGCCGTATGGGCTTTGGCACCAGTTGCGCAAGGATGAAATCCAGCTTGAAATACCATCGCGACACACCAAAACACATCGCCTTCACAAAGGAACGGTCAATGTCCAAGGGAATCGACGGCAATTGTTCATCCAAGGCGTCATTAAGGGACCTTCCCTCAACGACCACTTGCATCAAGATAGATGCAGCCAGCTTACGCGTATTCAAGAGAGGCTGCCAAAACGCACACCCACCATGGAATGTGCATTGAGAAAATCGGGGGCATTGAGTCGCCTGCCGCCGGGTAATTGAAGTTCTAACAAACGCAGCACACCCCTGCCAGTGGCGACATCCAAGGTTTTTCGATTGGGCAGGACAACCCCGGGTGCTTCATCTGCCTCATCATCCAAGGCTTGAGCAAGCCAAATACGCAGAATTTCCTCACGGTAAACAGTTTCAGCCACAGGCCATGGGTTAAACGCCCTAACCCGCCTTTCCAACACCGGGGCAGACAAGGTCCAGTCCATCATCGCCTCCGACTTGTCCAACTTATTGGCATAGGTGACCAAGGCTTCGTCCTGCTTTTCTGCTTCAATTGAGCCATTTTCAATTCCTGGTAAACAATCGGCTAATGCCTTGGCACCTATAATTGCCAGACGATCATACAAACCGGCAGAGGTTTCCAAGGGAAGGATGGGGGTGGAGACCCTCAACAACACGGGTCCGGTGTCCATTTGTGGCTCTAGAAACATGATCGTCACGCCAGTTTCCTCGTCGCCAGCATAAATCGAACGCTGAATAGGGGCCGCTCCTCGCCAACGGGGCAATAATGACCCGTGGACATTCACACAGCCAAGCCTTGGCAGTTCCAGAACCGGCTTCGGTAAAATCAGCCCATAGGCGACCACGACCATCAAATCAGCCCCAAGGGCGCTTAGTTTATCCTGTTCATCGGCAGATTTCAGGCTGGCTGGCTGGAATACTGGAATGCCATGAGACTGGGCCAGCACTTTCACAGGGCTGGGCCGGTCCTTTCGCCCCCTGCCGGCCGGGCGGTCGGGTTGAGTGTACACGCCAACCATCTGGTGCTTGGAAGCGAGCAACATTTCGAGGCTTGGCACGGCAAATTCAGGCGTGCCGGCAAAAATGATTTTCATAGGACGGATTTCTTCTGGTCGGGATTAGTGGCTTTCTGGCGGCGGTCTTTCTCCAGTTTTTTTCTGGCGCGATGACGTTTAATCGGCGATAAGTAATCAACAAAAAGCTTGCCTTCCAGATGGTCTATTTCGTGCTGGATGCAGACAGCAAGCAAGCCGTCAGTCTCCAGTTCAAAATAAGCCCCATCATAACCCATGGCTTTGATCCTCACCTTTTCCGCACGCTTCACTTTTTCAAATATGCCGGGCACTGACAAACAGCCTTCGTCCATTTCCTCGTCCCCGCTGGTCCAGATGATTTCTGGGTTGACCAAGCGCAACGGGGAGTTCTTTTCTTCTGTGATGTCAATGACAATGACCCGTTTCTGTTGATTGACTTGGGTCGCAGCCAAGCCTATGCCAGGGGCGGCGTACATGGTCTCCAGCATGTCATCCAACAAGCTGCGGATAGAGTCATCGACCACTGCCACGGGCAGGGCTTTTTTCCGCAATCGGGGGTCTGGGTATTCGAGAATAGAGAGAATGGCCATGGTTTCAAGACAAGCGCAGGTTCTAGGAATTTTGAATTCTAGCCGAATTCGACTAGACTTTGAATGTTTCAAATTATCGTGGTGTCGGTATGACCGGGCATTCCCATTATTATTTCCGGCGAAACCTCCTTGTCAACGCTATAATTTCAGCTTGGCCGGGTGCATTGCGTCTGGTCATACACTGAAAAGCAAGACGGTGGCATTTATGAAATTGAGGATATTGAGCGGTTTTTGTGCATTATTGATAGCAAGTTTAGCCTTAGCCGAAGAAGTTGAGTTAAGGGAGGGCCATCCTGAGCATTATACCGTGATTAACGGGGATACGCTGTGGAGCATTGCCGACAAATTTCTAGCCAAACCTTGGCAATGGCCTGACATCTGGCAGGAAAACCCGCAAATCCAAGACCCCCATTGGATTTACCCGGGTGACGAATTGGTGTTGCATACCGCAGGAGGCAGACCGTTCATACGTGTGGAAAGCCGGGCAGCCCAACCTTCTTATTCACTGGATCGGCCTGACGAAGTCAGACTTTCCCCAACGATCAGGGTGGAGCCACTGAACCAAGCCATACCGACGATTCCAGTCAATGCGATCCAGCCTTTTTTGATGCAAACCAGGGTCGTTGATGCGGGCGTCATGGAAACAGCACCCTATGTGATCGAGTTTGCCGACGAGCACATCGCTGGTGGTGCCGGAGACCGGCTTTATGTGCGAGGACTACCGGATAGTCAATTGACAGGATACACTGTGTTCCGCGGGGGGAGCCCCCTACAAAGATGCCGAAACCGGGGAAATCCTTGGCTACGAGGCGCTATACGTGGCGGATGTGAGCTTCCAATCGGCTGGCGACCCTTCCACATTCCTGATAATAAAGAGTAACCGCGATGTCAGAATCGGCGACAATATCTTACCGGTGGCAAGTGAACAAGTGCAAATGTCCTATCGCCCCCATCCACCGTCATTCCCGGTGAAAGGGCATATCATCGCGGTGGTGGACGGCGTGTCACAAATCGGACAATATAACGTGGTGACAATTGATCGTGGCAAGGCGGACGGTCTTGAAACGGGCCATGTGTTAGAAATACGTAGAAGCGGGAAAGAACGAGTCTACCGAGCCGGCGTTGAAGAAAATTTCACTATCCCTAGTGAAAAAGAAGGCTACTTGATGATTTTCCGCGCCTATGACAGGGTTAGCTATGGCTTGGTCATGAATGCGATTCGCTCCATACAACTCAACGATATTGTGCAGACACCCCTTTGAGCCCTGTAGTGAACACAACGGAACTAGGCTTCCAACTTGCACTGCTTCGGACACCCCGGGTGGGTCCTCGGACTTATCGAACACTGACCGGACACTTCGGTTCGGCTAGAATGGTATTCGGGGCAAGCCTGGCAAGCCTCTCCGGCTTGGGCTTGGGCAAGGAAACTTTGGAATGGCTGAAACAACCGAATTGGAAAACCGTGGAAAACGACTTGCGTTGGCTTGAATGCGAGGGTCATCATTGCTTGGACGAAAAAGACCCACGCTACCCAACCAACTTGGCTGAAATTCCTGACCCGCCGCCATTGCTGTTTGTCCGTGGCAATGCTGACGCATTGGCTAACAAACAAATTGCCCTGGTGGGGAGCCGCAACCCTTCAGTTTTCGGGGAAAAGCTCGCCCGTGATTTTTCGTTGGCGCTGACAGAAACGGGTTTCACAGTGACCAGTGGCTTGGCACTGGGCATCGATGCCGCAGCGCACCAAGGTGCATTGGACGGCGGTGGGATTACCGTGGCCGTCGCCGGCACGGGGCTGGATCAAGTCTATCCACGCCGCCACGCGGGACTGGCTGATGCCATTGTTGAGCGTGAGGGCGCGTTGGTTTCTGAATTTCCAACGGTCACCCCGCCGCAGGCAATGAACTTTCCCCGACGCAATCGGATCATTAGCGGCCTTTCCCTTGGGGTCTTGGTCGTGGAAGCGGCCATGCGAAGTGGTTCGTTAATCACTGCCCGCATGGCGCTGGAACAGGGGCGTGAAGTGTTTGCCCTGCCCGGGTCCATCAACAACCCGCTGGCCCGTGGCTGCAATGCATTGATCAAACAAGGCGCAAAATTGGTGGAAACAGTCGACGACATTTTAGACGAATTTGACATGTCCAGATTGCCATCCAAACCTAACCCCCAATGGCAAGCCCCTACCGAGGAAACTGACGATGAATGCCGAAGACTATTGAAATATATTGCGTATGCCCCAACGTCCGTGGATACTCTTGTAGCGGCGACGGGAAATGCACCGGAGGACTTAGCGTCTTTGCTGCTATCACTGGAACTACAAGGCCATATTGTGTCCGCCGACGGCGGCTATAGCAGGATACGGTGAATATACCTGCCCCAATTCTATCGAGACTGAGAATGAAAGAGAACGTTTTTGATGTGCTGATTTATCTCTTTGAAAATTATATGGATGATGAAACTGACATGAGCCCGGACCCGGATGCCATCCGCACTGAACTGCTGGAGGCCGGATTTCCACACAAAGAAATAAACAAGGCATTTGACTGGCTTGAATCTCTGTCCGAGCAAAAGCCCATTCAATCGTCGTCCCTGCCCGCGTTTCGCGTTTATTCGGCGCAGGAGTGTGTAAAATTGGACACTGAATGCCGCGGGCTATTGATGTTCCTTGAGCAGTCAACCATCCTAACACCCGCTTGCAGGGAACTGGTGGTTGATCGAGTCATGGCATTGAATGATGAATCCATTTCGTTGGAAAATCTGAAATGGATCGTGTTGATGGTGCTTTTTAGCCAACCCAACGAGGAAATCGCTTTTGCACGCATGGAAAACCTGGTTTACGAATCGATGCCTAGCTATTTGCATTGAGCCTCATCCATTTTTAAGCCTAATCCTGACCCTCACACGCATACGCAAGTGACACATGAGCCATAATCTCGTCATTGTTGAATCACCGGCCAAAGCCAAGACCATCGAAAAGTATCTGGGCAAGGATTTTCACGTCCACGCCTCCTACGGTCATGTGCGCGACCTAGTGCCAAAGGAAGGTGCCGTCGACCCCGAACATGACTTCTTCATGAAATACGAAATCATCGAGAAAAATCTAAAACATGTTCAGGCCATAGCCGCCGCAGCCAAAAAAGCCGATGCGATTTATCTGGCGACCGACCCCGACCGCGAAGGTGAGGCGATTTCTTGGCATCTCCTTGAAATTCTGAAGGAAAAAGACTTGCTCGGTGACAAGCCCGTGCATCGGGTGGTGTTCCATGAAATCACCAAGCGGGCTATCACCGAAGCTATTGAAAATCCTGGCAAACTGTCGGCTGCGCTCATCAATGCCCAACAAGCGCGACGCGCTTTGGATTATTTGGTCGGTTTCAAATTATCCCCGCTGCTGTGGAAAAAAATCCGCCGGGGACTTTCCGCTGGCAGAGTGCAAAGCCCTGCCTTGCGCATGATCGTGGAAAGGGAATTGGAGATAGAAGCCTTCAAAACCCAAGAATACTGGTCCATCGAAGCGACTGCCCGAACCGAGAGCCAAGGTTTCAACGCAAGGCTGACCCACTACGCTGACACCAAGCTGGAACAATTCAGTATAACCAACGAAGAACAGGCCCACACGGTTCGCGATGCCTTGCTCAAGGCAAGCCAAGGCAAACTCGATGTACTGAAGGTCGAGGAGAAGGAACGCAAGCGCAATCCGGCAGCTCCGTTCATCACCTCAACCTTGCAGCAAGAAG
Organism: uncultured Methylococcaceae bacterium; assembly: GCA_903930145.1. GTDB lineage: Bacteria > Pseudomonadota > Gammaproteobacteria > Methylococcales > Methylococcaceae > Methylumidiphilus. The sequence continues at coordinate 23,077 of CAIYXP010000333.1, forward strand.
CCGCACGCAAGCTAGGCTTCACCACCCGCCGCACAATGACCGTGGCACAGCAATTATACGAAGGCATCGACCTAGGCGGCGAAAGCGTCGGTTTGATGAGCTACATGCGCACCGACTCGGTCAATTTGGCGAATGAAGCCGTGCAAGAGATTCGAGAATTGATCACCGCCCGTTTTGGACAAGACAAACTGCCGGAACAACCCCGCATTTACAAAACCAAGAGCAAGAATGCCCAAGAGGCTCATGAGGCGATCCGCCCCACTTCCGCACTGAGGGCACCTGAATCGGTCAAACCCCACCTGTCCACCGACCAATTCAAACTCTATACCCTGATCTGGAAGCGCACCGTGGCTTGTCAGATGATCCATGCCACCATCGGCACCGTGGCAGTGGACTTGGGTTGCGGCAAAGGGAATGTGTTCCGTGCCAATGGTTCGACCGTCATCGAGCCAGGGTTCATGGCGGTCTATCTGGAGGGCCGCGACGATGAAAAGTCGAGCGAGGACGATGAAAGCTACCTCCCCCCCCTCAAGGAAGGTCAACAAGTTGATCTGGAGGAAATCATCGCAGGGCAACACTTTACCGAGCCACCACCGCGCTACACCGAGGCCAGCTTGGTCAAAACCTTGGAAGAATACGGCATCGGCAGGCCATCCACCTATGCGTCGATCATTTCAACCTTGCAACAGCGGCATTACGTGGTGCTGGAAACCAAACGGTTCTCCCCAACCGACGTGGGCCGTATCGTCAACAAATTTTTGACCGAGCATTTCACCCGGTATGTCGATTACAATTTCACCGCCAACCTCGAAGATGAGTTGGATGCCATTTCGCGTGATGAAAAGGCATGGAAACCCTTGCTGGCCGAATTCTGGGGCCCTTTCATTGCGTTGATCGAAGACAAGGACGAGTCGCTGAAACGTTCCGACGTGACCCATGAGGCCATTGAGGAAAAATGTCCCGAATGTGACAGCCCTTTGTCCATTCGCTTGGGCCGCAATGGCCGTTTCATCGGTTGCACCAATTACCCGACTTGCAAATACACCCGCAACCTCGATGGGGATGCCAAGCAAGCAGAACCTGAAATTGTCGAAGGTAGGACTTGCCCCAAATGCAATTCCCCTCTCGTGCTGAAAACCGGGCGCTTTGGCAAATTTGTCGGGTGCAGCGGCTACCCAAACTGCAAACACATTGAACCGCTGGAAAAACCAGAGGATTCTGGCGTGCAATGCCCAGAATGCAAGAAAGGCACCCTAATCAAGCGTAAATCACGATTCGGCAAACTGTTCTTCTCCTGTTCCACCTATCCTACGTGTAGTTATGCCGCATGGAACCCGCCTTTGGCCGAACCTTGCCCAAATTGCGGCTGGCCGATATTGACCGTTAAAACCACCAAACGGCGTGGCGTGGAGAAAGTCTGCCCACAAAAAGAATGCGGCTACGCCACACCCTACGAGGGTGACCCGGCAGACGCAAACATAGCTTGAGGTGTGAGTGATACGCGGCAACATTTGGATTTCGGATATGCGACTTAAACTGTCGGCGCAACAATTGCGCGAAGGCAAGCTTGTCGCCTATCCAACCGAAGCAGTGTGGGGTTTAGGGTGTGACCCGCTTAACCCTCATGCCGTCTCTGATCTGCTTGCCTTGAAAGGGCGGTCTGCCTCAAAGGGTTTCATTTTGATTGCCGCCGATTTTGGGCAAATCGAACCCTTTTTGGACATAGCGTCGGAACAGATGAAAAACAAGTTGTTAGCCAGTTGGCCTGGCCCGGTGACGTGGATTGTCCCCACAACTCCAGAAACGCCAACTTGGCTGCGTGGTGACCGCAACACCCTCGCCGTCAGGGTGACCGCTCACCCGGTCGCTGCTGCCTTGTGCAATGCCTTCGGGGGGGCAATCGTATCCACTAGCACCAACCCTAGCGGGGCAAAACCAGCCAAAACCCAACTCAAGGCACGAATCTACTTTCCCGGTGTCCAAATAAATTTTTTACCGGGTTCTGTAGGCGGCTTGGATCGGCCCACCGCCATTTTCGATGCCCGAAATGGAAACAAATTGCGCTAGAATAATGCAATATTGTCAAATAAACTTGACACAAGGGATGCGGATTCTTAGGATTCGCTCATTTGAAAATAATAAATACGGGATAACCGCTCGCAAGCGGAGACAATTGTAACGATGACAAGCCCCCAACAAACTCATTCGACGGCGGCCAAAGGGCCAAACCAAGCCTATGTCGGCATTAAACAGCTCGTCGAAGCGGAAATGGCCGAAGTAAACCAACTCATCATCCGTGAACTGAGTTCCGATGTGGTGTTGATCAACCAGATTGGCAACTACATCGTCACCAGTGGCGGCAAACGATTGCGCCCGGTGCTGCTGCTACTCGTTGCCAAGGCTTTAGGCTATCAAGACGAAGAACACATCACCCTTGCCGCCGTGATCGAATTCATCCACACCGCGACATTGCTGCACGACGACGTGGTGGACGAATCCTCCAAGCGGCGAGGCCAGGACACTGTCAACGAGCTTTGGGGCAATTCCGCCAGTGTATTGGTTGGGGATTATCTCTATTCACGCTCGTTCGAACTGATGGTCAGCGTAAAAAAAATGCGCATCATGGAAATCCTCTCCCGCACCACCACTGCGATTGCCGAAGGCGAGGTTTTGCAATTGCTCAATTGCAACAACCCATCCACCAATGAAGAAAAATATCTGCAAGTCATTTCCCGCAAAACCGCCATCTTATTCAGTGCTGCGGCGCAACTTGCCGCCGTGTTGGTCGGTGCTGACGAGGACACTGAAACCAATCTGAAAGAATACGGCCTGAGGTTAGGAATTGCCTTTCAATTGATTGACGATGCCCTGGACTACAAAGCCGACCCGGAAGACTTGGGCAAGAACCTTGGTGACGATTTGGCTGAAGGCAAACCCACCCTCCCCCTGATCTACGCCATCGAACACGGCTCAGAGCAACAGGCTGCATTGTTGCGTCACACCATAGAGGAAGGCGACCGTGAGCGTTTCAAAGAAGTCTACGATATCATTGAGTCCACACGGGCAATCGAGTATACTATCTGTCGCGCTCGGGAAGAAGCCGATAATGCCATTCGCGCACTCGTCTGCTTGCCTGCTTCCGATTACAAAGAAGCCCTCATTCGGCTTGCTCAATTTTCAGTCGAGCGTAGTTACTGAATATCCATCATCGCGGGGTGTAGCTCAGCCTGGTAGAGCACTGCTTTCGGGAGGCAGTGGCCGGAGGTTCGAATCCTCTCACCCCGACCAATTAAATCAGAAGCTTAAGTTAAGTTTTCGAGCTAGAGTGATTCGTCAATGTGACCGAATCGTGACTGATTTCCAAAGCCTTTACAGCGGCTCTCACATTATCAGGCGACAGATGAGCATATCTCATGGTAACCCGTATGTCTGAGTGCCTGAGAAGTTCAGCAACTTCTCTTATTGTCACACCTGCTTGTACCAACCACGCGGCACAAGTGTGCCTTAAGTCGTGCGGGTGGAAATCAATTAGCCCCACTCTTCTGCAAGCCCCGTCAAATCCTTTCCTTACTGAGCCAAGCCGTGTCCCGTCCTCATGGGAAAATACCCATTGAGAGTTTGGACAATTCGTTGTCGCAAACCTTCTGCGAGATAAAATAGCCTCTCTCGCCTCATTGTTCAACGGAACACTTCCAATTTTGCCGTTCTTTTGATTGGATGGCCCCAAGTAGATTAGGTTTGAATTTAAATCTACACGATTCCATTCCAGTCCAAGAACTTCCCCTCTTCGCATTCCAGTATTGAGGCTCAGCCTAATAAAATCTACCAAATGAGGAGATTTCGGCTCATTTTTTGCTGCCTCCATTAGCCTCAAAGCCTCCTCCCTTGTAATCCACCGAATTCGCCCTTCCGGTTCCTTGAGCTTGCGACCATTGAAAGGGTTTGGTATGTCCCACTCAAGTTCATTCCTCGCCCAATTCAATGCCGTTCGGAGCAAACCGATTTCTTTGTTTATAGTGGCAGGAGCCACTCCGTTTGCTTGGCGAGAGGCAATGTAGCCCCTAACATCTGCGGCAGTGATGCCACCTAACTCTCGTCCCTGAAAATAGGGGAACAGGCGTTTGGCGGAGAATTCATCCCGATCCTTACTCCGTTTTTGCTGGCTTGGCCCGTCCAAATAGGCGAGCATCAAGTCCCCGAAAGTTCTTGTTGGCTGCTCTCCCCATTGTTTTTGCCGGTGCGCTTCAAGCTTCCATTTTGCTTCAAGGGCGACGGCTTCTTTTCGATCTTCAGTCCCAGTCGAGCGCCTAATGCGGCGTCCGCTGGCATCGGTGTATGACGCCCACCAAATGGGGCTGTCTTCACGTTTGTAAGGCATGTGCTTTTCTCCTGTTTGGGCACACTGCCCCGCGCACCTTTATTATGGCCGGGGGTCAGGTTTTGTTCAATCCAAGTTTGTACGTCTTCCGGACGAATCCGGGGAGCGCAACCCCGAATCCGGATGGCTTGCAATTCCCCTGTCTGAATCAGACGGCGAACCGTGCGGGAGGATATTCCGCCCATGGCCTTACCAGCCTCATCCAACGTCCAGAGCAGCGGTTCTGTCATAGTGAAGGTTCCTTTTTTGAAATTGTGTATTTCATGTTGTGGTGTCAGTCTCAAAATGATTTATATCCGCGCAATGGTTTTTGGTTGCTATATGTCAATACAAATTGACTATCGGCGACACAGCCATCCAGTGTGACCATCCTACAAATTCTTAGGGCATATGGGTGACTGAATAAATTTGCCAAATAGCAATCTTTCCCTGCACACAAACAGGTGGAAATGTGCAGCAGCCCTCCCCTGACCTGAAAAAAACCCACAGATCGAAGAGACCTGTGGGTTTTGTTCATATCAGTGGACAATCAATCCATCTACCACTAATTGTTTACTCTCGTAACGCATCCCTAGACTTGCCGTATATCGACAAGTCCGGGTTCACTCAGTCAGATTGAATTATGGCAGTCAGGCGGCCTGTCGTGTTTCCACAGGCTCCGCCTCGACCACCGACAGCACATGGCCTTCCCCGTCCAGTTCCAGCGTGAAGCACTTGCCGAAAACCTTGGGGCAGCCCGCAAACGACGGCAGCAAGCGTTGAATCGCCTTGGCCGGGTTTGCCGAAGTGTTGGCGACGACGAATTTCTCGAATGCCCATTCGTCTTGGTCCTTGACCGACTCGTTGAAGTTGTCATACACGTCAAAGTAGGAACTGGCCTGCCTGACCACACAGCCGGACGCATCGCCCTTGGGTACGATGAACAATCCCCCGTCTTCCCAGTACATTGAATCACCCTCAATGTCCACGCTGTCATCGGCAAAGGTCAGGCGGTATTTTTCGCAGAAGGCCGTGTTTCCACTAACCCACTGGCCGTTAAAGTAAGCCCTATGGGTTTCGCCGACAATTTCCAATTGGACGGCTTGCTTGGTGAAATCGACTAGTTGTTGAAACAGCCAATGGCCTTTGTCCAGCGGGTTGTCATACACAAGCATTTCCTTGTGACAAGCGAACATCCACGGTGCTGCGCCGGTTTCGTCAATGTCGTCCAAATCGGCGATAGTGACTTTGCCTGTTTCCACGTCCTCGCGGGTGACTGGGCCAGCCGGTTCGAGGTTGACCGGGCTGCAACCCTCTTTAATTGGATAGTGCTGGATGTAGGCCAACACCCCCTTAGGGTTAACCGGCACGTCGTTGAGCAGTGCCAGACAATCCCACAGTCTGAGGGTATCGTAGCCTTCCGCGAATTTGACAGGTGAAAGCGTGTCCTTCAGCCCGTTGATTTTCGCGATGGCCTCTTGCCGGACAACCTGCTTGACCCGCTTGACGACTTGATCCTCGTCGATCAGCTTGTCGCGGTCAGGCAGTCTGGCATGGAACTGCCGCAAATCCAGATGGACAATGTTGACATCAAAATCCCCGCGCCAATGCCCTTTTGTGCGGTAAATCGGCAACCCTTGCAGGCACCTGTAACTCCTGCAATGTGTTTGTCCAGCTTTCGCCTGGCCCGAACCCCTTCAAATGCACTTTGCCGATTTCCGTGTCTATGAAATCCTTGCCGGAATTCAATGCCCACGGTCGATGTAATGCCTGCCCGTTGAAGATGACCGGGATCGGAAACCCCTTCGCCAACTCGGACAGGCACGAGGCGACTTAGCTGGCATCGGGTTTGAAACCGCCCAGCCTGACCGTCGTCACCCCACCCCAGCAGCGGTTGCCGATGGATTCGGCGGTGAAGAAAATGCCGCATGCCAAGCAATCATATACGCCCTCGGCATCAGGCCCTTGCACATTGGCCGAACCGCAGCCGCAGACATCGCCCTCGAAGCGGGACTCAGCCGGACAGCACACCCAAGGGGTCACCTTGACCGGCTTGAACGACAGGATGTCCGCCGTGGACGTGGACACCCGCCCGCCCTTGCTTTCCACCTCCAAGTGCTGACAGGAAAAAAGCGCAGAAAGGAAGCCCAGACCAAAAGGCATCTCGTTTTCTATCGTTTCTGCGTCCCAGCCGGACTCGGCTAGGGTGAACAGGGTTTGGTAGTCCCCGATCCCGCAGCCGTCGTCACGGACAGTGAGGGTTTTGGTTTCCGGCACGAAGTCGATTTCAACTTTGGTCGCGCCTGCCCGCCTCGAATTTTGCAAGGCTTCCCCCAAAACTGTCGTCGCGTTGGTGAAGCTGAAGCGAAGATTGTTGACCAGCTTCTCTTGGTTGACCCGCAGGGCGGTTTCAGTGGTTTTGTTTACTTTGGACATCTTGGTTTCCTCAAAAATGAAGCCTTGGGGAAACGGATCGCCCCTTGTGGGGATTCTCTGTCCCCGCAAGGCGGTGGTTGAAACTGCCGAAACCATCGGCAGTTGTGGTTGACCGGGAGGCTTCTCTGTTAGAAGAAACCCCGCCGGCAAAATCGAAAAACCCGAATCAGATCACAGACGGGAAGCCCGGAACCCCGATCCGGTTGAGGACATTCAGCCAGTCAATGCTTTTATCATCGCCCAGCAGTGACGCTGGCGGGATATGCAGACTGGCGGCAATGCCCCGTTCGGACAAACGCTTGGCTAGTTTTCGGGCAGAATCCCCGCCGACACCCTTGCGGTCCAAGTCCCCCCAAATGGCAACATGCTTAGTTCCAGATGGAGGCTCAAACCTTTCCAGCAGGGTGCAACTCAACGCCGCCCAGACCGCCATGCCGGTGGCCTGACGGACAGCCAGTGCGGTTTCGATGCCCTCGGCGATGCCAATGACAGATTCGGCTTGGCATAGGCGCACAGCACCCCCGGTCAAACAGCGGTCTGACGGGTACGGCATGAACTTTTTGGGGTAAGGCAAATTGGCTTTTTTGCCATCATTCGTCAGGAAAGTACGGTGCATGGTGACGGGCTTGCCGTCCGCACCCGGACACCAAGGCCAGCATTGCAGGATGCCGTCCGAGATAAACCTCATCCTCCCAATAGGGCATGGCAGGGTGAAACCGGAACGGCATGTTCTTGGGCAGTATTTCAGGGTTTAGACCTCGACTCTGAAGATAGGCTTTCACCAAGGACGATTTTGGTTCGTCCCAAGGCAAAGACGCTTTCCAAGCATCTCTCAGCAGTCCCCTGACATGGGCATCGTCCTGATTCTTGGGTTTTGTGACAGTTAGCGGCTTGTGTCTTGGCAAGCCACTAGAAAACGAAACGCCATTCAAAGTGCTTGCAACCGCCTTCAGCGTGTCCGGGAAAGACCAGCCGCGCAGCCACATCAGCAGGGCAAACCCGTCCGGCTTGGAACCGCACGAGTTGCAGATGCCGCCGCCCGAAACTTCGGCATCGCGGTACAGTCGGAAACCGTCGTGTCCGCCGTGGACAGGGCAGGCACTGTGCCGACCCGGACGGGCCAGTGCCGGTTCCAATTCCGGGCATAGGCTTTCCAGAATGGACAGCCAGCGGCCCCTTGCGGCTAGGCGGACGGGGGTGGATTCGATGTTGTTGCTTATGCTCAGGGTCGTTGGGTACATGGATTACCTCCGATAAGAAAAATCCCGCCTTGAAAAAAACCTAGCCATAAGGAATGGCAGATTTTCAGGAAAGCGGGTGGGATGGGATGAATGGGTTACCATTCACCGAAACGAAACAATCCCGCTTGCGGGGACTGTTTCCGTGGATGGGCGGCCATCCGTGGCCTTGAATATGAGTCATTCCGAGACCTAGTGATGGGTTTGGCTGGCTTTGACCAGTCATCACGCCCATCCAATCAAGGCTAAGCGGCTTGGGCTTTTGCCTGAACAACCGAAGAGGATGAAATGGACGGCAACAGTTGTAGCAATTGCCGCAAGTCGATCCCTTCGTCCTTAAGATGCTGCGTGGCCTTTTCCAAGTTCCATTCACGCTTGGCCTGGGCCTTGGCTTCCGGGGTTGGCCCGTAAAAGTCCACGCCGGGTTCACTCTCGTACTCGTACTCTACATGAAACCCATCCAGCGCGAATCGGGCGAGATTGTCCAAGGTGGCATCCATTTCGCCGATGAACCCATGCCCGCAATTCCGCTCGGGAAACTGGAAATCCATCCAGACCGTGCCGTCGTCGGCCATGGTCTGTTCAATACTGGCATCGTAGGCCCATTTGACGAGCTTGCCGAGTTCGTTGATGGCTTCTTCCATTTCTGGGGTAAGCTTGGGGAAGTGGATTTCAGTTGTGCAGGCATAGTAGGCGGTCATGCGAAACCTCCCTCTATACCGGGGATGTCGGGGTGGCAAGCATCACCAAGGGAACAGCCGTCAAGACCCGTGTGCCTGTTCCTATGGAACCGGGCCACTTCCATCAAATCCTTCAACTTTTCCGTTATCTCAGCACCTGACGTGCCGGAGCACTTCAGTCCGTCAAGGTCGAGCACTGCCACGTCCACATTGGGGTCGGCATAGACATAGGCGAAACCGCCAGACAAGGTGATCAGCACTTTCGGGTTGTTGTTTGGTTTCATCTAAAGGTCTCCTGAAAAGTAACGGGAGGAGACCCCAAACGGGAGCGCCTCCCGGTCGGGTTGAAGTTGAGCCTGTCCAGATGGAATTTCCCGGAAAGGCAATCTGTAAAAACGCAGGCCAGCCAGCTAAGAACCGGCTTGCGCTGTTTGAAAAAAGTCAAAATCTGAGTCAAATTCCGGCTGTCCAGGCTGGATTTCCAGACGGACTGGCATCCTGCCTCAAAGCAAACCGGCCTCGGCAAACGAGAAGACACCCTCCGAGCCGACCACAAAGTGGTCCAACACGCGGATGTCCACCAGCCCCAAGGCGGCTTTCAGCCGTTGCGTGACGGCTTTGTCGGCCTCGCTGGGCGCGACATCGCCCGAAGGATGATTGTGGAAGAAAATGGTCGCTACAGCGTGACTGTCCAAAGCGGCCCTCACCACCTCGCGTGGATAGACGCTTGTGCCGTCGATGCTGCCCCGGAACAACTCGGCCATTTTGATCAAACGGTGTTTTTGGTCCAGAAACAGGCATCCGAAAATTTCGTAATCCAGTTCGCATAGCTGAAGCTGGATCGCCTCCTTCGCCGCATTAGGCGAGGTCAGCGAAGCACCGCGCTTGAATTTCATGGCGACTTGCCGATTGGCTTCGGCGATCACGGTTTCCGCATCCGCCAGCCGGTATTCACCGGCAGCGTCGAGGACGTACAAAGGAGTTTGGTGTTGGTTCATGGTCTGCTCCTGTTGGTTAGGGGCAGACCAAGCCCTTGAAGGGGCAAGGCTGCCCCAGTAGGGTTGATGTCGTGAAAAAATTACGGCTCGGTGAAAATCACCGGGCCGTTGACTAGAGCCAAGCCGTCAATGCATGAAATGGCTGGTCTCTACCACGCGAGTCCTGTCCGCTTGGCCTTTTGAGGACAAAGGGCCAAAGCCACCGGACACGGCGGTTTGTTGCGAGGGCAATTCCTGCCTGCCCAAGCCAAACAGGTCGCCCCGAATGGCATTCTGGTTATTGCGTGGGTTCGCCAATTGCGCCATGAGCGATTGGAGTTCCTGCCGTTTTTGCCCGATGGCAATTTCCAAGTCGAGGTTCGACAGAAGGCTGGTTTCCCGGCTGGCTCGCGGACCCCGTTCAAGCAGGCTGCGGCGAGTTTCGCGGGAGGTTGAATCCCAATCCCTGTCCACGGCGGGCAGGGTCATGGTTGGCGGAACCTTGGCCTGCTTTGCGCGGGGCTTCCGGCGAAAAGAAACAAGGCGTTTTATGCTTCCGGCAATCGAGACAACCAAGAACTTCAATACCTTGGCAATCAGCCAGAGGACGAAGATCAAGGCGGCGACTGCGGACAGTCCGATGACAAAGTACATGGTTAGGTTTCCCCTGTTTGTTCAAGACGGCACAGGGAGAAACACCCCTCTAGGGAGTTATTCTCCCCTGTCGGGTGGTTTGGAAAGCGACATGTCGGAGGCGAAGCCCACGGCATGGCGGTCGGTTGGCTGTTTGTTTGGATACCCCAGCTAGGTATGTCGAATGCCAGTCCGAATCGGAACAGGCACAAGAATCCGCTTTTTCGATGTCGGCCCAGTGAGGCACTGGGTTACAGTCGGCAAGGCCAAAAGCAAGGCCAGCATGGAAAAAGCGCCGACAAAAGATGTCGGCGCAAAAGGTTTCAGCTTACGCTGTGATCAACAAATCTTCGGCAAGGGCGAACAATTGGGTTCGCAGTTGGGAGATGTTGTCGATCCTGATGGATTTGGGGAACAGATGGCTGACATCGATCCCCAGCCCGATGCCGACCGCTTCGATGCCGGAACGCTGGCAGCGCTCCAGAATGTCCAAGGCCGACAACCGGCTATCGGGGTCACCGTCAGTCAACACCATGACCACTTTTCTGGGTTCCCGGCACATCAGCAGTGATGCTGCCGCAAACCAGATGGCCTCAGCCATCGGGGTACTGCCGTGCGGCACCAAGGCAAAGTAGCCGACATTGGGTCTGATTCGTTGGCCGTGGCGGAGCAGTGAGTAAACCGACTGCCCGTCACTGCCCGGAAAGGCGGTGATGCCCAGATTCACGCCGGGGATGCCCTCGAAGGCCATGGACAGGGCCATTGCAGCATCGATAGCCAGCGAAAGGCGTTTTCCGACGTTGCGGCCCGACGAGTCTATGGCATCACAGTTCATGCTGGACGAACAGTCGATGACCAAGTGCATTGCCGTGTTCGGGTTTGGCTTGTGCGCCATGCGCCCAAATACGCGGGTGTCACCGGTTGGCAGCTTGTGCAACTGCCGTGCTTCAATCCGACTTCCGCTGCGCTTAAGCACGGGCCGATTTCTACGATGCGACTGCACAATGCCTTGCAACGCCGCCCGGATTTTGCCGGACTCGCCTTGCACCCTTTGGTAAAGCGCCACACCTAAGGCATCGTGGCGTTTTGGTTCCTCTCCATTCGGCAGACAAATAGTGGACTCTTGCGATGCGTCAATCTTGAGCAGGTCTTTCACCGTGTCGAAGACGTCCGGTTCCAGTTCGTCGTCGGTCGTGTTCAGGATTTTCTGAATAAGACCGTTGAAATTTGGAATCTGGGGATCATCACCGTCATCCTGCCCACCACACCCGTTGCTTGGTATGCCACTGCCGCTGTTGGCGAAATCGCCTGTTGGCTGGCTTTCACCGTCCGAACCGCTTGGGCTTTCCGGGGTTTGGGAAGAAGGCTTTGCCGGTTTGCCGCCATCATCCATCCCGCTTCCGGCATCATTGCCGTCGCTGTTGGCTTGGTTTGGCATGCCCTCATCGTCATTTTCGCCGTCGTCCTTTCCAGTGGATGGCGATGAAGCCTGACTGTCTTGTTCAGGATCACTACCTTGGTTTTCGTTGGCATTCCCACTTTGGCAGGATTGCGAATCATCATGATCAGATTCCCCCGGTTGACTCTGATTGTCCTGACCGGACGGCGGACTATTGGGATTGTTGGCTTTTTGTTCGCTCTCCTTGCGTTCCTCCTCTTCGATCATGTCGAGGATTCGGTCGGTCAAGGACAGGCAGTCCTGTTCGCAAGTCAATTCATCAGGCACTTCGGACAGCAAGCCCTTAAGCCTGATGACCGCCCCCTTGGGGAACGCGGCTTCCAATGCCTTCTCGGTTTCGTCCAACAAGGGCTTAAATGCCGACTGTCCAAGCACCCGGTTTCGCAGGCTTTTCAGCACATAGCCAAGGAGGATGTCGCCCGGATGGTCGTCTTTTCGCTTGGATTGGATAACGCCTTTGGCGATCATATTCTCGAATGCCTTCCTGATGGTCAGCTTGGTTCCGGGGTATTCTTTGGCCCCTTCGAACTCGATCCTGACATCTTCGATGACGTTGCATAGCCGCCTGCGTATTGCCCGGTCTCCGAAATCGAGGCTGAAATCGGAATACCTGATATGGAATGACTCGTGGGCCAAAAGCCCCCAGGCGAAATCCTTGTAGTCAGGGTCGTCGCCGTCGTAACCGGGAAGTTGGATGACTTCGCCATTGGTGAAGGCTTCGTCCCCGCCGACGCGGACTTTGATGCCGAAGCGCTGCCCGATGGCGGCGGCGACGATGGGGAATGCTCGTTGCAAGGTTCTGTCTTTCATGGGTTTGCTCCTCGTAAATGGAAAAAAGGGGCAAACCAAGTCCCCATGGGGCTGGAATGCCCCATTGGGGTTTACTGATGGGTCGGCGGATGGCCGAGCTTATCGACGGAAATGCGACGGCCTTTTTCATCGAGATAATGATCCAGACCAAATCGCAGGGCTTCCCGACGGGCGGCAGCGTGGGTGTTGCCATCCACAAAGCCCTGTGTCTTGTGGAAAAGTCCTCCTGGCCCCAAAACACCAAACTCTGTTTGCCATCCCAAGGGAGGTACACCGCAATTTATAATCTTGACTGTTTTCATGTCTTTTGCGATTTCACAGTCAAAACCAAAACTCGGATGGGATTGCCGCTTGGACAGCAGGTTGGGCTTTGGGGACAACTGGCTTGTTCGATTCCAGAATCGGGGTGGGTAATGAGTCCTCCTCCAATTCGTCTTCAATGCCCTCAAACAAGCTGAACCTGTCCGATGCCGACATTTCCGAAGTTTCTAAAGCAGGTATGCCGGAATCCGAAGCGATTGGCTCGATTTCAGGCTGCCTTTCCACGAACGGCTGGCTGTCCGTTTCGGTTTGGCTTGCCACGGCTTGGGCTTCGCCGTCAGGAATCGACGGTATAAGCTGTTCGGTGTCGGTTTTCGTTTCGGACGTGCTGGAGGTTTCGGTTATTGCCGAAGCCTCAATGCCCACGTCAACCCCCTCGTTGCCTTGGGGAACCGGCTGGGTTTCAACACCGCTGGCAACCGCATCAACATCAGCCTCAATCTCAGTCTGCACCAGACCAGCGCCATGCCGCCTCGTCTTGTCGGGGTCGGACAGCAGCAGGGCAAGCGCGAACACCTCCTGCAAATAAGTGCCTTCCAATGGCCCGGTTTTCGGCACCCTGCCGAGAGTTTCGTCAAGGGTTTGCACGACCCGGTTCACCCGATGGTCAAGGAAGGCCAGCCCGTCGAGCTTGTCCCGCATCTTTCTCAGCGGGCTTAGGGCTTTCCGGGTGACGCTTTGCCGCCCAATCAGCGAGTTTTCCACCAAGTCGGCGGCGTCTTGGGCGACTTCCCGGAACAGGGTGTCGCTCAAGGACCCGACCCTGCGGTCGAGGCTCGCCGCCAATTCCGGCGATATGTCTTCCTCTGGCAGTTGCGGTTGCGAGACCCGGAAGACCACATAGTCGAAGCGCAGGTTCGCCGCGACGGTTTCCACCGGATCGACGGCGCGGTTGATCGCCTCGGCGAATTCCGGGTGCTTTGCCACCCAGCCCTTCACCGCATCGTCGTAGCCGGACAGGAATTTGTCGCGGGCAAGGTCGAAGCCCATGGCGATGCGCTCCAGTTCCGTTTGAACCGGGCCGATGAAGTCCTCCGGCACGGCAAATGCCCCGAGGAACCGTGTGCCGACCTTCAGGCAGACCCGCTCGGCCTCCTTCTTCAGGCGGTTGAACACCGCCAGTTCCATCGGGTCGGCAATCTTCTTGGAACCCAGCGAAGCCAGATCCTCCGGTGGCAGGATGCTGCCGTCACCGAGGATCAAGTCCTCCTTGTGCAGCTTCTTGCGCCCGCCCCAGATGGTGGCGTCGAGTTTGACCACCAGCAGGCGGTCCAGAATGAACGTGGTTTCTTTCATGGTGCGTGTCTCCTCTTAAAATCAAGGGGCGCACCAAGCCCTTTGGGGGCAAAATGCACCCCCGTGGGGTTGGTAATGGCTGGATAGCCAACGTGCATCAAACCGATCTGGCAAGGCCAGACGGTCAAGGCGTGTTTACGGTCAAAAGAAAAAGTCGTCGCCTGCCATTGTGGACAGGTCGATCTTTGGCTGGATCAGGCCCAAGGCTTCCGCTAGCGGCCTGACGGCATTGAGGCTCGTGCCGAACAAATCAAACACGAAATCCTCCGACTTGAGGTCGAAAAGTTCCAGCCCGTCGTCACCGGCAAGGCCGATGTTGACACCTTCCAGCTTGGCATCCCGCAAGGCCATCAGGAACAGCAGCGGGACGATGCCGTGGCGCTTGCGCACCTGGCCCGACAGCCCGTCTGGGGCGTTCATGCCGGTCGGGCCTTTTTCGTCCGCAAAACCGGCCAGCTTGGCCCAGCCGTCCCAACCGGGCGGCAGTTTGAAGCTGCCAACGGATTTGATCTGTCCGGCAATCGTTAGGATTTGCCTTCCCAACGCTTGGCGGGCTTGGCTGACAAGCTGCCCGTCGATTTTCACGTCCCAGTAAACCGCCCCGTACCGATTGCCGCTCTTTGGCTTGATGGGAAGCTTCTGTGCAATCCCGGCCTGTTTGGTTGGGTGCTGACCTTGCAGATTTCCAGCGGAATCCATGAAGACTGTGCCGATGAAGGCATAGCCTTTTCCCAGCTTGGCACTCTTCAAGCCTAGCACCTCGTCCGGGACGGTCATCCTTCGCGTCTTTTCGCCGGTAAGCCTAGGCCCGGTCTTGCCCCATCGCGTGGTGAAAGTGCCATTGCGGTTGTCGCGAATGGCCCAGTCTTTTGACGAGCCGTCATGGTGGTTAAATCGGTAAAGTTCAAACTCGTCCATCGTCTGCCCCTTACAGCCAGTCGTCGCCGAACACGTCTTGCGCAATGCGGTGGATCGCCTCGCGCTCGGCGGGTTCGGCGCGGATAGCCAACGCCCTGTCCAGGGAATAGGCCAAGGCGTTCGGCGCACCCTTGAAGGCCGCCGCCAATCCCGCCCAGCGCAGCAGCCCCCTTGTGGACAGGGTGAGCGACAGTTCGCCTGCACCGTCCTGGCCGCCGACGAAGACCTTGCGGATTTCGTTGGCGACCCTGACCATCTTGTCCGCCACGGCGGGCGGCATGGTCGGCACGGCCCCGGCCAGCAGTTGCATTTCCTCTGCGGGTTCGGGGTAGCCGACTTCCATCAGGCGGAACCGGTCCAGCAGGGCCAGGTTCTGCCGCAACACGCCTTGGTACAAGCCGCTGCGGTCGCCGCCCCCGGCGCTGTTGCCGGTGGCGACCAGCCGGAACTTGTCGTGCGGCCTGACGGTTTCGCCGGTTTGCGGGATCGACAATGGTTTGCCCTCCACGATGTCGTTCAAGCCGACCAGTTCGGAAGGCTCCATCGCGTCGATCTCGTTGACCAGCAGGACGTGTCCGTTGCGGACGGCGAGGGTCAGCGGGCCATCGGCCCATTGCATCCCGCCGCCCTTGAGCAGCAGCCACTGCCCGAGCAGGTCGTTGAGTTCCAGCCGGCCGTGGCCGGTTATTGTTTGAACCGGCCAGTTGATCCGGGCGGCGACCTGCTCGACCAGCGAGGTCTTGCCCGAACCCGTTGGCCCGGTGATGTACAGCCCGTCGCCCTTGGGCGCGGACAAAAAGGCCAGCACGTCGCGCAAATGGTCTTTGCGGAACAGGTAGTCCTTGCGGGACGGGATGTGCGGGTTTGCAATGTCTGCAAAACCTTCGACGGACATGTTCGGCGGCGCGTTGACACCGAACGTGGTTGACACTTGAAATGCTTGGTACATGGCGATCCTCCTGTTTCAGGGTTTCACCCGCAAGGAAGGCACACGCCCCCTGTGGGAAGTGTGGACTTCCCCGCAGGGTTGGTTGGATTCGGCTGGCGAAAACACTTCGCTAGCCAATGGGATTGGGCGCAATGCCCTTGGTTTTGTCCATGCCGGACGGTAATCGGGGATAAAGCGGATTTGGAATTGGCGCTTTTTCCCTTCAGCTTCGGAACGCGATTCTGTCGCGGGTCACTATTGGCTTTGGATTGCGTGTTCAAGCAGCAACCCGGCCAACAAAGTGGCCTTGTTTCTGCCCGTGGACTTTAAACCGAGTAGTTGGCGGAGCAAATCCGCCTGCCCACGGTCGATCAGGGCCAGCAGCACAGCCTTTGCCAAGTCGAATTTCAATTCCCGGAAGATATCCGGGTTTTCGACCAACGCGCCGGCAACCTTGGCGGGTTTTTTATCCGCCAGTTCCAGCAGGGTGTTCTGGGCGGCAAGGCGCGATGCCCTTGATGCCCAACGGTTTTGGTTTCGTTTCATGTCTGCCTCCGATTTTTTTAAAAAAAGGGGAGACAGCCGCCCCACTGGGGAAGATGCCCCCCTGTGGGTGAAATGCGCCTTGCGGCGGGTCAGTTGATGATGTAAACCGGGCTTGACGCACCCGGCACGGAGGAGAACAGACTCCCCCGCCGCCCGATGGCGGAACGCCTGCACTGGGCAGGGTTCAGCGCTTCCAAATGGAAGGCACTAAAATATTGAATGGCGGAAACAGATTTTTCTCTGGCCTTGGGGCTTCCCAAGGCCAAGGGAAAACCGGCTCCATCGGTTTTTGGCTTGTTTAAACTTCAGTGGTAGGCGGAGTCGTGATCCGGGTGCAGGCTCAACAGCCTGAGCCAGTCGCCGTCGCGATAGGCCACCGCACGGAAAGATTGGCTGACCCGCAGGCTGTAAAGCCTTTGCCCTCCCGGACCCAGCCGGGAATGGATGGCTTCCCATTTAAGCCCCGAATCCGCGTAGACCTGCCGCCAAGTCATTGCCCGTATGCGTTTCAGTGTGGACAGCAAGGCAACTTGCTCCCGCTTTTCCAAGGCGAACAGGTCGCGCTGGAAGACCGGGCTGTTCAAATCCAGCAAGACGGTCTCATCCGCCATGGATTTGGGCCTCGATTTCGGCAAGGTTGTCGGATGGCCTGGTCTTTTCGGCCCATGCAATCGCCTCGTCCAGCTTGGCCTTGGCTTCTGGGGCATGCAGCCAGCGTTCACTGTCCGGGACGAACTGGCCGATCTTGACGACCCAGACACCCGGTTCGACCTCATCGACCAGCACGGACTTGCCCGCGTGTTCCTTGCCCAGCGAAATCTGGCCGTTGGAGCCAATTGTTTTGATGACGCTCATGAATACCTCGTTTGTTGTGTAATGATGGGTTACTAACGCACTATAGCACCAAAAGACGCGAGTGAAGAACCCCAACCGTGGTTGGGGTGAAGTGTCGATTACAGGCGGAAATTTGTAAGTGGCTTTTGTCTCAAGCCGCCTTGCCGCAATCGCACAGTTCCTTCATCTTGGCTTGGGCTTCCGGCACTGCGATGTCCGCCAGTTCAAGCGCGGCCTCGGTGAAGACATCAATGTCCGCGTCAGACTCCAACCCTGTGCGGGTTTCGGTTGCCAGCGTCACGCCCTGTTTGGAGACGATTAGCCTGATGCCGACATAAGACCAGCCGTCGCCAAAGTCGCAGGCGCGGCGGTAATACTCATGGCGATAACCAAAGTCTGCCGGGACGAACCATTGACAGGAACGCCCGTTTCCTTGCCAATAGCGGACGGCTCCGGCTTGCCATTGGTTGGCGAACCTGCCGTACATGAAGATGCCGGTGTCGAACCAACCGTCCGGGTCGCCAATCACCACGGCCCTGATGTCGAAGCCGTCCTGTTTCCAACGGGCTTGGTGGCATTGTCCGTCACGGATGGCCCACACAAATTGCAAACGGGCCATCCTGTCCAGTAGTTTATGACGCTGGCGTGTCCACCCCAATGCTAAACGGGCTGGCACGGAATGGTTTTGCCGATTGGCTTTGTATTCGTCGTAAATGTTTTCGTTCATGATGCGCCTCCTGATGGGTCATGGGTTTGGGGCGCATCAAAGCCCAAGGGCGGTGATGCGCCCCTTGGGGTTTTTAAGAATGTTGCTCGTTTTAGTTGTAGCGTTGATTACTGACTTCTCTAGCCGTCCCTCTCAGAAGTAGTAGTCCTGCCCCGCCGCCTGTTTGAGGGCTTCCGGGTCGAACGGCACTTCAATGCGCTTGCTGCCCTCTTCGCGCAGGGTCAGACGCACCTTTTCGGACGGGTTTCGCCTGAACGGTTCCAGATCGCCTTCTTGGATGCCCGCCTGCAACTTCAACAGCGCGGACTTGTAGTCGATGGAACCGCGCTGAAGGTAGCGGCTGATGCGGATGCCCGACGATTCGGCCAGGGTGAACTCGCCCATCATAGACAGGAAGCGCTTTTCCAACTCGTCCATCTTTTTTTCGATGGGCTTGGCCTCCGCAAGGTAAGATGCCAGCTTTTCGTCAAGCTGCCGGTAGTCGGCGGCGAGCTTCAGCCAAGCATCCAGTTCCTCGCCAGCCGGGACGTACATGTCGCGCTCCATGTCGAGCGGCGGCTCTTTGGCCGTAAGGATGCATTCCCAGAACGCCCTTGCCGCATCGACGATTTGGCCGATGAAGGCTTCGTCGCGGGGGACTTCCCAATCCAGCCAGTCATTCCGCCATTTCAGCGAGAGGAAACCCTTGTCCGCCCCGGACACGAAGATTTGGGCTTGGACTTGGGCATAATGCCTTTTGTACATTTCCGACTGGGTGCCGTTGGCCTTGGCCTCGCGCAGGTTTTCCTCGGTCGGCGCTTTGAGTTCGACCGGAATGCCGTCGTCGGTGATGCCGTCAAACGAGGCCCGCAGTAGGGGTTCCTCGTCCGACTCGGCGCATATCGGCAACAGCATGACATCGTGGCGTTCCTCGAACCGCCGTCTGGCGTCGGGTTCGTCCCAAATGCCGCGACGGACGTGCGGGTTGCCGGACAGGTCTTCCGGTAGCAATAAACCGCGCTTCTCCCCCCACAGCCTCCACGGAGTCTTGTAGGGCGAACCCATCAGGATCGCCGCGTCCGATGCAGTCACCCCGGCATTGCGCCAGACGTGCCATTCCGGGGTGCGCTGTTTGAGGTCAGCGACCTTCATGGCAGCCGCCTCACGCCCAGTTGTGCCACCACGGAGAGTGTTTCCCCGGCTTCGCGCAAGGTGTGGGCGCAAGCCAATGCCCGCTCCAAGTTGTCGAAGGACAGCAGCGTCATCGTCGTGTCTTTAGATTCGCCGACCTGTGCGCCGAACCGTTTGGCAATCCGGCTAATGGTGGCATCCGGGTTCTCGCCCTCCATGTTCATCCAGATGCGCTCAAGGAACTGCCGCCCGTGCTTGCGCACCACGGCGGGGGTTTCGTAGCGTTGCCAGTCAGCATGGAGCGGGACCTGATTGGCAGATTTGGTGATGGTGTTGTCTTTCATGGCATCCTCCAATAGGATGCCGGGGCATTGATTACCCTTTTGGGGCTATCATGCCCCGGCTGGGTTAGGGTCAACGGGATTATGCTTGGGTTTGTGCCGGTTCAGTGGTTTGAGCCTGTTGCGGATTAACAGGTTGAGGCTCTGCCGTCAGCACGGGCTGCCTTTCCAGCTTGGCCCGGTTGATTTCGGCAATCACATAATCCAAATCGGTCCCCTTGAACTTCTCGCTGGCGTAGTCAATCGCGGCTTGCCAGGCATTGCTGCCTTCCGCCCGTGCGATGAGCTTGGTCGCCATGCGTCTGGCCTCGGGGCTGGCTTCGCTGCTGACGACAACCGCCGTCAACTCCGTCCCTGTAGAAAGGTTTTCGGCTTGGCTTTCCAGTATGCGTTCCGCCTCGTCCTGGTCGAAGATGCCGCCAAAACCGAAGACCAGTCTTGCAGCTTGGATCATGGTCTTGTGGCGCAGGAACCGCTTGGTGTGCGATTGCCAAGGCCCGTTGATGGTGTAGCTGCGACCGTCCTTGAAGCCGGTGAAGGGTTCGCGGTAAACCTCGTCGAGGTATTCGCGTATCGCGGTGGGATGCTTGCGGTCTATTCGGTGCATCACGCACTCCATCCACTCCGGGCATGGCTTCGCACTGGGCATTTCGACAAGCTTGTCGGAGGCCCGGAATTCCATGCCGTCGAAGTTGGTGTGCTGGTTGATGATCCTGGACCACCCGTCCACGCCGACGACCGGCACGATGCCGTTCTGCTTGTCGGGGAAGGCGTAGATTTCCCTCGTGAAAGGGTTAAGGTCATATTGATCTGCCACGATCAACAGGGCCATCATCTGCTCGTCGGTGACGGGCGCGGAACCGGCCTTTTGCCTGAATGCAGTGGCCTTGAGAATGTCGAGTACCTTGTCGGAATCGACGGAAAAGCGCTCGGCGAATTTTTGGATCAGTGTCTTGTTCATGGCTTCCTCCTAATGGGGGACACCATGAACCCCGAGAGGGATTGACGGCATCCCCCGGTTCGGGTTGGTGGGTTGAATGGTTGGCTTGGGTTCGGCAACGGCTTTGGTTTGTTAGCCTTTGTCCAAGCCGTCAGAATTGACTGTCAAGAAAATTACAGCGTGTGTCAGTTGTCACAGAATGGCGAAAGGCCGCCCTAGCCGGTCTAGCTTCAGCCTGAAGGCCGAAACAAAGGGTATGTCGTCGTCTTCGAAGTCAACACCCTCGGCAGTCTTGGCAGGACTGTGACCGCCGCCGCCTTTTGGGTCGGGTTTGGCATCGTACCGTTTTGAATCGGCTGCTTTGGTCGTGGAGTCGGTCGAGGGGCTTCCCTCGTTGGATTCCCCTTTGCCGGACAGCATTTTCATCTCATGGCCTAGAATTTCTGTGGTGTACTGGTCTTGGCCCGCTTGGTTTTGCCATCTGTGGGTGCGGATGCGCCCTTCAATGAATACCAAGCTGCCCTTTTTCAGATACCGTGCGGCGACATCGCCGGTCGGACCAAACAGGACAACCCGGTGCCATTCGGTTTCTTGGCGGGTTTCGCCCGTGGCCTTGTCCTTGTAGGACTCGGAGGTGGCGATAGCCAGATTGGCGACGCATTTGCCTTCTGTGGTGTAGCGGACTTCGGGTTCACGGCCCAGTCTGCCGATGAGTTGGACTTTGTTCAACATGCTTGCTCTCCTACCCGCCGCACTCGGGGGTCGTTGTCAAACCCG
Organism: uncultured Methylococcaceae bacterium; assembly: GCA_903930145.1. Lineage (GTDB taxonomy): Bacteria > Pseudomonadota > Gammaproteobacteria > Methylococcales > Methylococcaceae > Methylumidiphilus. Next base: position 44,405 of record CAIYXP010000333.1, read on the forward strand.
GCGTGTGCGGTGCGCCGGACTTCCGAAGGCGGGCAAGCCCCTGTCGGGAAATGCAAACGCCCCCGGACAGGGTTGGTAAAAAAATGGCTGTTCTTTTAGAGCGCCCAGCTTGCGCTTCCCCGGTTTCAATGGTGAAACGTGGGATTGAAATCGCATGGAAAATCCAAGCGACGGATCAGTGCCATTTGTAACGCATTTTCAACCTCTACGGTGTTCGGAAAGATGGCTAAATCCGGCATCTTTTTGAAGACAGTATCAAACCGGCTTGCGCTACCATCGAAGGCCAAACCCATTTCACTTTTAACTACTATGAGGACAGTCCATGGCAGAAGCCAAAGCCCGATCTTACAGCCGCCCCGTGTTCGACCAGACCGTCACCCTGCAAAGCGAGCAGGCGCAAAGGGTTTACGAGCGCGAATTCCGCCGCGTGGTGGAAGCCCTGTACGCCATCGACGTGATATTGCGCATCATCGGCGACAGCCAGGAGGCGGATTCTGTTGAAAACATGGTCAGCGAGATGATTGGCGAATGCGCCAAAGAAATCAAAAACGAGCAGGCAAGGTTTGACAAGCTCAAGGAGGACAACGGCATTACCGCCATTCCACGGTACACCCATCCCGGACAGGTTCAAATCCGCATCGTGTCGCCACAGGCAGCACAGTTTGCCGCCTTGTTGCAAAAGATGGATGCGCTGATGATCTCGCTGGACACACTCTGGCTATGCGGGGTGATGGGCAACAAGCAGCGCGGGAACGGGGTTTACCAGTGGCAGCAGAGGCTGCTCAGGTTGGGCCGAAAGATCGTTGACATCGAAAGGCGGGCAAGGGTTTCGGCGGCAAGGCGGGGCAAGGGGGATGAGGTTAGGGAGGCGGCTGGGGAATTAGCCGACCCTTTGGGGCCGGAAGGTTTGGACACCCCATCAACCGAACCGACCGGTGCGCAAACGGAAACCCCAACGAGCGGGTCGGACGTGCAATCTAGGCCGTTGTGTGAAATGGAAAAACAAAACCCTTGACAAGCTTCGCGACTTAACCATCTAGCGTACGATTTTTTGCATTTTCTGAAGCGACCCCTATGGGCCCAAAAAGGACTTGGCATAGCCAAGGAATTCTGTATGTGGATTTCTTTGTTCTTGCCACCTATTTGGATTCGATGGAGGCGTTTCCCGGCGCTGGCTTACAGTCATAACAAGCCGCCGTTTGGCACGCGAAACGCCAACAAAAAAAGCACAGCGTTCTTCATCAGGCTTGCCCCAAAAGGTTTGCTTCTCGACACCAAGAATGATGACTGAATCAAACTCTAATCCTTTGCTTTTGTGTATGGTCAGTATGCGTACAGCTTGGTCATCCGAAAAGCGTTCAAGGGCTTTCGGTAAATTTGGTTCGAGTTTAAGAAGTTCTTCAATTCGTGTCTTGGTGTCACGGATGACCTCCTTAAGCCTAACTTCCGATTCATAATCATGCGAAAGCGCCACCACAGCTTCATTGCCAACTTTCTTAAGGAAGCCAAGCACGTAATCCCACCAACCTAATAAAGACTCTTCACGAGCCTCAACGAGAATTATGGATTTTCGCTGCTGCTGAATAAATCCCTGGAAATCCTGCCGAATGCTTGCTTGCACTTCGTCGTCAGCAAACGGAGCCAGTTGATTCGTCAGCCTTGTCCAAGCTTTGGGTTCGCGCTGACCATAGAGGCAGGAGAGATAATCGACGATTAACCGAGCGGCAGGTTCTGTGGTGATGTCCTGCATTTGTTGCTCGTTGCGGAAGGGAATACCCTGCTTTTCGAGTTCCGCCATAAGATGGTCTGCGTATAAATCAGGCTGTCTGGATACCAATATGGCGATTTCCGAGAGTGACATTTGTTCATCTCTTACCCAATTAGCGATTACTTCAGCCAAGCATTTTGCTTCCTCCCGACTGTCATCAAAACCCCACGCAAAAATCTCTCCTTCATCGCCTATAAGTTGCTCATCAGGCATAACAGAATCAGGATCAAGTACTCGAATGATCTCGTTTTGCATCCGCAGTAGGCGTGGCTTCGAGCGAAAATTGAGATACATATTGAGGGGTACTGCTTTGAAATCTAACGCGAATGTCTTAAAAATACCATCAAGAGCGCCAGCCCAGCCCATTATCTTTTGTTTGGTATCACCCACAGCAGTTAAGCGAATGGATGCGCCCTTAAAAGCAATCCTCACTAGCTCATATTGTTTGTTCGTGCAGTCTTGGAATTCATCTAAGAAAACATCCGTATAAGTCTGACGGAGTGCATTTCTAGCAATAACGGATTTATTCAATATTTGAATCGCCAAAGGCACCAAGTCGCTAAATTCAATCTGCTTTCGGGTGATTCTTTTGCCCCCGATTGTGTAATCCGCATCAAGAGCGTCATCACCTGCCAACAGTGTTCGGAAGCGATCAATGATGCGTTTGGCAAAGGCATCAAAAGTGTAACTATCAAGGCGTGAGGCAAGGTTGGAACCACAACGTCGCTGAACTCTCTCCTTCAAGTTTTTGCTGGCATCACGCTTGAAAGATATTGCCAAAATCCGCTTAGGGTAGCGGCATGTGCCTGTGCGCAGCAGGAAATCCGCCCGCTGTGCAAGCATTTCCGTCTTGCCCGCGCCCGGCCCTGCGGTCAACGCAAGACAGTGCGTTTGCTCCCTCGCTGCCCGCTCGGCATTCGTTTCAAGTGTTAGCCCGTCTGCGGGCAACCATGTGGCGGCTGGAATCATTCGGGCAACTCCGCGAGTTTTGCAATCACTGCATCCGCCAATCGTCCAAGCGATTCCGGCATGTTCGCGAGTAATTCTTTGTCGCTTAGTTGCGCAAGAGCATCAATATGTGCTGCCGGCTTGCTGCCAAGCTTGAATCGCTGGTGGTATGTGCCGAATAGCTTGCGTTCTTCTTCGCTGTATTGAGATGAATCGTGGTGGGATTTCCCTAAGACTGCTTTAATTGTTGCAATATCAACTTTTTCCTCCTCAACATCGTAGGCATCGGGATAGGCAAGAAGCATCGCAAAGTCGAGATCCAATGGGAACGAAAAGAATATGCCACGCTTTTCAAGGTACTTAACTGATGTTACGCACG